>JBCBZA010000085.1:0-16928 GCA_039815575.1 Bacteroidota bacterium | reverse complement strand
TGCTGCCGGCCGGTCTTGCCCGCCGTCCGCTGCTCCTCGTCGGACGTGGAGGCCCGGAGGAGTCTCCCACCGCAGCTCTGGCACACCGGCTCCGCGGCAAAAAAACTGACGGATACTGTCATTTCAAATTTTAAAGATGGGGAAAGCCAGATGTTCTTTTATACCTCAAATAACGAGAATGATCTGATTAGAAAGTCCATAGAACTCTACGATAAGGAAATTTCCTCATCCAATTCCATTATGGCAAACAACCTTTTAAAGCTCCATAAACTTTTTCCAAAAGCAGGGTATGGGGAACAAGCCTTTCAGATGGTACGCAACGTTCAGGACAACTTTATTGAAAATGGACAAAGTTTTGCCAATTGGTTGAACCTAGTACTTTTTCAAAACAAAAACTTTTATGAGATTGCCGTTGTGGGTGAAAATCATAAAAGAATTGGTAAGGAAATTTCCGCGCGCTACTTGCCCAACAGTGTTTTGGTGGGTTCGGGCAATGAAGGAACATTGGACTTATTAAAAAGTAGGTATAATGAGGGACAAACCTTAATTTACGTTTGTATTGAGGGTACTTGTAAACTCCCTGTCACTTCTGTTGATCGGGCTTTAAAACAACTCTAGGACAAGCTTATTTTTAAACGTCGTTTAAAAAACTTCGCTTGATTTCTTATTTTAATTTGGATAATGGGATGATAAAATCATTGGTATGAAAGATAAAATCCGTAATTACGAACAGCATATTGAGAATGCCATTGAGTGGTTTTGGAACCTTTTACCAGATTTGATACTGGCCATCATTATCCTTATTGTTGGGCTCTGGATGATTCGCATCATCAATAAACTTGTACAGCGGTTTTTTGAAAGAAAGGATTATGACCCTGCCCTTGAATCTTTCTTGCAAAGTTTTATCAAAATTGCACTTAAAGTACTTTTGGCCGTTTTGGTAGTTACCCAATTAGGCGTAAAGACCTCTTCCTTGGTGGCGATGATTGGTGCTGCGGGACTCGCCATAGGATTGGCTTTACAAGGATCCTTGGCCAATTTTGCCGGTGGTGTACTTATCCTTTTATTTAAACCCTTTCGGGTGGGGGATTGGATTTCTGCGCAGGGCGTGGATGGAGCAGTCAAGGAAATTTCCATCTTTAACACCAAACTCAATACCTTCGGCAATCAAATTGCCATCGTCCCCAATGGAATATTGGCCAATGGAAACATTATAAACTACAGCGCTGAACCCAACCGTAGGGAAAATTATAAAGTGGGTATCGGATACGGTTCCGATATTAAGAAGGCAAAAGACATCCTTCTTGATATTTGTGCCAACGACGAGCGTATTTTAAAGGAGCCGGCCCCTGAAGTTTATGTAGATAGTTTAGGGGATAGTTCAGTGAACCTAACATTGCGTTTTTGGGCACCTAATGAGGTATTTTGGCCTGCACGCTTTGATTTGATCGAACAATCCAAACTACGATTCGATGCCGCTGGAATAGAAATTCCGTTTCCACAGCGAGTGGTGCATACCATTGAAGATGGTGACTAGGTTTTATTCTTCCCTTGAAGCACAAAATCCTTCAGATAATAGGGTTCAAAATAGGCCACATCTTCAAATTCATTACGGAGATACTTTTTTTCAGCTAAAGTGACCATTTCTTTTGCCGACGGTACCACCCCAGGATCGAATTCAAAGATATCATGAGTCAAGACGTCTTTACATTTTGCTGCACCATTTCCGACGAGATGGATTTTTTGATATTTAACATATTCCTGAAAAGAACCCTCCGAGATGATTTCCGCTTTTGTATCACTTAGTGCCATATGCTTATCATCAAACGCACAGGAATATACCTCCATCCGTCTTGCATCCAAAAGGGGAATTACCACTTCCTTAGGGTTTAATTGAATTTGGGTAGCCATGCTTTTAAGCGTAGGAATGGAAATCAAGGGAATGTCCAGCGAGAAGCACAATCCCTTTGCTGCTGAAACCCCAATCCTAAGTCCAGTATATGATCCTGGGCCTTTACTAACGGCAATAGCATCCAAATCTTTGATAGAAACCGAGGCTTTCGTCATGGCCTGTTCCATAAAAACGTGCAACTGTTCGGAATGGGAATAATTCGGGGAATTTTCCTCAACCCAACTTTTAATTTCACCATGAATTCCCAGAGCGACCGAACAATTGGTAGTTGCTGTTTCCAAACAAAGAATTGTAGCCATTGGGCAAAGATAATGGAAGCGTATCCGAAAATGGGATAAAACAAAAAACCCCTCCAAATGGAGGGGCATCAACCCATAAGTTTAGTTGAGTTGAATCGGAATCCCAAAATAGAACTCCAATATTTTTAATCGGAAGATATAATCGTATTTGCTACGAATTACGTTTGCTCTAGCATCGTCTAACTGTGCTTGAGACTGACCAAAAGCAAAGGCATTTAACAATCCTACGTCAAAACGGTCTTTTTGGTATTGATAGGCCAACTCACGTGCTTCCAGGTTTTTTTCAGCGGCCTCATAGGCTTTGGAGAACGTTTGCACATCTACGTAAGCTTGGTTTACTGTGGCTTCCAATTCCAATTTAGTTTGCTCGAATTGTAGCTCGGCCCTTTTTAGGCTGATTTTTGAGCGCTTTACATTATTTCTAGTTGACCACCCATTAAAGATGGGAACGCTCAGCTGGGCTCCGTAAGAAACACCATCAAAAATCCAAAGCTGATCGATAAAATTAGGGGTAAACGGAACACCATTAACATCTGGAATAACGGTAACATCGGAATAACGTGTATTATATTGAAAAAATGCGCCTAAAGTTGGCAAGTACCCCCCTTGGGCAATTTCCAAGTCTTTTTCAGCCAAATCAACATTGACCTCCGCCAGCTTGACATCATTTCTAAAGGACAACGATTTCGCAAAGATCTCTTTTGGGGAATTACCCAAAATATCAGAAGTTGGTACGTCAAAAGATTCATCGGCAACATCAAAGTTCTCATAGTCCGTAATCTGTAAAAGTTGTGCCAAGGATATTTTGGAAATGGTAACCAGGGCTTCATTAGTGATAATCTGTTGTTCTTGTGAAGCCGCGGTCGCCTCAATTTCCAATAAATCACCCCTAGGAACCACCCCTGATTCCACCAACTCCTTTGTCCGTTTCAAATCTTGTTCAGTAACGGCATATTGAGCTTCAGCTACCTTTAGCGCCTCTTTGTTACTTATCACATCTAAATATGCTTGAGCGACTTGCAATCTAATATCATCTTTTAAATCATCCAATCGATATTGATTTGAAATCGCATTTAGTTTTGCCCTTTGTAATTGCCTTACATTACGCAAACCATCAAACAAATTAAGGTTCGTTGTTATGCTGGGATTAACGTTATTTGCCGTTTGGTTGGTAGGCAGGTTATTTGTTGGATTAATGGAAAAACCAGTATTACTTGATGCCGTCGCGGAACCATTTAATGTAGGCAGCAAATTGCCAATTGCATCCGACTTATCAATTTTGGCATTATCCAAATCCAGCTCAAACTGCCCAATCGTAAGATTGTTTTCCACAGCGTAACGCACACATTCTTCCAATGTCCATTTCTTTACCTGTGCGCTCATTGAAAACACAGCGCAAAAAAGTACTCCTATTAAAACTTTTGATTTCATTCGTTTTTTGATTTTGGTCAATTATTGGTTACTCGGCACTATCCCCTTCTTCCTCTTCTCCTTCTTCTTCGGTACCCTTCTTTATAGGCTCTGTTTTGTTCCATTGCTTCACGTCGTCTTCTTCCGTTAAACCCGAAACAATTTCGACATTGATACCGTCCGAAATGCCAATCTCGATATCCTTTCGTTCGAATTCCTGTTCTCCCGTGGACACTTCAACATAAGGCTTGTTGGTATCTTTATCAAATTGCAATAAGGCTTCAGGAATAACCAGGATACTGTCTTTCTTCTCCAATGTTAGCGAAGCATTGGCACTATATCCCGCCCGAACTACGAAATCATCGGAAACGGATACGTCGCCTTCAATCTTAAATTGTACGGCACCTGCTTCCTCTACTCCTTTTGGAGCAATAAACTTTAATTTGGCTTCGAACTCTTGATCTTCAATGGCTCCAAGGGTAATCTTTAAGGGCATTCCTATTTCCAATTTACCTACTTCACCCTCATCTACTTGTCCTTCAAAAATCATTTTGCCCAAGTCGGCAATGGTAGCTATGGTCGTACCATCATTAAAGTTGTTACTTTGAATGACCTGATCACCTTCTTCAACTGGAATCTCCAATATGGTCCCGGTTACCGTAGCCCTGATATTGGTGTTGGCACTGGTAGACCCCCCTGCAGAACCCCGCAAAATAATTTGGTAATCATTCTGGGCATTTTCCAACTCCAACTTGGCTTGGTTAAAAGCCAATTCTATGTTTTGAAAATCTTGTGCCGATACGACCCCTTTATCAAATAGGGCCTTGTTCCGGTTATAATCCAGCTGGGAATTACTCAGCGCCACTTTGGCGTTATTCACCCTTCCGCGGGCAGCAAATAATGACTGCTCATTGGGAACCACCTTTATCAAGGCAATCAACTCACCCGCTTTTACCGTAGCCCCTTCTTCGAGATAAATTTTATCCACAATGCCAGAAATCTGGGGTTTGATCTCTACTTCATCTTCAGGAATCACCTTTCCCGTAGCTACCGTTTTCTTTTCTATGCTTGATATGAAGGGGTTATGCGTATCATACTCGATGGTACCCTTACTATTGGTACCGATAAAAAAGGTGGCGGCCCACAAGGCGCCTAATACCAAGACTCCTATTCCAACCCATTTTAAAATTTTCTTCATTTTATGATTATTTAGTTCAATTTTTGGTTTTATACTTATTCTTCACGCAAAGCATCTATTGGTCGAATGCTAACGGCTCGTTGTGCAGGAATCAATCCTATCAGGATTCCCAAAACAACCATTAAAAAAAGTGACCCAATAACAAAAGGAATTGGCACCGTGGGATTTGTATAAGGGAAATCCCCACCCTGTGTTAGGGAATCAATTAATTTTAAGGTTGCGGCCCCTAAAATGATTCCTATTATCCCTGCCAACATAGTCAATACCAATGACTCTATGATGATTTGGTTTCTCACTTCTGATGGGGTAGCGCCCATGGCCCTTCTCACCCCCAATTCCTTGGTACGTTCCTTAACGGAAATCAATAGAATATTGCCAATTCCAATGACCCCGGCCAAAATAGTAGCAACACCAACAATCAATGATAGAAAGGTTAGCCCAGCAGAAAAACCAAATATCCTATTGAAGGCCTCACCGAGATTAAAAGAGCCTATGGCCCGTTCATCTTTTGGATCTACCCTGTGAATTCGTCTTAGGGTAGCTTTGATATCTTCTTCAACTTTTACCACATCGGCGTCGTCATAGGCCGCAATGGTAAACCACGAGACATTCTCACCGGTATTGTACAATTTTCTGTATGTGGTAAATGGAATAAAAATGTCACTATCATTATCAAAGGGACCTCCACCGGCGAATTTGTGTACACCGACCACTTGAAAACTTACACCGTCTATTACAATATAGCCTCCTATAGGTTCCTCATCTTCATCAAAAAGCTCCTTTTGGGTACGTTCTCCAATAACGCAAATCTTACGTTCTTGTTCGATATCATCATCATTGATAAAGCGACCCCCATCATAAATTCGTTTTGTAGCTATTTTGGTAAAATCTGGAAAATCGCCAAATACGGAATAGTTACCAGATTTCAATCCCCTTGTAATCAATCCGGGGTCGGCCCCAAATATCCCCCGCACATTTCTAGGGGCCAATGCCATTATTTCTGGTACTTGTTTTTTTAAAACCTCGGCATCGGGTAACTTTAGTTGTATTTGTCTTCCAGTCTTAAAACCACTATAGGGAACACTTGTGGTCTGCGCCCAAACAAACATACTATTGCGTGCAACACTCTTAAATTCCCTTTCAAACCCATTGTCCAAACCCTTGGCCGCACCCGATAATCCAATATAGATGTAGATTCCTATGAATACACCGATCATGGTCAAAAAGGTTCTTAACTTGTTTTTACGTATGGATTGAAAAATTTCAATCCAAGTATCCCTGTCAAATATCTGTCTCATAATTATTCGTCCCTTAAAGCTACAATCGGTTTAATCTTGGCCGCTCTTCGAGCGGGCACATAGGCGGCAATTGCGCCGCAAAAAATCAATAATATCGTTACAAAAACAGCAGTTCCTGTATTTATTGCCGGTTTGGTAATGAAATAATTCTCCTCCAACGTTTCACCTTGAATCCCATTTAATATGATAATCCCTATGATCATCCCTATAAATCCAAAAATTGCAGTAATAAAAATGGACTCCAACATAATGGTTCCGGTAATTCTACCTGGGGTAGCGCCCATCGCCTTTCGAATACCAATTTCCTTGGTACGTTCTTTGACCACAAACAACATGATATTACTGATGCCAATAACCCCAGAAATAATTACGAAAAATGCGATTGCGGAAATAATAATTTGAAGCACTCCCGCGAACTGTTGGTTTCTTTTAAGGTCATCGGCAACATTTTGAATGAATATGCCCCTTGGATCATCAGGGCTTATCACCTTTTTCTTTCTCATAAACTCATCCAACTTATTCTCAAACTGAAGGGCCCCTGCGTACCCAATGGATTGGTTAAAAGCCACTATGATTTGATCAACCTTATCGTTGTTTCCTTCAATCAATTGTCGCGTAGTATATGGAATGTACATGTAACGTTCCTCATTGTCACCGCCATCATCCTGAAAAACCCCAACTACCTTGAAAGCACTTCCGCCGACATCAATATATTTTCCAATAGGGTCTTCATCCTTAAACAGGTCTCTTTGAATAAGGCGTCCAATAACGGCATATTTGGTTCTTTCGACCAAATCGGTTTCATTAATAAACCTTCCCTTCATCATAATGGTTTTCTCCGAAAACTGATGTCCAGGTGCTACCGCCCTAGTATTATAATTATCCGATTCTTCCTTGTAGGTCACCAATACGGTTCTCGAAATACGTGGGGTGATATAGTCAATTAGCGCCGCAAAATTGTTATTGATATCAACTAGGTCTTCATTATCGAATTCAATCTGCCTTTTAGCTTTGTAACCCCCATAGGGAATCGTGGTTTGGCTAGGAAAGAGTCTAAGAATATTGGTGGCATCGTCACCAAAAAATTTCATGAAGGTATTATTGAGACCGTTGCCCATTCCAAAAAGGGTAACAAAAATGAGAATACCCAAAGCCACCGTAAATCCCGTTAGGAAGGTACGTAGCTTATTTTTGCTAATAGCTTCAAATATTTCTTTCCAGGTATCCCTACTGAACATAGGATTCTGCTCTAACTTGTTCTATTTTTTTATCCTCTACGATAACACCATCCTTAAGGTGTACAATTCTTTTGCACATGTGCGCTATGTCCTCCTCGTGGGTTACCACTAAAATTGTATTCCCCTCGTCGTTGATTTTCTGAATCAAGTCCATGACTTCATAGGATGTCTTGCTGTCCAGTGCACCTGTTGGCTCATCGGCCAATAATACCTTAGGCTCGGCTGCCATTGCACGGGCGATGGCCACCCGTTGCTTTTGACCGCCTGATAATTCGGAAGGCAGGTGGGTAGCCCATTCTTTTAGACCTACTCTATCCAAATAGTTCAGCGCCTTCTCTTGACGTTCCTTTCTACCCACGCGCTGATAATACAGGGGTAGGGCCACGTTTTCCATGGCATTCTTATAATTGATAAGATTGAAGGATTGAAATACAAAACCTAAAAACTTATTCCTGTATTGTGCCGCTTTTGTTTCATTGAGGTCCTTGATTGGAACCCCATCAAGAATGTATTCACCACTATCGGCTCCGTCCAACATTCCCAAAATGTTCAATAAGGTAGATTTACCGGAACCGGACGATCCCATAATTGCTACCAATTCGCCGTCTTCGCAGGAAAAATTAATGCCCTTAAGTACGTGTAGGGAATTGCTTCCCATTTTATAGGACTTATGTAAATCTTTGATTTCTATCATGATTGGTTTACTTAGCTATCTGAAATCCAGTAATAGGACTCCCAAGTTGTTATTTTGTTACAAGATTGATTGAAAAAATATGTTAAATGGTTAAGGGTTTCCCACTTCATCCTCAACACTGTTCCAAACTTTGATTTTGTCTTCCGTGTTAATTCCAGATTTGACCTCTACAAAAATGCCATCACTGATGCCGAGTTCAATATCCTTTCGTTCAAATTGTTGATTACTCACCTCAATCTCAACAAATGGTGACTTGGTATCATCGTCAAACTGAACCAATGCCTCCTTCAAGGCAAGTACACTGTCTGCCCTAGCCAAAATAATGGACGCATTTGCACTGAGCCCAGCTCTGATAAAGGTAGTATCCTGTTTGGTCAACGTTCCTTTTATCTCAAATTGGATGGCACCATTTTCTTCTACTCCCTTTGGTGCGATATAATCAAGTACGGCATCAAAAACCTGGTCCTCAATGGCTCCCACCGTAATTTCAAGAGGTAGATCTTCCTTGATTTTGCCAACCTCGGATTCATCCACTTTTCCTTCAAATATCATTTTCTCTACATCGGCGATGGAGGCAATGGTCGTACCTTCATTAAAATTGTTGCTTTCAATCACTTGATTTCCTTTTTCCACAGGGACATCAAGGACCATACCGCTTACCGTTGACCTAATTAGGGTATTTGCTTGATTACCGTACCCTTTTGAAGTACCCGTTTTAATAATATCAAAACGTTGATTGGCGGCCTTGTAGGTTTGTTTGGCTTGCTCATAGGCTACCTCCGCATTTTCCAAATCAGCCTTCGAGATTACCCCTCTCTGAAATATGGACAATTGGCGATCATAATTTCGTTTTTGATTTTCCACATCGATTTTTGCCCTTTGAATGGCATCGCGTGCATCATTTAGGGCACTCAAATTAGGAACAACTTTAATTTTTGCAAGTAAATCCCCAGTATTTACGTAGTCACCGCCTTCAACATACACCTCTTCTATGACCCCGGAAATATTTGGCTTAATAAGTACCTCCTCCAATGGTAAAATGCTACCCGTAGCCACAGTTTTTTTAACAATATTTTGTTTCTCTGCAGTTTCAGTTTCGTATACAACGGGGTCTTCAGAGTTCTTCTGGTATAAATAGTACATCGCCCCTGCAAAAGCAACTACAATAAAGATTAGAATTGCGATGGTTACCGACTTCTTCATTTTTATGATTTTTGATTGATTTTAAATTTATTCGTTCCGTAAAGCCTCAATGGGTCGAACCCTAATAGCACTATTGGCAGGTATGAATCCAGCCAATAATCCTGAAATAATGAGGACCGTAAGCGCACTGGTTACAACTCCTATGCTCACACTGGGGTTGAGAAACATATCTACGGGACCCACACTGTCCAATAACGAATTGATACCGTAGATAATAAGGGACCCAAAAATGATTCCTGTCATACCGGAAATGATGGTAAGGAATATGGATTCCATTAAAATCTGTTTCTTAATGGACCAGGGCGATTCTCCCAATGCTCTTCGAATACCTATTTCTTTGGTTCGCTCTTTAACTACTATGAGCATAATATTGCTGACCCCTATTATTCCTGAAATCAAGACAAATGTGCCCACGATAATGGCAATCCATCGTATTCCGGCAAACAGGCTTTCGACCCTATTGTATTGTTCATAGAGATCAAAGTGCCCTATGGCGCGATTATCTTCAGGGTGCACCTTGTGTTTGTTCTTCATCACCTCAATGATCTTTTCCTTGAGGACAGAAATTGAACTTCCATCACGTGCTGTAATAGCCATCCATCCAACCTCCTCCCCTCGGTTAAAGGCTTGTGAAAAGGCAGTGAAGGGAACGAAGATTTCCTTTTGCGCCCGTTCACCCCCATCACTGGTGTTCTTTTTATAGGTACCTACCACCAAAAAGTTCACCCCTTGTATTTTAATATAGGTTCCTAAAACCTCTTCTCCTTTTTCATAGAGGTCATTCATAACACCCTGACCTATGATAGCTATCTTGCGCTTTTCATTAATATCATTATAATTGATAAAACGGCCCGAGGTAACTGTCATTGGGTCTTGATTGATAATTTCAGGATAGTCGCCATAAACATTATATGCCCCGGCATTGAGTCCACGAACCACATTGTTGCCCCCTGAGTTAAAACCACCAAGTTCATTACGTGGTGAAATGAATCTAAGGTTCGGTACATTGTCCCTTATGGTTTGGACATCTTCCCTTTGAAACTCAAACCTTCGATCTTTTGGAAGACCTTCATAAGGTTTTGTTGTTCTTCTGGTCCACATGAACATGGTGTTGGTAGCAATATCACCAAAATCGGCATTTATGCCGTTTTCCAATCCCTTTCCTGCTGCCAACAATACAATGAGGATAAAAATCCCCCAGAATACCCCAAAGGCGGTGAGCACGGTCCTGAACCAATTCGTGGTCAGTACTTCAAGTATTTCTTTCCAACGATCTCTGTTAAACATAACTATTCATCTCTTAATGCCTCAATAGTATGAACACTCGCGGCCCTCCATGCAGGAAAAAATCCGGCCAATGTCCCCGCAACGACCAACACAATGACTGTAGTAAAGGCCACGGCAAAATTCACTGATGGATTTGCCACGTAGTCTATTTCAATGTGAGGTCCCACAATTTCAAGAAGGGCCATACTGAAAATAAGACCGCTAAATCCAGAAATTGCAGTCACAAAAATGGCTTCGTGCAAGATCATACCCACAATACTCCATGGTTTTGCCCCCAAAGCTTTTCGGATACCGATTTCCCTTGTTCTTTCCTTAACCACAATGAGCATAATGTTACTGACCCCAACAACCCCTGCAATGATTGTACAAACGCCTACAAACCAAAAAAACAATTTGATGTTATCGGTCAGCGTATAGTAGCGCTTTGCCTCTTCCATAGCACTCCAAACATTTACCCCAGAGGTATCTTCTGGCGAAACCATATGCAACTGTTGCAAATGACCCATCAGATTATTCTTGAAATTTACGGATTGCACTACAGCCTCATCAAAATTTTCAGAAGGAGGTAGGGTAAAGAACATGTTGTTGATTTTATTATTTCCATTGAACACTTTTTGGGCCGTGGTTATTGGAATGTAGATGCGTTCTTCCTCTCGCTCCTGATTATCTTTAAGAACCCCAATTATTTTAAAGGGTATACCGGAAATTTCAATATACTCCCCTACCGGTGTATCTACTTCCTTAAATACATCGGTTCTAATCTTTTTGCCAATCACAGCCACCTTAGCGGTTTCTTTCTCATCCTTCAGGTTAAAAAAGCGACCCTCAATCATTCCGGCATTTTCTATGAACTGATAATGATTGGAAACACCTTGCACGCTATAAACCAAACTCTCCTTTCCATAATTTACCGTTGTGTTCCTGACAAAAAATCTGCTGGATTCAAATTCTATGGAATTATTGAAAATTGCGGAAGAAGATTCATAATTTTCATTGGTAAATTGGATTCTTCTACCTGGGTTTAGCCCTTTGTATCCCACACTGGTCACCCCAGCCCAAACTTCGATACTCGTGGTGGCATCTTGTTCAAACTCTTTTTGAATGCCGTTTCGCATTCCTTGCCCAAAGCCCAATAAAATAACGAGAATAAAGATACCTGAGGCCACGGAAAGCCCGGTAAGAAAGGTTCGTAGCTTGTTTTTGCGGATGGTGTCAAATATCTCTTGCCACCTTTCGATGTCGAACATTTGGGTTGGTTTTTGATTGATGAAATACGTAACGTACTCCAATAAGACTAAAACTAGCCCAAAATGTTACAGTTTGTCCTTAAATTTTTTATAAAAGTGCAGTTAGTTCCTGATTTTTCGATAGATAAGATAAAATAGTCCCCCGACCAGAATATAAGGAATGGCCATTAAATACACAATCCCGTTATTAATACCCTCCGCTTGACTGTTATCAGCTTCACTTTCCAAAGCGGCCCTGCACATGGCACATTGGGCTTCAGCAAAGGTTGGAAGTATCAAATTCAAAATTAGAACTATGAAAAGTATCCTAGACCGCATAATAAGGAGATATCATTACATATACGATTACCCCCGTAACGGCCACATATAACCAAATTGGAAAGGTATATTTTGCCCACTTTCTATGTGCTACAAAATCCTTGAGCATCGTTTTGCTATAGGTGATAAGTACCAAAGGAATAATTATAATGGACAACAAAATATGGGAAATCAAAATAAAAAAATAAATGGGCCTTATCCAGCCTTCACCTCCAAAAGGAGTGGAATCAGAGGTCATATGATAAGCAACGTACATTACAAGAAATGCAGCTGAAAGAACGATACAGGTCGTCATTAAACGCTGGTGCACTCCTTTTTTTCCCTTCCTAATTGCAATTACGGCAATAACCAGAAGCAAGGCCGTTAATCCATTAATGGTGGCATAAATAGGAGGTAAGAAAGTTAGTGGTGCAGCATTGGGAATTTTATATCGAAATAGCGAAGCAACTACCAAAGGCACGGCTATGGATAGGATGGTAATCCATATTTTAATTTTTTTCTCCTGTCGCAAAGTGGTCCCCATCTATTCTTCCAACAAGTTTTTAATGTCTTCCTTTAGCATAGTAATCTGCTGCGGCTGACCTTCTGAGTCGACTCCCTGTTTTTCAGTAACCATACCCCTATAATAAATTATAGGGTTACCAAACTGGTCCGTTCGTGATCGAATGTACCCCTCTTTATCCACTAAGGCAAACATTCCCGAATGTTCAAATCCTCCTGGAGCACTTTCATCTTCCGTCGCCAAAATATAAAAACCTTCCCTGGAGAGTGTATATATTTCTTCCTGATTTCCCGTAAGAAAGTTCCAGTTCGGATGGGTGACCCCATATTTTTCCCCGTACTTTTTTAAAACGTTAGGGGTATCATATCGAGGGTTGATTGTAAATGATAGTATTCCCAAATCCTTTTCGTCCTTAAATGTATTTTGAATTTCAACCAAATTTGAGGTCATCACAGGGCAAATTGTTGGGCAGGTGGTGAAGAAAAAGTCAACGAGATATACTTTTCCCAAATAATCCTTATTGGTCACAAGAACACTATCTTGGTTGACAAATGAAAAGTCCGGTACCCTACGCCTTTCCCCATCACTGATAACATATGCCAAGTCCGGATTTATCATGGTACCTGACATCCTATCGATTTTAACGATGGATTGGTTCTCCAACCTATCGGTTATCTCCACTATGGTAAATATCCCAAACACCAGGACCACGGCAGAGACCCAGACATAGGTATATTTTTTTTTGTTACTTCCCCCTTGTGGCATTGTTCTTTTTTAAGGCCAATCGATACTCAGCAAGGATTATCTTTACATCATCTTCCATCTTATTGTTCAGTTCAGCAACGGAGGTAGCTTTGAATCCATATTTTGTCCCTTCGTCCTCATCTTCCGTTCGTCCCCTCAAATTTTTGTCTTTGTCGATGATAAAGACATATGGCGTGTTTAATTTTTCATCAAGTTCCATATTGGTTTTCAAACTCCCAAAAACTTGCTTAATCTCATAGTCATCCCCAAAGACAAAATTCCATCTTGAAATATCTTCCAATTGACTTAATTCATACCGAAGTCCCTCTACTTTTTCTTCGGTACCCTTAGGAACCAACATGACAAACTGGAAGTCATTGAACTCAAAAAAAGGTTTGTAGATTTTCTGGTTTAAATTGAGGGCAATGGTCTTTTGATCTTCCAAAGCACTTCCCAAAAAACCCAGAATGGTAATCTTTCCGTGTAGCGTTTGTGAAGCGTCAATAGTGCTAATATCCTTTACATTTTCAGTAAGTACGGGGAGTCGTCCAAAGTTGTTTACTCCAGAAGCAAAAAAGAGATAGGCCACTATAGGAACAATAAACAAGGCTACAAGAACCAGTTTTTTTTTCATTGCATCACATCAATATGCAAAAATAAAAAAGGCGGCCTTAAGACCGCCAAATTATTCTGTTAAGAACTACTAAAAATCCCACGCAAAAAAACCATTTTTGAAGACTTCATATATATATGTTGCCTCAAAAAGAAGAATAAAAATAAGATATGAAACCAAAAATATAGGTGTCGTTTCCACAGCTCGGCGAAGCGAACTTTTTTCATCCCGCATGTGCATAAAATCCCAGGTAATGTAATAGGCCTTCACTAAAGTTAAAATAATGAAAATCCAGTTGAGGAGTTTCATATCCAAAAAGTAATTCTTGATTAAAAATTCCGGTTTATAAATACCTAGGACAACTTCAATAGCTGTAACTATGGACAGAAAAATAAGTACACCCCATATTTTTTGGGTGTTGGATTTAAACTTTAATAAACCTCTAAATATTTCTAATTTATGCTCGTGTGCCATTTTCTAGATCAGATTTTAGATATTATAGAGTTAGACTAAGTAAAAGAAGGTAAATACAAATACCCAAACCAAATCTACAAAGTGCCAGTATAGACCAACCTTTTCCACCATTTCATAGTGACCCCTTCTTTGATAGGTCCCTAGAATTACATTGAAGAATATGATGATGTTAAATACTACTCCAGAAAAGACGTGGAAACCATGAAATCCAGTAATAAAGAAAAAGAAGTCGGCAAACAATCTGCTCCCGTATTCATTTCGAATTAGGTTGGCGCCTTCAACAACCCTAACAGCATCTTTTAGTCTAGCCAAGGATTCTTTTCGATTCAAAAGTGTTTTCTCGCCTTCTTCATTGATTTTCTCCGTACGAATCAGGATGCCTGGACTGGCCTTAAAACCTTCCACCACTTCATTAAGGGAAAATGATGTTCTGGAGCCTTCATCCATGAACCAAACCCCTTCACTACTTATATGCTTTGTGCGTTCTTCAGGTAGTGTTTTTGAAAAATCGGCAATCGCAGCACGTTCCCCTGTTTCCGCATTCACAAATTGAAGCACACGTCCTCCCTTGGTCTCCAACGCCCCAAAATCCCCCTTTATAAAAGTAGCCCATTCCCAAGCCTGGGAACCGACAAAGATGGCCCCACCTATAATGGTAAGAAACAGATAAGTGATTACCTTATTTTGTTTCATATGATGGCCCGCATCCACAGCCAACACCATGGTCACTGATGACATAATAAGAATAAAGGTCATAAATGCCACGTAAATCATGGGGTAATTTCCATGGAAGAAGGGTACGTGGGTAAACACCTCATCCGCAATGGGCCAAGTCTCAATAAACTTGAACCTTGAAAAACCGTAAGCGGATAAAAAACCTGAAAAAGTCAAGGCATCTGAAACAATGAAAAACCACATCATCAATTTGCCATAACTGGCACCCAAAGGCCTAACACCTTCTCCACCGTCCCATATATTTTCCCCTTCGTGTGTACTTACCGTACCGTCCATAGTATTACACTTTAATTCTATTTAACAAATTTAATGCATTTGCTACATTGCGTACAATATTCATAACATAAAACTATAGGGAACCTTATTTATTTTACTTTACAAAAAACATGAATAACACTAAATAGATCCATAGAATATCCAAAAAATGCCAAAACGTTGCTCCCAGTTCCATTCCCAGTAGGTTTTGGGAAGTGTATTTACCCCTTAGCTGATTTATCAATACCACAAGAAGCGATATTAATCCTGCCACAACATGGAGGATATGCACGAAAGCAATAAGAAAGATGTAAGACATCTTTATATTGCTCGTAGGTCCTGTAAAATAGTACCCATTTTCAAGCATTTGCGAAAACCCATAAAATTGTAATGCAATGAATGAGATGCCCAGTAGGAGGGTCATTAAAAGCCAGGTAGTCGCTTTTTTCTGATCGCCTTTTGCAACGGCCTTTTTAGCGAGGATATAGGTAAGGCTACTTACTATAATGATGGCAGTACTTACAAAAAAGGCCTGGGGCAGTTCAATGGTATCCAGCCAATCCTTACGTTTGCTACTTACAATATAGGCACTGGTCCAGCCAGCAAATGCCATGATAAGGCTTACAATACCAAACCAAAGCATCATTTTTTTTGCCCGGTTGTTTTTCTCTGTTGCGCTACCTTGCGTTAAATCGACCCCCATACATCAAGTAACAAATTTATCTACAACAAAAACGATCTGCATTAAAGTGATATAGGAAACACTTGCTAGCATAAGCTTCCTTGCTGTGCTATTATCCCTTTTTTCGTATAATTTGAATGCGAAATATAACATACCCATTCCCATAATCAGGATAATGATTGCCGCTGGAAAGGAAAGTATCAAGCGCCCTGTAAATCCAAGTGCCGGCACTATGGAAATGACAATCATCCATATGGTATAAAGAATAATCTGAAGCGCTGTTGAACTGTCTTTTTTCCCAGTAGGTAACATTTTAAAACCACCGCGCTTATAATCATCATCCAATAGCCAACCTAAGGCCCAAAAGTGGGGGAACTGCCAAAAAAACTGTATCATAAAGAGGGTTCCTGGTTCAATACCAAAGTGGTCGGTGGCCGCCACCCAGCCCAACATAAAAGGGATGGCCCCGGGGATGGCCCCTACAAAAACGGATAAAGGGGTAATCGTTTTTAATGGGGTATAGACGCTAGCGTACAAGAAAATGGCTATGGCTCCAAACAATGCTGTTTTTGGACTAAGAAGGTACAAAGCAGCAATTCCCAATATCGTTAGGATTATGGCTATGGTCATAGCATGATAGACATGCATTCTTCCGGAAGGTAGGGGACGGTTCCTTGTCCGTTTCATCAATAGGTCCAAATCCCGTTCAATAATCTGGTTATATGCATTGGAAGCCCCTACCATACAATAGCCCCCAAAAGCTAAAAGGGCTATGGAAAATAGGTCTATGGTATACGCCCCCAATAGGTATCCCGCAAT
>JBCBZA010000017.1:0-37814 GCA_039815575.1 Bacteroidota bacterium | reverse complement strand
TTTCTTGTTCGGCGTAAACGGTTCCGGGTCTGAGAAACTATTTCTGAAGCGACCGCGTAAGACCTCACTGCGAACCATTAAATGATAATTGCTCATTTTTAAGTGGTTTTGCATCTCTTCATTGGTCTCCACATCGGCAGGGTGTACATCGATGATTTTTACAATCCAATCCGCCGAGGTTCCCGTGGTGGCAACCTTTAAATTCGCCATAATTGGGCCGGCCAAAGTCAAATCTTCTTCCAGTATATCGGTCTCAAAAACCAAAACGTCGGAACGGCGCGCTGCAAAACGCTGATCGTCCGTCATGTATTTCCTTGGTGTAAACACGGATTTGATATCCTCGGAATAGGGCACCGGTTTGTCTACATCGCTAACAAATTGAATTGGATCCGAACCTTTTTGTTCTTTGGATAATGTTTGATTATCCGAAAGATACATACGCTGTAATAGTGCTTCTTTGGGTGGCCATGCTGCCAGTTCGCTCCATTCTTTTTTGCCGGAATCAAAAACATAGGCTTCCGGCAATCCCGTTTTTCCATCTCCTTCGCCTTTTAAAAAATGATGGAAGAATTTGGTTTCAATCCTATCCTGGTAAAAGACGGATATGGAATCCCCAAAATAGTAGTTGCCTACTACGTTGCGTTCACTTCTTCTTGCCCATCGTCCATGGTCCCAAGGACCAAAAACCATGGTGTTGTATGCCCCTTGATTATACTTTTCTATATTCTTATATGTCTCTAAAGGGCCATACAGATCCTCCGCATCGAACCATCCTCCTACAATCATCGTGGCGACATGGGATTTTGTCTTATCCAAATGCTGAATCAATCCTCGCCGTTGCCATAAATCGTCGTAATTAGGATGCTCCTTTAATTCGTTCCAGAAGAAATCGTCCGTCATCCCATCAGGAGCAAGGGAAACCTCATCTTTCAGTCCATATTCAAAAAAGGAATTTAAATTTTTTAATGATCCTGCATTTAAATAGAAATCATATTGGTCTTCCGTACCAATATCAGGGAGGGTATACCACGCCGTATCAACCGGTTGATCTCCATTGGGTCGAGGTGTTCCAAAAAGCGAAGTGGCCCTAAAGTAACTTAGTAAATAAGCCCCGTTATGATGAAAATCATCAAAAAAGAAATCCCCAATACACGCCTGAGGGGACGATGCTTTAAGTGCTGGGTGGGGGTCCACCGTTCCATAGGTGGCATAAAATCCTGGATAGGAAATCCCCCAAAGGCCTACCCTTCCATTATTGTTCCCAACATTGTTGACCAACCATTCTATGGTATCATAGGTATCAGAACTTTCATCCACTTGAGCGCTATCTGTTTTGTTGGGAATGAAGGCTCGCATATTTTCATAGTGCCCCTCGCTCAACCAGCGGCCACGCACATCTTGATATACCACAATGTATCCTTCCATCATCATATTGATGTTCGGGGCAATTCTTGTTCTAAATTGCCCTTTGCCATAAGGCCTTGAACTGTATGGCGTTCGTTGCATAATGATTGGATATTCTTGTGACGTATCTTTTGGAGCATAAATCGTGGTATGCAATTTTACACCGTCACGCATTTCAATATCCACTTCCTGTTTGGTATAGTTATCGGCGACATAGTTTTCCGCAACTTCAGCAACAGCGGTTTTAGAAGTTTTGTTACAGGACTGCAAGGAAAACAGCAGTAGACCTACAACCATTGAAATACGAAATAGCAGTTTCATTAATTTGGATTTTGTTGGAAATAAAGCTACGAAGAAATCCATTCTTTGTACTATCAAATACTATCATTAATCGATTCAAAAAAAGTAAAAAATCGTAATCTTGTAAACACTGATCAATGCATCTTCTATGGCAAAGGGAAAGACAAAAAGATACAACGACTTGGGTCTTGGCACCAAGGAGGATAGGGGTGGTTACCGCGCTATCAATAAAGATGGTTCCTTTAATGTAAAAAAGGTCAATGTCCCTCTTCTTGAACAATTGAATTTTTTCCACTCCTTGATAACCATGCCTTGGCCCAAATTCTTAGGTTTTATTCTTTTGTGGTATTTCTCGATAAATATCATTTTCGCATCCACTTACACCCTTATTGGGGTAGAACATCTTACTGGAATCAAACCCTCCACTACACTAGATGGATTTATTGAAGCTTTCTTTTTTAGTGCCCAAACCATTACCACACTGGGGTATGGTCGTGTGGCCCCAATGGGAAACCTAGCCAATACGGTGGCTGCCATTGAATCGATGTTGGGCCTATTGGGTTTTGCTTTGGCCACGGGACTGCTTTATGGACGATTTTCCAGGCCGTCCACTATGATTCAATATAGCAGATCGGCAGTCATTGCCCCTTATCAAAATAGCAATGGATTTATGTTTCGCGTTGTTAACCCCCAAAACAATCATTTATTGGAATTGGAGGTACAGCTCAACCTCGCCATCAAAAGGGAAGATTCTGATTTACGCGATTTTTATGCCCTTGAACTGGAGCGGGATAAAGTTGCCTTTATGCCCTATATGTGGACCATCGTACATCCAATTTCCGATAGCAGTCCATTATTTGGATTGGATGAGCGCCAATTTTTAGAAAAAGAAGTCGAATTCATTGTGTCCATGAAGGCATTTGACGAAACCACCTCTCAAAATGTGTATTCAAGGTCCTCCTACAAAGCTCCCGAAATTAAATGGGGAGCAAAGTTCGTATACGCTATTATTCGTAAAAAAAATAGTATTACCATTGACGTTGGTAAATTGGACGAAACCGAAACCGCAGCCTTAAATTCTTGAAACCTAAATTCTGAAAGCTGTTCTTACTTCATCGACCCTATCCAACTTTTCCCAAGTAAACAACTCCACTTCTTTCTCTATCCGCCCGTTGTAAGGGGATTCGAAAACTTTTCTTACCCTATGTGATTCTTTTCCAAAGTGTCCGTAGGCAGCTGTCTCCGAATAAATAGGGTTCCGAAGTTTTAATCGCGTTTCTATGGAATAGGGTTTCATATCAAAGAGTTTGGTAACTCGTTGTGCAATTTCCCCATCAGAAAGTCCAACTTTTGCCGTACCATAGGTGTCTACAAAAATAGACGTGGGCTCAACCACCCCAATAGCATAGCTGACCTGCACCAAAATCTCATCAGCTACCCCGGCGGCGACCAAATTCTTGGCCGCGTGCCGCGCAGCGTAAGCTGCACTGCGGTCTACCTTGCTGGGGTCTTTTCCACTGAATGCGCCTCCTCCATGGGCCCCTTTGCCGCCATAGGTGTCTACAATAATCTTTCTTCCCGTCAATCCCGTATCACCATGTGGCCCTCCAATTACAAACTTTCCAGTGGGATTGATGTGATACGTAATCTTGTCATCAAATAATTGTTGCACCCTTTCAGGAAATTGTGCCACCACTCTAGGCATAAGAATCGACACAATATCCGACTTGATTTTGGCCAACATTCTTTTGTCCCCATCAAAATCATCATGTTGCGTTGAGACGACAATCGTATCTATGCGCTGGGGTACATTTTCATCGGAATACTCAATCGTCACCTGTGCCTTGGCATCAGGTCGTAGATAGGCTATTTCCCTTCCTTCCCTTCTGAGTTCTGCCAAAGTTTTTAAAATTTTATGGGAAACATCCAATGCCAAAGGCATATAGTTTTCGGTTTCATTGCTGGCATACCCAAACATCATTCCCTGGTCACCTGCACCCTGCTCCTCCTTGGTTGCCCTATCCACTCCTTGATTAATGTCTTGGGACTGCTCATGAATCAACGAAATTACGCCACACGAATCCCCACTGAATTGGTATTCCCCCTTGGTATACCCAATGCTATTGACGGTATCCCGGGCAATGGTCTGGACATCTAAATAGGTATTACTCTTCACCTCTCCGGCCAAAATCACTTGCCCCGTTGTAACCAAAGTCTCACAGGCTACTTTACTTTCTTTGTCAAAGGCCAGGAAATTGTCTAGGAGGGCATCACTTATTTGATCGGCAATTTTATCAGGGTGTCCTTCACTTACAGATTCTGAAGTAAATAAATAGGGCATTCTATTAGTTTTTGTGAAAAGATTTGACGGTACTGCCCAAAGAAGTTTACACCACTTTTTAGCATTTTTTTCTGAGGTTGCAATCGGTCAAATCTGTCCTCGATTATGGATGGCAAATGTACTGATTAGATCGCTAAATAAAAATCAAAATTCGAGTGATATTGACTCATGCTTATTTTCCTGAAACTCGATTTACTTCGTATATTGCGAGCTCCGACTTTTAAGAAATAGCCAACAAAAACACTATCCCATGCACATTGCAGTTGCCGGAAATATTGGAGCAGGTAAAACCACCTTAACTTCCTTACTTGCAAAACACTACAAATGGGAAGCACATTTTGAGGATGTTGTTGACAATCCCTACTTGGATGATTTTTATACCCAAATGGAGCGGTGGAGCTTTAACCTCCAAATTTATTTTTTGAACAGTCGTTATCGCCAGATCTTAAAGATTAGGGAGAGTGGGAAAAATGTTATTCAAGACCGCACCATTTACGAAGACGCCCATATTTTTGCACCTAACCTTCATGCAATGGGCCTTATGACCAATCGCGACTTTACTAATTATAAAAGTCTCTTTGAGCTCATGGAAAGTTTGGTGCAACCTCCTGACCTTATGATTTATCTGCGCAGCTCCATACCTAATTTGGTGCAACAGATCCACAATAGGGGTCGTGAGTATGAAAGCAGTATTTCCATTGATTATTTAAGTCGGCTGAACGAACGATACGAAGCTTGGATCAACACTTATGAAAAAGGCAAATTGTTGGTTTTTGATGTGGATGACATCAACTTTGTGGATAATCCAGAACATTTAGGGGAAGTCATCAATCGTATTGATGCGGAGATTCATGGGTTGTTTTAGTTTAAATATAAGTAATTACTAATTGACATATCATAAAAAAAAGCTTCGGAAAAAATACCGAAGCTTTTTATGTTTTATTATTTATTTCAGTCTTTAAAAACCTCCTCCGAAGCCATTACAGGATACGGCATTAAGAATAAAAGTATCTAATTGAGAACCTCCACTAATATTCGTTGTTCTTAATCTTACCGTATATCGACCGGGGATTTTCACTCCAACAAATGCAGCATTCCCTCTATCCTCTGGAAATATTTCAGCTATATTTGGGCCGCTGGGCGTTATAGACCATTCATAAGAGTAGCACTCATCAAAATGCACAGATAATTGATTATTAATCGTATTAACACAGATTGGATTGCTACCTAAATTTCCTTCAACATAACCGGGGGCATGAGGAGTACCAAATTGTGAATAAATTGCTCCCGGAGAAGGAGTTCCTGCAGGACAATTCAAACCAAATCTTCCAATATTAATTGTTTCAATACATCTTCCTCCATCTATTACAGCCTCAAATGTTGCTCCTATATTTCTATTGATAAACCTAATTCTTACTGTTTCATTACTATTTGAACCTATAATTTGTGCATTACTAACAGCCGACCATACAATTGAAAAATTTTGAGAAGAGGAGGCAGTAAATAAACGTTCTTCACCGTTGAATTGAATTGGGGCTGCATTACCTGAAATGGTAACACATATATCATTCCCACCATTTTGTAAGGGAATAAAATTCATTTCATTAACATCAGTTGAATTTTCCTTCAAAATAGAATCTTCCTCAATCGGATTACACGACATAATTATTAAAAACAGCATACCAATGCCTAACCTAAATTTTGTATTCATGATATATAATTTATGGGGTTATACGAATTTAAAAATACCATTTCATTTTAATTTTTGTAGTTAAATTCTTACAAATAATATATTAAAATAAATGGTTCTTTTTAAGTAGGTTTCTCAATCGCTAGGAATCATCTTTAAAACCTCCTAAAATGAAACCGAGGAAACAGCGGGGCACTCCTGTTAAGGTAGCATTTTCCGTACCGATCAATTTTGTGTTACAATAGGCCTTCGCTAAATAGAATCCGGCACTAATAAAATAAAAAACCATCCGCCTTAAGACGGATGGTTTTTCAATTGTAAGTATTTGAATCAGCTATCTATTCAATCTTAATCTCCTTTTTGTAGGCCTCAACTTGGGCCTCGACTTCCGCTTTGGTGGCTCCAGTAAATTCCTTTACCAACGTAGCAGTCTCACCTCCAGCTTCCGAAGTAGTGGTGACCACTGCCTTAAAGGCACCATCTTCCGTATTGCTCATTTCAACACGTAGCTGCTTTTCAACTTCCTTGGTCTCTTTTATTCCTTCCGTGGAAATGGAAATTTTGGTGCCATCTTCTTTCAACATGCTTACCTCATCTGCTGGCGATAAACTTACCAAGCTTGGTGCAATGACCAAGGCCACAACACTCATTAACTTCAATAAGATATTCAATGAGGGGCCCGATGTATCTTTAAAGGGATCACCTACAGTATCTCCTACTACAGCCGCTTTGTGCGCATCAGACCCTTTGCGTCCTTCACTTTCAATGGTCTTTTTGGCATTGTCCCAAGCACCTCCAGCATTGGACTGGAAAATGGCCATTAAGACCCCTGCCGTAGTTACTCCAGCCAACAGGCCTCCCAACATTTCAGCTCCACCTAAGAAACCAACAGCAACCGGCACCGCAATGGCCAATAGGCCTGGTAGTACCATTTCTTTAATGGAGGCCTGAGTAGAAATGGCCACACATTTATCATATTCAGCAAGCCCATCGGCAGCATCAAAAATTTTGCGCTGGGCATCCGTTGCTTTTGACATATCGGAATCCACAGCACGCATCACTTCCAAAGCCGCTTTTAGTTGGGGAATGTCTCGAAACTGTCTTCGTACTTCTTCAATCATCGCCATAGCTGCACGACCTACAGCGTTCATTGATAGTGCGGAAAAAACAAAGGGCAACATACCCCCAATTAACAACCCAGCCATTACGGTAGGTTTGGAAACATCAATACCTGTAACATTGGCAGTCTGCATAAAAGCTGCAAATAAGGCTAAGGCCGTCAAAGCCGCAGAAGCAATGGCAAATCCTTTACCGATAGCAGCAGTAGTATTCCCTACGGCATCCAATTTATCAGTACGCTCACGAACTTCACTTGGCAACTCGGCCATTTCTGCGATACCACCGGCATTATCAGAAATTGGTCCGTAAGCATCAACTGCCAATTGAATACCGGTATTGGCCAACATCCCCACTGCAGCGATTGCAATTCCATAAAGCCCTGCAAAATGGTGCGAAACCAAGATAGCAGCAGCAATTAAAATGATAGGGAACATGGTAGACATCATGCCTACACCTAAACCAGCAATAATATTTGTAGCAGCACCCGTATCGGACTGACGTACAATTGAGTTGACAGGTTTTGTACCAGTACCTGTATAATATTCGGTAACCTTGCCTACGGCCAGGCCTGCTACAAGACCGGCGATTACGGCAAAGAAAACGCCCAATGAACCATATTCCGTTCCATTAAACGACCAGCTTTCTGGCAACATACCTGTAATAATGAAGTAGGACGCCACAAGCATCAATCCCGCAGAACCAAATTCGCCAATATTTAAGGCCGTTTGTGGGTTTCCTCCATCCTTGACACGCACAAAAAAGGTTCCTAAAATGGACATGATGATTCCGACCGCAGCCAAAACTAAAGGAAGATATACCGCTCCCAGGCCATCGAAGTTTTCAGCAAAACCAGGGACTTGGGTAAATGCAGCACCCAAAACCATTGTACCAATGATAGAACCAACATAGGATTCAAAAAGGTCGGCACCCATACCTGCCACGTCGCCCACATTATCCCCTACATTATCTGCAATGGTTGCAGGGTTCAAGGGGTGGTCTTCTGGGATACCGGCTTCCACCTTACCTACAAGGTCGGCCCCAACATCAGCAGCTTTCGTATAAATACCACCGCCTACACGAGCAAATAGCGCTATGGAGGAAGCGCCCAATGAAAAACCGGAAAGTACATTCAATACTTCGCCCAATTCCCAACCTTGACCGCTATATACCATGAATAATCCACTCAAACCGAGAACGCCAAGACCTACAACACCAAGGCCCATAACAGCTCCCCCAGCAAAGGCTACTTCCAAGGCTTTTCCCAATGAAGTTCTAGCAGCATTGGTAGTGCGCACATTGGCTTTTGTAGCAACCTTCATTCCTATAAAACCGGCCAATGCCGAACAAATGGCACCAACAATAAATGAAACAGCTACCATACCATTGCTTCCAACTTCATTACTTCCTTTGAAGAACAGTAGCACGGCTACGGCCGCGACGAAAATTGATAATATCTTGTATTCAGCTTTAAGGAAGGACATGGCCCCATCCGCAATGTTTTTGGCAATCCTGGCCATCTTTTCTTCACCAACATCTTGTTTGGAGACCCAAGCACTTCTGATAAAAACATAAAGTAGGCCCAGTACACCAAACGCTGGCAAAAATGTTACGATTTGTTCCATAATTTATTTCGTTTATTTTTAGGTTTTTTTAAGAAAATTTGATGGCTGCAAATGTAGTAAAATGCATACGAATAAAAAAAGCCCAAAACGGGCTTTAAAACTAGGCTTTTCGTTTCATTATGAAACGCTTAAATCATGAAGGTCCGCTTCATTTTATGGTCGCTTTTTTCATACCGATCTACACATTTTCTATAAATTTCCTTGGCTTTGGCCGCCCCACTCCATCCTCCGGTGTCGACCTTCTTTTCCTCTAAATCCTTGTATACTTGAAAAAAGTGCTCAATCTCCTTCAAGCGATGCGGATTTAAATCCTTAATATCGTCATTTTTACTCCAAATAGGATCATTGACTGGTACACAAATAATTTTTTCATCAGGTCCTTTTTCATCTGTCATATGGAAGACCCCTATAGGTTTTACTTCCATAACCACCATCGGAAAAGTAGGTTCCGTTCCCAAAACCAAGACATCCAAAGGATCTTGGTCCAAAGCGAGTGTTTCCGGAACAAACCCATAATCTCCAGGGTACATCATCGAGGAGAATAACGTCCTATCAAATCGAATTTTATGAAGGGTAAAGTCGTACTCGTATTTATTTCGACTGCCTTTTGGAATTTCGATCAATACATCAAAGGTAACATCATCTTTTTTAGACATTTTTATAAATGTTTGATGGTATAAAGGTAGGAGAACGTAAGTAATTCAATGAAATTATTTAGGTTACCTTAATTTAAGTTTAGAAACTAAAACCGAAAGTCCCTGTTATTCCAAAAGGTCGTGCATCTGGTGCATCTAAATAATTTCCCCTGAAATTGAAGTCTATCCTGAAAATTTTAAAAATATTCCCTACCCCAAAAGAATACTCCCAATACGGTTCTTGATCTGGAGCCAACAGCGGAATGTTGGTAGGTGCGCTAAGTGCAATGTTTTCATCGGAAATCGAACCCCAAGCACCTCGTATCCCTATGATTTCGCGAAGATTAAGTTTTCGCAATAATGGGATCCTGGAAAAGATTCGACCGTTGAAATTATGTTCTAAATGTACGGTGGCATAGGTATCTGTCACAAACTCGTAAAAATCAAGATTTGGAAACGTATTGTATAGCGTAAAAAACGTTTGATTTCCAGGTATTACACTCAATAACCCCAAGGGAACCGTCCCAAATGTTTTCCCAAATTCCACAGTACTGAGCAATCGCCCAAAACCACCTAACTGCCAAGGTTGCGTATAGGAAAATTGAAGGCGGTCATAGTTAAAATCACTTTCCAAAAAACCTTCTGTACCCCTGGTATAATTTAGTACTAATGTACTGTAGTTCTCATTGACATCATTGCGCTCCACGCCATAGCCAATCGTTCTACGACCAGGGGTGTAAATTAATGTGGTGTTGAGGTCAAACTGTTTTACCTCCGAAGAAATCCCCGATGGTGAATCAGGATCTACATAATCCAAGCTAAAATCAGTGGGCAAGGCAGAGCTCAAGGTCCTAAAAGAACCTCCTAACCTAAACCGGAGGTTTTTCCATGGTTCCAATTCCAAAGTCAAAACGGATAGGTTGATATTGCTTAAGCGGTTATTGTTGCCCGCTGTGACCAAAGCAGAAGAAGCAATGCCCCTACCTAGAACATCCGTTGTACTGGTCAAACTGCCGCCCAATTGTTCAATATCCCGTCTGTGGCCTCCAGAAAGAATCAATCGTGTTTTCCGATCCAATAAGAATTTTCCGGATAGGCCGTGCTTGAATTTTTTATCATCAAACCCATAGGCCATATAACCTTCCAAACGCCATGTATCATTTTGGCCAAAATAGGTCCGTGCCCCACCTCTCAATCGAATTCCTTCAGCATCATTAAACCCAAATGTGCTATAAATGTCCCCAATATCAAGATTCCATTTATCGATTTCCACATAGCCCGAACCCAAAATACTGACAATATCATAATAGGTTCTGAATTTGGGAACGGTTTTAAGGGTATCAAGCAGTTGGAAGATTCCTGCTTCGTCTTCATTCAAGCGTTCCAAACGGGCGTTCTTCCAGAAAATACTGTCTTGGGCAAATACCCTGGGGTCATAGGGATCGGATTCTGTTTTATAGAAGTCTTCTGGTCGATTCGAATCAAATTGGTAATTATCATAAACTGTGGTTCGCTTTCCATAGATCCCCCTTGATTTTTCCTTTTTGGAAAAGGCAAAATCTGTCAACATATAATCCCGTTTCAATAGAAAGACCGAATCATTGACCACATCAAAGTCCTGTTCTATGTAAATTTCCTTCACCCAGTTAATATTGGCACTTTTGACCACCTGCATATCAATCTTCTTAATGGCGAAGGTGGTATCGTTCACCCAAAAATCCCCTTTGAAGGTAAGTTCATTTTTACGCCTGGGATAGTAAATAATATTGTAGCACCACTTATTGTCAATAAAGGTGCTATCCGAAAGGACATAATTATAAACGTCCACTCCTGTTTTTGATAAGGGACTGGTAAAACTCTTATCAAAAAACTTAAGGTAGTTGTTATAAACATCATAGTCAGAATACAAATCTTCAACAAAGGCAGTAATTGCCTGATTGCCTCCAAAACCGGAACTTTTATTACCAAGCACATCCTCTTTTTCCAAGGTGAGGTCATTATTGCCGTAGACCTTGGAAAAAACCTCGTTCAAAAACATGGGCAAATAGGTTTTTCCAGTGATACGGGAGGTGTCCAAACCCTCGAACATAAATTCTAGCCCTTTGAACATCCTACTTTTTATCAATGCGCTGTCAATGGTATTCAAATCAAACTCTACCTTCTCGTATTTATCATATTGGTAACTTTTGAATTTGCGAACGCCGTTTTCCCGTTTTTTGGCCCAAATCTTTTTCAGGATATCAATGGCCGGATTGTTCTTCTTGGATTGCTTTCCCGTATAGACAACCACCTCACCTAGTTGTTGGGCGGCCTCTATAAGGGTTACGTTCATTTCATAATTTACTTTGGATGTCAGTTCAATTTCCCTGGTTTCATATCCAATAAAAGAAACCACAAGCACTTTGTAATCACTTTCCGATTCAAGATAAAACCGCCCATTTTCATTGGTAATGGTGCCCTCTGTGGAGTTTTGAAACAAGACATTGGCAAAGGCCACAGGGTTGCCTAAATCATCAACCACAACACCACTCACCTTGGTCTGGGCATAGGTAAGGAAACAAAAAGACAGGGAAAGGATAAAAAGGAATTTCCTCATGATACTTCAAAGCCACCATTTTTACCAATAATGACTTTCATTCTGTTCGTTACTTTTGATTACGAGTAAAGGTCTATCAAATACTATTCCTTTTTACAAAAAAACCTCGCCAACATTGGTTGACGAGGCGAATATACCTTACAATTTTTATTCTATTCCCGGTATAACACTTTCTTAACAGCCTTTACCACATCTTGGGCATTGGGCAACCACTCTGCCAACAATACCGGAGAATACGGTGCTGGAGTATCGGCAGTGTTCAATTTCACTATTGGAGCGTCCAAGTAGTCAAAAGCCTTGTGTTGAACTTGATAAATAATTTCTGTAGCCACATTCCCGAAAGGCCAAGCTTCCTCTAGAATCACTAATCGATTGGTTTTTTTGATGGAAGTAATGATAGTATCACAATCCATTGGTCGAATCGTTCTAATGTCTATAATTTCACAACCCACTCCATCTTTTTCCAATTCCTCGGCAGCCTTGTAGGCTTCCTTGATAATTTTTCCAAAGGAAACAATGGTAACGTCCGAGCCTTCCCGTTTTATGTCGGCAACACCAATAGGAATGGTATATTCCCCTTCAGGAACCTCTCCTTTGTCCCCGTACATCTGTTCCGACTCCATGAAAATGACGGGATCATCATCCCGGATGGCACTTTTCAAAAGTCCTTTAGCATCTGCGGGATTGGAAGGAACCACTACTTTTAGACCAGGGCAATTTGCATACCAACTTTCAAAAGCTTGCGAGTGCGTGGCTGCCAATTGACCTGCGGAAGCTGTTGGTCCGCGAAAAACAATTGGGCAGTTAAATTGTCCAGCGGACATCTGTCTGATCTTTGCCGCATTATTTATGATTTGGTCAATACCCACCAAGGAGAAGTTAAAAGTCATAAACTCTATTATAGGACGATTTCCGTTCATGGCGGAACCTACTCCGATTCCGGCAAAACCCAACTCGGAAATTGGAGTATCCAAAACCCTATCGGGTCCAAATTCATCCAACATTCCTTTTGAAGCTTTGTAGGCCCCGTTATATTCAGCAACTTCTTCCCCCATTAAATAAATGGATTCATCACGTCTCATTTCCTCAGACATCGCCTCCGCAATTGCTTGCCTAAATTGTAATGTTTTCATAGTTCTCGGCCCATTTTTAAAGTGCGAACAAAAATAGGAAAATCTGTAGGAAAGCAATGATGGGTATGGGCAAAATTGAATGAAAATTTATTATGCATGCATAATAAATTTGATTGTATTTCATATCTTTGAAGTTGAAAAAAATCTATTCATGAAGATATTAGTTTGTATAAGTAACGTACCTGATACCACATCAAAAATCAACTTCACTGAAGGTGATACCAAGTTTGATACCAATGGGGTACAATTCGTAATCAATCCCAACGACGAATTTGGACTCACGAGGGCCATGTGGTTCAAAGAAAAGCAAGGAGCAGCGGTACATGTGGTTACCGTTGGAGATGCCTCTGTTGAACCTACCATTCGAAAAGCCCTTGCTATTGGTGCAGACGAAGGTATTCGTGTCAACGCAGCACCTAAAGATGGTTTTTTTGTTGCCCGACAGTTGGCTGAAATCGTTAAAAATGGAGGATATGACCTTATTATAGCAGGTAGGGAGTCTATTGACTACAATGGTGGAATGGTACCTGGAATAATGGCTTCATTATTGGACATGAATTTTGTGAATACGTGCATCAGTTTGGAAATTGAAGGCACCGAGGCAACAGCCATGCGGGAAATTGACGGGGGAAAAGAAAAGATCAGCACCTCGCTTCCATTAATTATTGGAGGTCAGAAAGGTCTTGTGGAAGAAAGTGACCTTCGTATTCCCAACATGCGAGGCATTATGATGGCAAGAAAAAAAGCATTGAACGTCGTTGATGAGGTTGACTCACCCACGCCTACAGCCGACAAAAAATTTGAACGCCCAGCTGCAAAAGGACCTGTGAAACTCGTTGATGCGGGAAATATTAGTGAGTTGGTGGACCTTTTACACAACGAAGCAAAAGCACTTTAATAAAAAATCAAAAAAGCAATTTCTAACATTAGGTGGATAACCATTGTTTGAATTTGATGTCTAAAAAATAAAATATGTCAGTACTTGTATATACCGAAACCGAAAATGGAAAGTTCAAAAAGAACGCTTTTGAAGTAGCCTCTTACGCAAAAAATGTAGCGGACCAAATGGGCACTAATGTAACTGCTATAGCAATCAATGCTGAAAATGCCGAAGAATTGGGGGCCTATGGGGTTTCAAAAGTATTAAACGTAAGCAATGACCAGTTATCAACCTTCAATGCCAAGGCCTATGCCAGCACTATTGCACAGGCTGCAGAAGCCGAAGGAAGCAAGGTTATCATCATAAGTTCAAGTGCCGATAGCAAGTATCTAGGGGGCATTTTGGCCGCTAAGTTACATGCAGGCTACGTACCTAATGTCGTTGCAGCGCCTGAAAGCACTGCCCCATTTATGGTAAAACGAACGGCTTTTAGCAATAAGGGATTCGCCCATACGGAAATCGATTCCGAGGTTAAAATTGTTGGGGTATCCAACAACGCTTTTGGCGTCATCGAAAATGCCGCATCGGCCAGTTCCGAGGCCTTTACCCCGACTATTGGTGATGCAGACTTCGGGGTCAAGTCCATCGAAGTGGATAAAGTAGTTGGTAAAGCCACCATTGCGGATGCCGATATTGTGGTTTCCGCTGGACGGGGATTAAAGGGTCCGGAAAACTGGGGAATGGTGGAAGAGTTGGCAGACGTTTTGGGGGCCGCCACAGCATGTTCCAAACCCGTCTCTGACCTAGGTTGGAGACCCCATGGCGAACATGTGGGGCAAACTGGGAAACCCGTTGCCAGCAACTTATATATCGCTATAGGAATCTCGGGTGCCATACAACATCTTGCGGGAGTGAGTGCTTCAAAAACCAAGGTAGTCATCAACAATGACCCTGAAGCTCCTTTCTTTAAGGCTGCGGACTATGGTATTGTTGGCGATGCCTTTGAAGTAGTGCCTGAACTCATCGAAAAATTGAAGGAATTTAAGGCCCAAAACGCCTAAATTTTGTTAATTTGCTTCTTTGAAGCGGCTGTTCAGATAATGTGTTAAGCCACTTATTTGAACAGTCTTTTTGTTTTATTCCGAGCCATTACATGAGTTTAGTACGACTAAAAATAAAGGGAATATCATACAGCCAGACGCAAAACGGGGCCTACGCCTTAATTTTAAATGAGGTGGAAGGTGACAGGAAGCTTCCTATTGTCATCGGTGCTTTTGAGGCCCAATCCATTGCAATAGCGTTGGAAAAAGAGATTAAACCCCCTCGACCGCTTACCCATGACCTATTCAAGAATTTTTGCGATCGTTTTGGAATTATCGTGAAACAGGTCATTATTCATAAGCTTGTGGATGGCGTGTTCTATTCCAGTATTATTAGTGAGCGTGATGGTAATGAAGAAATCGTAGATGCCCGAACCAGCGATGCCATTGCCCTTGCATTGCGCTTTAATGCGCCTATATTTACGTACAAGACCATTTTGGACAAAGCAGGTATTTTCTTAAAATTCTCTTCAAAGGATAAAGAGGAAGAAGGAGATGATAGCATTGTGGTCGATGAAATTTTACAGGAAGGGGAAACGGTGGAAATTGAATCGGGAGCGGGGGATGCCTATCGTGAAATGACCTTGGAAGAACTGCACAAAGAATTGGATAAGGCCGTGGCCAATGAGGACTACGAAAAGGCGGCCAAACTACGTGACGAAATTTCCAAACGAAAATAGAACCGACTTTTACCTTATGAAAAAAGCTGGACTTTTGACCCTTATCCTACTATTTGTATGTCTGGGTGGGGTCTTTGGTCAGGAAAAGGAAGCCGTTCAGTCCTTATCCACAACTGTTGATACTTTGGTCTCCAATCAGGGGTTCTCCTTGACTAGCTTTGCTAGAGGTATTTTGGGAATGGTAATCTTGGTGGGTATTGCCATTGTTTTTAGTAAAAACCGCAGGGCCGTTGACTGGAGAACCGTTTCCATTGGGTTGGGAATTCAACTTCTGTTGGCCATTGGAATTCTAAAAGTGCCCTTTATTAGACAGGTGTTTACGATTTTGGGGAAGCTCTTCAATGACTTATTGGAGTTTACTGTTGCAGGAAGTGAGTTTATCTTGGGGATTAACCTTATGGATATTGACAATCCGCATGTTGGATACGTATTTGCATTTCAAATTCTTCCAACCATCATTTTTTTCTCAGCCCTGACCTCCGTTCTCTTCTATTTGGGCCTCATCCAAAAAGTGGTAAAGGGATTGGCCTGGCTGCTCACCAAGTCCTTGGGTATCTCCGGAGCAGAAAGTTTAAGTGTTGCGGGCAATATCTTCCTGGGACAAACTGAGTCTCCTCTAATGATTAAGGCCTACCTAGAACGAATGACCAAATCTGAAATCCTATTGGTAATGATTGGTGGAATGGCTACGGTCGCAGGTGGCGTTTTAGCTGCTTATATAGGCTTTTTGGGAGGTAATGATGAGCAACTCCGATTGGAATTTGCACGACATTTAATCGCAGCTTCGGTCATGGCAGCTCCTGGTGCAATTGTGATTTCGAAAATTCTGTACCCCCAAACCGAAGAAGTTGATACGAATGTCGATGTTTCTATGGAGAAAATCGGAACCAATGTCTTGGATGCCATTGCCAATGGAACTACAGAAGGATTAAAATTAGCTGTCAACGTAGGTGCCATGCTTTTGGTTTTCGTAGCCTTTATTGCCATGATGAATGGTATTTTGGGTTGGGTGGGAGATTGGACAAGCTTGAACCAATGGATTGCCGCAAATTCCCCATATAAGGCTTTTTCCCTAGAAGCTATTTTGGGAACCATCTTCGCTCCCCTGATGTGGTTAATTGGAGTGAATAATGAGGATATTATGCTCATGGGGCAATTATTGGGTATTAAATTGGCTGCAAGTGAATTTGTGGGGTATATTCAATTGGCCGAACTAAAGAATATGGCGAGCGCCACCCATTTTACCTTCAACAAATCCGTAATTATGGCCACATATATGCTTTGCGGCTTTGCCAATTTTGCCTCTATTGGCATCCAAATTGGAGGGATAGGTTCCTTAGCACCAGGACAACGAAAGACCCTTTCAGAATTTGGTATGCGCGCCGTTCTTGGTGGCACCCTGGCCTCCTTGATTTCCGCAACTATAGCGGGGATGATTTTGGGTTAGATAAGGTGTTAGGTGTTAGGTGTTAGGTGTTAGGTGTTAGGTGTTAGGTGTTAAAGGAAAGACTTTCAATTTTGAAGTTTCGATTCCTAGGCCGGTTAATAAAATTTTGAAAACGAAAACCTAAAAATCAAAACCCATAACCTTTTTGATTTTACCTTTATCCCCTATGAAACAATACCACGACCTATTAGAGCATGTTTTGGAACATGGTAACCAAAAAGGGGACCGCACAGGTACGGGAACCCTTAGTGTTTTTGGCTACCAAATGCGGTTTGACCTTCAGGAAGGTTTTCCTATGGTGACGACAAAAAAATTACACCTGAAATCCATAGTGCACGAACTGCTTTGGTTTTTAAAGGGAGATACCAACGTAGGTTACTTACAGGAAAAGGGTGTCCGCATTTGGAACGAATGGGCGGATGAAAATGGGGATTTAGGCCCGGTATATGGCCATCAATGGCGGAATTGGAATTCGGAGGAAATTGATCAAATTAAGGAGGTCATACACACCCTAAAACACAATCCCAATAGCCGTAGAATGCTGGTCAGTGCTTGGAATCCCAGTGTGTTGCCCGACACCTCGGTTTCATTTTCAGAAAATGTAGCCAATGGAAAAGCGGCCCTACCTCCTTGTCACGCCTTTTTTCAGTTCTATGTAGCTGATGGAAAGCTAAGCTGTCAATTGTACCAACGGAGTGCCGATATTTTCCTTGGCGTTCCTTTTAATATTGCCAGTTATGCCTTGTTTACCCTAATGATGGCGCAGGTGTGCGGTTACCAAGCGGGAGAATTTGTACATACCTTCGGCGATGCCCATATCTACAGCAACCATTTTGAACAGGTGAAATTGCAATTATCACGTGACATCCGGCCTTTGCCTACCATGCGCCTCAACCCTGAAGTGAAGGATATTTTTGATTTTAACTTTGAGGATTTTACTTTATTAAATTATGATCCACATCCACATATCAAAGGGGTTGTGGCGGTTTGATTTTTCAATTCGGTTGCCATTTTGAGCGAAATCATTAGAAAACTTTCAAAAGGAGAGTATTTAGCTCCAATATGCAAAACTTTCGATTTTGGGAACATATCGGTTGGTTTTTCCAAATATGATCGAGAAGTAAAAACGGGTATTTGGCATTTTCACCAAAAACCAATGATCAGTTTAGTTTTATTTGGTGGAAATCTGGAGCATAGAACAAATAATCAAATTGAAAGAAAAAGTGGTAACCTAAACTTCTACCATGCCTTCGAAATTCATAAAAATGAATATCAGGTATTCCCCTCAATCCATATTAATTTAGAAGTGGAACCGGACTTTTTACAAGAACACCATCTTTCGGAGGGCGTTGTGCACAGAGCTGTTACGAATAGCGTTGATTCCCGTTTCACATTTTTGAAGTTGCTAAAGGAGGCCACTATTGATGACGCACACTCGAAAATTTCACTTGAAATGTCATTTCTTTCTTTTTTGGAACCATCGGGAACAAATTTAAACGCAAACCATCCCGTATGGGTAACTAAAATCAGGGATTTTCTGAATGACAAATGGAACGAACCTATTACATTAAAGGAGCTTTCTGAATATGTTAATGTCCATCCAGTCAACATATCTAAATATTTCGCCAGGTATTTTGGTTGTACGCTGGGGGCGTATATGAGAAAATTAAAAATAAAGGGATCCTTTTCCCTATTGGAATCCTCCAATTATTCCTTAACCGAGATTGCCCATTGCTGTGGTTTTGCGGATCAAAGTCATTTTACCCGTGTCTTTAAATCCATTACAGGGCACTTACCAAAGGAGGTAGCAAAGCTTTAGGGAGCGCTAATATTGTTCTATTTTACCTGGCTACTATTTGTTCTATTTGTTGTAGTCAAATTAAAAATGAACATCATGATTCGTATAATCCAAAACCTCTTGTGCTTGGGGTTGCTTTCCCTGTTTTTATTTATTGGCTGTAAACAAGAGGCACAATCAAAAATTGAACTAAATCAAAAACAATCCAGCGCTTTTAAAAACCAAGCATGGGCGGACTCATTAATTATAGCATTTAAAAACTTCATGATTAAAAAAGATATGAAAGCGGGAAACCAGCTTTTTAATGCAGCAGAACTAATGCCCGTAAAAAACTGGGAGGTATATATGCTTTCCGCGACCATTTTTGCCAATTCCCAGAATAAAGACAGGGCATTTATTGCTATTAAGAAAGCTATTGAATCCGGGTTTGAAGACCATAGTTTATTGAAAGGGCTACCAGACCTTGCACCTCTACATAATGATGTTCGTTGGGAAAAATTTGTTCAATTGACACTTGAAAAACAACAGGAAACTTTGGAAAAAGTAACCAATCCCAATTTACTCCAGGAACTAAAAAAAATGTGGGCAAATGATCAAGCCGTACTTTCAAAGTATCAAAAGAATATTCAACGTTTGGATTCTACTTCAGAGCGTTCTGAATATGAGCGCTTATTTAAACCTGTTGAAATGGTTTGGGATACCAACCGGAGAAAACTGGATAGTATCATTGACCAACATGGTTGGCCCGGTGATAATTTGGTGGGAAAGGAAGGAAGTAAATTAAGTTGGGCCATACCACAGCACCATCCTGATATTTTCTTCAAAAGAAAATGCCTTAAACTGATAGAAAGGGCAATGCTAAAAAGTGATGTGGACCCTAATTATTTTGCGGAGCTAAATGATAGAATTGCTCGGGATATTTGGTTAAAACAAACCTATGGGGCGAGTATGGGAGACGTTGCTCCTCATCCAATTGCCAATCCATCAGAAGTAAACCAAAAACGTTATGAACTTGGGTTGACCGAACCTATTGAGGTGTATGCCATTCTTCATGGTATTGAATACAGATCACCCTCTAAAGCGCAAGCCAAAAAAGATTCCATTGAATCCAAAAAAATTGCCCAAAAGCACTTTAGGGAATTCCAGCTTTCTATCACGAGAAATAAAGTAGAAGTTGCAAATACGAATCTTAAGAAAGCGATTGATTATTATGGAGATATATCTGATGAACAGCTTTTTGAAGCGGCTTTTTTGCTTTCTAAAACCGAAAATTCCAATGCCCAAGAGTTAAGTACAAAAATTCTGAAGGTCCTTATTTGGAGGGAGTGGGAACACCTAGGAAAAATCAGGAATGAGGAATACAGGGAATCATTTTCTAAGTTGTCAAAATGGGACGAAATCAACAGTTTATTGGAAAAAATATAAAAGTATCCGGCAAATCGCCACTATAGAAAACGCCCATCCGCCAAAGGCGAACGGGCGCTTCACTAATTGAAACAACTACTTATAAAACACTTTTCTTTTTCATAATAAAATAAGTACTCTTAATATTTTGGGTTTCTAGTGACCATTATAAAGTTGGACAGGTCAAAGAAGCCACTAAGGTCACTGATATTTTTATGTCCAGCCAAGCCCTGTAGTCCATCTTCATAGGTGATATGATAAATATAACAGACACCAACACCAGCCGCATCAAAATCTACATTCTCCACATCCTCCAAAGTGGGTGGCAAACCTAGAATCTTACCGTTATCATCAGTAATGACCCATCCCTGGTTGGAACCGTTCAAATTACTATCGTCCAGATAAATTCCACTGACCATATCGGGATACCCATCCACAACAAACTCATAAGGGCCACCGGAAAGCGTACCCGCATTTAGGGGATTACGGTATACCCTAATGGAATTGGAAAGTGCAAAGAACCCTTCAAGATCCGCAGCATTTTTACCGGCTTCAAGACCCATAATCCCGTCTTCATAGGTAATATGCCAAATCAAGCACACACCGGGACCGGCTTCATCAAAATCCACTCCCCTGGCCGCTTCCAAAGTAGGCGGCAAGCCCAGAATATTTAATTTGTCATCAGTAATGACAAAGCCTTGGTTACTCCCGGTCACCTTCGAGGCATCCAAAGTCAATCCCTTGGCCATATCTGGGGTTCCATCTACGGTAAACATGTAGGGCCCACCAGAAAGGGTACCCGCATTTAAGGGATTACGGATTACGGTAATGGCATTGGAAAGTGCATAATAGCCCTCAAAATCAGCAGTATTTCTTCCTGCTTCCAAGCCTACAAGGCCTTCCTCGTAGCTAAGGTGCCAAATAAAGCAAATACCAACCCCAGCGGCATCAAAGTCTACCCCTCTGGCAGCTTCCAATGTAGGCGGTAATCCGAGAATATTTCCGTGTTCATCAGTAATGACAAACCCTTGTTTGCTCCCGGTCACTTCCGAAGCATCCAATGCTAGGCCTAAGGCCATATCGGGCGTACCATCTACTGTAAATTTGTATGGGCCACCAGAAAGGGTTCCAGCATTTAAGGCATTTCGGGTCACAGTAATGAAATTTGAAAGTGCAAAGAAGCCTTCAAGGTCAGCTGCATTTTTGCCTGCTTCAAGCCCCATAATCCCGTCCTCGTAGGTAATGTGGTAAATATAGCATACACCGGGTCCTGCTTCATCAAAATCAACACCTCTGGCCGCTTCCAATGTAGGTGGCAAGCCCAAAATATTTAAATTATCGTCCGTAATTACGAACCCTTGTTTGCTCCCGGTCACCCCCGAAGCATCCAATGTCAGCCCTGCAGCCATATCCGGCGTACCATCTACTGTAAATTCATAAGGACCACCTGATAGCACCCCTGCATTTAGGCCATTTCGTGTTACGGTAATCGAGTTGGACAATGCATACGTACCTTCCAATTCCCCAGCGTTTTTACCTGCTTCAAGCCCTACTAGACCATCTTCATAAGTGATGTGCCAAATTAGACATACACCAACACCTGCATCATCAAAGTTCACCCCTCTTGCCGCTTCTATCGTGGGTGGGAGTCCTAAGATATTCAAACTATCGTCCGTAATAACAAAACCTTGGTTGCTACCAGTAACCTCCGAATCGTCCAATGTCAGTCCCGTAGCCATATCAGGTGTACCATCTACTATAAATTCATAAGGACCGCCGGACAATACTCCTGCATTCAATGCATTGCGATTGACAACGATAAAGTTGGATAGATTAAAGTTTCCAACCAAGTCATCAAGGTTTTTATCAGCTTCCAATCCTACAAGCTCCCCAGAATAGGTAATATGGTAAATGTAACAGGAGCCCACTCCAGCATCATCAAAATTCACCCCTTCAACAGCTTCCAGTGTTGGTGGTAGTCCCAAAATATTTCTTGAATCGTCAGTGATTACATAAGATTGGACATCCCCATTCAAATTGGTATCGTCTAAGGTAATACCACTAACCATGTCTGGTTGTCCATCGACAGTGAAATTATAAGGTCCCCCTAAAAGTTCCCCAGCATTCAATGCGGCACGGTTGACCATGATAAAATTGGAAAGGTCAAAATCCCCATCCAAATCGTCCAAGTTTTCTCCCATTGCCAAGCCTGTCAATCCCGATTGATGGGTAATATGATAGATATAGCAATCGCCGACACCTGCTGCGTCAAAATCAACACCCCCTACGGCCTCTAAATTGGGAGGAAGGCCTAGAATATTTCTAGCATCGTCCGTAATCACATAAGATTGGACGTCCCCAACCCCATTAAAGTCAGAGAGACTAATATCACTTACCATATCTGGCACCCCATCCACCGTAAAACTAAAGGGTCCACCGGATAATGTTCCAGCATCCAAAACCACTGGATTATCTTCATCGGAATCCTCATTGGAACAACCAATGATAAACATCGTTGCTAAAATTGCTGTTGTAATTGTTCTTAACTTCATTGTTTTTTGATGTTTTAATTGTTGCCCTAAAGGAATTCGCTAATCATTACAGAATGTTCACGCCAAAGTCAATTTTTATAATTACCTATATATCAGATCATTAATGTTTTTTTTGTCTAATTTTTGCAATTTCTAGGTGTATTTATCGACCAACCTTCACGCGGTTGGGATAAGATTGTGAACCTTCCGTGAGGTTTTACCCCTTAATTTGACCTAAATGAAACAAGTACTTATTGTTGAAGATGATCCGGAGATTGTGCAGCTTTTAGAAATCCACCTAAAAGATCTAGGGTGTTCCACCTTTTCTGCCAAACAAGGCGACTTAGGTCTTAGGATGGCGATCGAGCATGAGCCAGACCTTGTAATTTTAGATGTAATGCTTCCTGAAATGGACGGATTGGAGGTTTGTCAAAAAATACGAGCCAACAATGTAAAGTCTCCCATTATGATGTTGACATCAAAATCCGAAGAAATAGATAAGGTATTGGGGCTAGAGGTCGGTGCAGATGATTATCTCACAAAACCTTTTAGCGTTAGGGAGTTTATTGCTAGGGTGAAGGCCATTTTTAGGCGTCAAAAAATGAGTAAAACCGAGACGAAGAAATCAGACGAGCACAAATCATTGCGATTTGATGGTCTTAGTATTGATATTGACCACAGAAAGGTAGTGTGTAACGAGGAACGCGTTGAACTTTCGCCAAAGGAATTTGAGTTATTGGTCCTACTTTCTTCAAATCCAGGAAAAAGCTATGATCGAACCAAACTACTGAACCTGATATGGGGATATGATTTTACAGGGTATGAGCACACGGTAAACTCACATATCAACCGATTGCGCTCTAAAATAGAGCCTGATATGAGCAACCCCAAATATATATTGACCACCTGGGGCGTGGGCTACAAATTTAATGAAGAGCTATGAACGAAAGGCTTTATTCCAACAGACTCATTAAAAAGTTAATGCTTGCCTTTATCTCGGTATTGGTTTTGGCAGGAGTGGGTTATACCCTGTCCACCATATATTTTTCCAACAAACACTTTAATGAGACCAATCAACGACTACACGCCAATCTGGCTCAGGACTTGATTGACGAAAAATTTCTTGAACAAAGCCCAATAGATAGTCTGGGCAATGTAAATAAAGCCCTTTTTGGGGATATTATGCATGATATGATGGCCGTCAACCGGGCCATTGAGGTATACTTATTGGACATGGAGGGCAATGTCCAATATTCTGTGGTACTTGACCATGATAATCCGGAAAACGCCCCAACAAAAGTAAGCTTAGGTCCCATTCAAGATTTTATAGCTGCAGGGGGAGCGGACCACGTTTTGGGGGATGACCCCAGAAATCCAGAAAGACAGAAAGTATTTTCAACGGCTAAGTTCAATAAAAATGGTAAGGAGGGCTATATCTATATCGTTCTCGCCGGGGAGGAATATGTGGATGTAAAAAACATGCTTTTCGGGAGCTATGCGCTTAAAGTAGGCTTAGGAGCCTCTTTCCTTACCCTCTTCTTTGCGGGTCTCTTGGGTGTTCTATCCATTTGGTACCTGACCAAAAATTTAAGGGAAATCAATTACGCGGCCCAACGTTTTCAGCAGGGCGATTTCGAATATCGTATTAAAGGAAAGGATAAGACCGATTTAATAGGCCTTGCCACTACCTACAACAATATGGCAGAAACCATATTAACAGACATGGATAAAATAAAGTCCTTGGAAAAATTACGCCGGGATCTGATTGCCAATATTTCCCATGATCTACGTACCCCCTTGGCTATTATTCAAGGGTATATTGAAACCTTGCAAATGAAGGAAAAGGAGCTCACCAATGAAGAACGCAATGCCTATCTGAATACAATCAATGCGAGTGGGGAACGGCTATCCAAATTAATTTCCCAATTATTCGAATACTCCAAACTGGAAGCCAACCAGATTGAACCCGAAAAAGAGCCCTTCCTAATTTCTGAACTGGCCAATGACGTGCACAGAAACTACCAAGTATTGGCCAAAAAGAAAAAAATTGCGCTTCATTTGAATATGGCCCAGCAGATACCTTTAGTTTTTGCAGACATTTCCCTGGTGGAAAGAGCCATTCAGAATCTCATGGACAATGCACTTAAGTTCACCCCAGAGGGGGGTGAGGTCACGGTAGAGATAAAACCGAACAAAAAAGATGTTGAAATTTCCATTAAGGATTCCGGGCCAGGCATAGACAAGGAAAATCAGCAATTGGTTTTTGAACGATATCGACAGACTAAAACGGGCAAGGAAAAAGAAGGAGCCGGCCTTGGACTAGCCATAGTCAGAAAGATTATGGAACTGCACAATGCAAGTATTAAGGTGTTTAGCCAACCCAACGAGGGTACTACGTTCAGCTTTAGTTTACCTATTTATCAAAATGGGTTAAGTTTAGCTTAACAGGTTCTCAGCTACCCCTTTATTGGCTATCTTTAGGAAAAATAGCTATCATGTTACTTACTGATTCGCTCTTGGGTTTCTTTTTGGAAACCCGACGGCACTCCGAGGACCTTTGCCAACCTCTTGAAATTGAAGATTATGTGGTGCAACCCATCGTAGATGTTAGTCCCCCTAAATGGCATTTGGGCCATACAACTTGGTTTTTTGAGGAGTTTATCCTAAAATCCCATGCTACAGACTATGAAGTCTTTGATGAGGACTTTTCCTTTGTCTTTAATAGCTACTATGAAACCGTGGGAAAACGGGTAGTTCGTGCCGATCGTGGAAATTTGAGTCGCCCTTCGGTAAAAAAAGTGTATGAATATCGAAGTTACGTTACCTCAGCAATCAAAAGGCTTTTTGAAAATGATCAACCTAAAAAAGCACATGATGTCTTGGAGATAGGTATCCATCATGAAAAACAGCATCAAGAATTGTTGTTGACGGACATCAAATACATTCTTGGCAATAACCCATTGTTGCCTGTTTATTCAGAAAGTATGGAAGAACATCCTGTAGAAACGCATGAGCAAGACTGGATTTCCATTGAAGAAGGGATGTATGATATTGGGCATCATTCCAACGAATTCTGTTATGATAATGAGCTAGGTAAGCATAAGGTATTTCTCCATTCCTATCAGATTTCCAACAAGCTGGTCACCAACCAAGAATTCATTGGTTTTATTGAGGCCAATAGTTATCAAAAATTCAACCTTTGGCATGCCGAAGGTTGGGATTGGGTCAACCAAAATCAAATAAAGGCCCCTTTGTATTGGCACAATATTGATGGGGAATGGTATTATTACAGTCTAGCCGGATTGCAAAAGGTAAATCCAAGAGCCCCCATTGCCCATATTTCGTACTACGAGGCTTATGCCTTTGCACAATGGATGGGCCTGCGACTACCCTCGGAATTTGAATGGGAAGTGGCCCAAAACTATCTTCCATGGGGCAAACGATGGGAATGGACGGAAAGTGCCTATCTTCCCTACCCTAACTTTCAAAAAGAAGACGGGGCCCTAGGGGAGTATAATGGGAAGTTTATGGTCAACCAAAAGGTGCTACGTGGCGGTTCCATTGCCACACCAAAAAAACACACCAGGCCTACATACAGAAACTTTTTTCACCCACAATTACGTTGGCAATTCACTGGATTAAGGTTGACAAAGTAATTCCGACAAACATTCTATGCAAAAAGACATTGCTGAAAAGGCAACCAGCAAATTCGCAAAAGAAGTACAGGAAGGCCTAACTTCCTTCCCTAAATACTTATCTTCCAAGTATTTCTACGATGAACAAGGGGACGCCTTATTTCAAGAAATTATGGCTATGCCAGAATATTACTTGACCAATGCTGAATTCGAAATCCTCGAAACCCAAAAGGAAAGGATTACCGTCCATTTTTCCAATAAAACAGAGCCTTTTGATTTATTTGAACTGGGCGCAGGAGATGGGAAGAAAACAAAAATTCTTTTAAAACACCTTTCTGACAAGGGCTACGCCTTTGAATACCTGCCCATTGATATCAGTCAGAATGCATTGGATCAATTGGAAAAAAGTCTTTTGAGCGAACTTCCAAACCTTAAGATCAGTGCTTTACAGGGCACCTATTTTGACACCCTCAAAGACATTGGAAGGGAAAAAGGCAGAAAAAAAGTTATCCTATTCCTGGGTTCCAACATCGGTAATCTATTGCATCCAAATGCTATTTCATTTTTACGTCAGCTTAAGGATGTCATGGCTCCCAATGATTTATTGCTAATGGGAATGGATCAAAAGAAAAAACCACAAACCATTTTGGATGCATACAATGACAAAGCTGGAATTACCGAAGCTTTTAATAAAAATGTGCTTAAAAGAATCAATACTGAATTGGGGGGTAATTTTAATGTCGACGAATTTCTGCATTGGGAAGTGTATGATCCAGAAAGTGGAACTGCCAAGAGTTATTTGGTTTCCCAAAAGGAACAAGAAGTCCATATTGAAGCCCTTGATCTAAAAGTGGGCTTTAATCCTTGGGAAACCATACATACTGAAATTTCACAAAAATATGATGATGATACGGTGAAGTGGCTGGCCAAAGAATCAGGATTGGAAATTGTAACCTCCTTTGCGGACGGTGAAAAACTATTTAAGGACTATCTATTAAAAAGAACTACCCTATGAAAGCAATTTGGAATGGCCAGGTTTTAGCAGAAAGCGATGAGACCAAGGTAATAGAAGGGAATCATTACTTCCCTCCTGAGAGTATCAACGAAACCTTTTTTAAATCCAGTGAAACGCATACTACATGTCCATGGAAAGGAGTTGCGTCCTATTATACCTTACAGGTAGACGAAAAAGAAAATCAAGATGCGGCTTGGTATTATCCGGAAACCAGTGAATTGGCCAAACAGATAAAAGGCTATGTAGCCTTTTGGAAAGGGGTCACCATTGAGGAATAAATCCCCAATGGTGATTCTGTGGGGTTTATATTTCTAGAACTGCATTTTCGGTCCCAGCGTAATCGTTCCATTGGTAACGGTCGGCCTCACTGTCATTGACATAGGCATTGTCTATCAAATAACGGAATTCATAGGTGTTCTCTTTTGGAAGTTCAAAAGTACCCTTGAAGGTCCCGTTCTTTAATTTTGTCAATAGACTTCCTTTGGGATTCCAGTTATTAAAATCTCCAACAACGGCTACTTTTTTGGCCTCTTTTGCAGGAATGCTAAAAGTTACCTTACAAACAGGCTTGCTTTTTAAATATTGTTTCTTGATTGCCATGGTAAATAAAATTATCGATTCAAATTAAAGGACAAAACAAACCATAAAACAATTGCCTGTCAATAGGTTACGTTCGATTTACCATTTTAATAAAATATAGCTTACCTATTCTTGACTTTGATAAAAAAGGAATGACTATTTGTTCCAAATGACAAAAAGAAATCATTTTTTAAGAATTTCTATAATGCGGTCTACCTCATCTTTGGTATTGTAAAAATGAAAACTTAGTCGAGTTCCGTCACCGCGGCGTGCACATAGCACATTGTTCTTCAAAAGTTTGTCATAATTATCTTTCCCTTTAATAGAGAAGATGGTACTTATTGTCTTGCGATTTACAATAGCGTCTTCCAAAAGTCCCAATGCGGCAAGATGCCCTTTGGTATATTGGGACAGCTCCCGATTATGTTCGCCAATGGTTTCCAGACCAATCCCCATTAAAAAGCGCATAGAAAATTCAAGACTACCAAAGCATAAGGAATCCAAATGCCCTGGTTCCAACTGTTTGCAAAAAGTACGGCCATCATTTTGGTCTTTTGCATTTCTTCCCGACCCGTACCCCCTGCTCTTCAGTGTAAATCTATTTTGAACTTCCGGCTTTACCATCATAAAACCATTGCCGTAACCTGCCAGCAACCATTTGTAGCCACTGGAACCTAAAATAGCAACACCAGAATCTTCAAAATCAAAATATTCGGTACCACAGAACTGGGTGGCATCCATGACAATCACAAGTTCTGGAAAATCTGTCTTCAATTTCTTAAAAAAGCCCAAATCAATTTTAAAGCCATTACGCCATTGCACCGCACTACAGGCAAAAATGGTGATGTTCCTGTTCTTTACGGTATTGTAAATTTGAGCTTCCAAATCCTCCTGCATCAACAGGTATTCCAAAGCAAAACCGCGGCTTTCAAAAGGCCAGTTAAGAGAAGGGTAGTCACCTTGTAAAAGAAGAATTTTTTCGGAAGGATCTAGGCCTTCCAATAACAAGTTAAGTCCCTGGCTAAAACTTGGCACCAAAGCCACATGTTCTTCCTTAAAATTAAAGAATTGAGCGACCGTTTTTCTGGTTTTCTCCAGCAAAATATGGGTTTTAGCCTTTGCCATGCTTCCCCCAATTAAAAAATCAAGGTCATGCTCCTGACGCCATTCCAATAAATCCTGGGATAACAATCCAGATGTGGCCGTATTGACGTAAGTACTTCTCTGAAGCACGGGAAACTTTTCGTATAATTTTGGGGAAACGACCATTTCTTATCTTTGTTGTTAAAGATAACCAATGCTATTCTCTAAAAACAAAACCGACCCTATTTTGGACTTGGAACAACATGAACTATTGGAGAATGCCCAGACACGTATTAAGCAGAAAAAGCGTTTGTTCTCCCACTTTGTCATTTTCCTTATCGGGAGTGTTTTTTTAATTCTGATCAATAAAATCCTAAAGTATGGGGAGAACTATGATTGGTTCATTTGGGCCATTATGGTATGGGGATTTTTATTTCTTATCCATGTCTTTAATGTTTTCGTGACCCACAAGTTTATGGGAAAAGAATGGGAAAGGCAACAAAGGGAGCAACTGGTAAAAAAACAGAGGGACCGAATAACGGAGATCCAAAAAGAAATAGAAACGGAATTCCCACTTTCCCAAATCAATAAAAAAAAAGATCAGTGAGGTCATCGAGCGAAGTTGAAAAGGACCAACTTATTATCATTGCCGCGGCCGGAGAAAATAATGAATTGGGAATCAACAACGATTTACCATGGCATCTTCCGGATGATTTTAAACGTTTTAAGCAATTAACTTCGGGGCATAAAATCATTATGGGCCGAAAAACATTGGAAAGTTTTCCTAAGGCACTGCCTAATCGGGAACACATAGCTATCACTAGGGATAAGGACTATGTTCCCAAATTTCCATGTTCCATAGTAAACTCGCTACAAGAAGCTATCGATTTGGTAAAAGATGATGCTGTGGCCTATATTATTGGTGGGGGGGAAATCTATAGACAATCCATGGAATTTGCCACACATATTGAACTCACCCGTATTCATGCTTCTTTTGATGCTGATACCTTTTTTCCAGCAATCGACTCCGAAAAATGGGAAGTAATCAAAGAAGTTAGTCACCCAAAAGATGAAAAACATAAATTCAACTTTACGTACCAAACCTTTAGAAGAAAATACCCTAAAACTTCAAATAGCTGACTTTTTTCTGCCCCCCTGAAACAAAGGACTTTAATATCCGAGCGTCTCCATTGGTGAAGAATAAATGTCGAGCACTACCTATCCCGTCATTTAATATACCGTTAGATTTTAAAACAGCTTTAGTCTGCTTGGCAACCGCAAAACCCGAATCAATTATTGGAATATTTTGAGGGATAATCTTTCTAAGGGTTGGAACCAAATAGGGATAGTGGGTACAACCCAACACCATACAATCAATACCTTCCTCCAACATAGGTGTAACATATTTTTCCAATAAGGTCTCAGCTTCTTTAGATTGGGATTTTCCCGCTTCCACCAGTTGAACAAGACCTTTTCCATCTTGTTCAAAAACTTGGATCCCTGCTGCGTGAATTTTTGAAGTATGATGAAACAGGCTACTTGAAAGGGTTCCTTTTGTGGCCAGAACACCCACTTTTTTTGTAGAGGTTTGGAGTGCGGCAGGTTTAATGGCAGGCTCAATGCCAATAAAGGAAACTGGGTAGTTTTTTCTAAGCTCGTCTATAGCATTCGTGGTTGCCGTATTACAGGCCACAACAATGATTTTAGCGCCTTTTTCTAAAAGGATTTCTGTATTCTTGATACTCAGCTGAAGGATTTCCTTCTTGGATTTTGTACCATAAGGGGCATTCTTGCTGTCTGCTAAATAAAGGGTATCCTCCATAGGAAGGAGTTGTACGATTTCTTTCCAGATGGATGTACCCCCTACCCCAGAATCAAAAATCCCTATTGGTCTTTTCATCTTTTAAAAATAAAAAACCGCCAAACTTCATGGAAAAAAGCTTGACGGTCTTATTAGTTTTTAAAGGTAAAATTAAAACCCTAGTTCCTGCTTTACCTCCGGCAATAAGTCTTTTCCTTTGGCAACAATAACTCCACCTCCTGGTGATGCGTCCACTACATAGTCAAAGCCTTGGGCAGCGGCAACCTTCTCGATAGCTGCTTTTGCCTTTTCAGTAATAGGGGCATATAATTCCGCTTCCTTCTTTTGCATTTCTTGCATTGCTGCATTTCTAGCTTCCTGGATATTTTTCTCAAATCCTTGCAGTTCTAGGGCACGTTTTTCGTTTTCCTCCTTTGAAATCGTAGCAGCTTCATTTTGATACTGCGTCAACTTATTTTGAAGTTCGGTCATGGAACTCTCCAAATCAGCCCTATAGGTTTCCTGTAATTTTTTTAACTCGCTTTGGGCAGCTTGCATCTCCGGCATGGCAGCCAGCAATTCCTGTACATTAATATGGGCCGTTTTACTTTGCGCATTTACAAACCCCGTTGTCGCTATCAACACCACCGCAACAACCAACTTCCTAACATTTTTCATAATTCCTAATAGTTTAATTTGAGTATACAATTTTTAGTGTTCAGTTTATCTATCCTTGACTTGTTGAGTCTTTTTCTTTTTGCTGTTCTTTTAAACGCTCATCTTGTTTTGCCTTACGCTTGGCTTCCCGTTCTTCCAAAAGTTTTTTCCTTCTTTCCTCGTAAGCTTTCTTTCTTTCCTCCCTCAGTTTCAACTGCTCGGCGCGTCGTTCTTCCGCCGCCTTAGCCCTATCTTCCTTAGTGGTTTGGGCTTTGGTTTGTCGCTCTTTTAAGGCCTCACTGATTTCCTTATCCGCTTCGGCTTCCTCCGCTTGAAACTCTTTGAGTCTGTTTTTCTCTTTCTCCGCTTTATTGGATTTGCTCACTTTTCTTGTACGAGCTATCTCCCTTAAAACCAAGTCACTGATGTCATGCCTTTTTTCGGAGTACAACATTACAACATCTGCGGATTTATCGAAAATAAAATCATACCTTTTATTTTTTCCAATCTTCTGTACCTCAACAAAAACTTGGTCTTGGATGGGTTGCACCAAAAGTCTTTTTTGGAGCACCAGATCTCCCTGGGGTCCAAAGCGATCCTGTTGGTAATCCAAAACCTCGGTTTCCAGTATTTGGATTTCTTCCTCTCTCTCGGCAATCAATTCATCCGTGAGCAGTACCCTTTCCGCGGCCAAATCTTTCTTCATTTGCTCCACTTTACCCAACTTCAGCTCAATCTCCTGTTTCCATTTGTCCGCTTTGGTGTTCAACTGTTCTGTGGCATCGCGATATTCCTCTACATTTTCAAGGATATATTCCATATCTACATATCCAATTCTCACACCAACGGCACGCTGTGCTGTAACATTCATGGCAACAAACAGTAAACCAATAAAAAAGAACGTTTGTGTCTTCATTTTTGAATCCGGATTTTACAAAGAAAATATCGTGCCAAAATACTTAAATCATTTAAAATGAAGTATTTAAATTTTTAAAATTGAGGCCGAACTTTTCAATACTATTAAAATTGTTGACCAATAATGAAGTGGGTCTGCCATCCGCTAGGTCCCTGACCTATGGACTGCGGGCGTAAATCTTCGTCGAAACCGTAACCAAAATCTATACCCAAAAGGCCAAATGCTGGCATAAAAATACGTAGCCCCGCTCCAGCTGATCTCTTTAACTGAAACGGATTAAAGTCATTAAAATTATTCCAAGCGTTACCTGCTTCCAAAAAAGTTTGGACATAAATGGACGCAGAAGGCTTTAAGGTGAGCGGATATCTCAGTTCCATGGTGTATTTGTTGTAAATGGTACCACCGTCCTGCTCTTGATTTCCAGTAATAGGATTTAGACTAAAGGGAGTCAGTGAACTATTGTCATAACCCCTTAATTGTATAATTTCCCTCCCATCCAAGGTAAAGTTTCCAAGTCCATCCCCTCCAACAAAGAACCGTTCAAAGGGAACGTTACCAATATCGTTGTTGTAAGCACCCAAAAAGCCAAACTCAGCATTGGTCCGCAATACCAGTTTGTCCACCAGGCGGGTATACCAATCCCCACTGAACTTCACTTTGAAAAATTCCAACAACTTAAAACGTTCCTCTTCCAAACTTTCCAGTTGCCGCTGTAGCGCTGGGAGTCCAGGATCATTCACACCCAAGGGCAAATCAAAAATTGCTTGGGTTACCTCATCAATCTCCTCTCTTATCGCCTTAAAATCCTTGTTACTAAACAAAGAATAAGGGGGGGTAACGCGGGCTGTGAGTTCAAAATTAGATCCTGTTAATGGGAAAATTCGGCTCGGACCTTGGGAGCTTCTGGAAATACCGAACGTATAGGTTAAAGAATTTGAGGTACCATTACCAAAATTGAACAATCCACTGTTGAAATTGTTGAAAACATAACGCTGATAACTCAGGGAGTGGGAAAGGGTAAAGAAATCATCTGGCCATTGTACCCGCTTTGCTAAACCTGCAGAAATCCCGCTAATGGAAAAACTTTGATTACGATCTACATCAATCCGTCCCTGGCTATTAAAGGTTGAACGGAATTGCTGCGTTCTTGAAAACGATAGATTAAAGCGCACGGGTTTCCTGCCTCCCAACCACGGCTCGGAAAAGTTGAGACTGTAGACCCTAAAGGTCCTACTCGCTTGTAAACGTAAGGCAAAAGTTTGGCCGTCCCCCATAGGGACCGGCTTATAAGCCTCCCCTTTAAACAAGTTTTGAATGGAAAAATTATTAAATGATAGCCCTAAGGTTCCAATAAAACCTCCCCCTCCAAATCCACCTTGGAGTTGAATTTGGCTGGAACCTGCTTCCACCAAGCTATACTTAAGATCCACCGTTCCTGCATTTGGGTCAGGATTTTGAATGTCCGGTACAATCTGCTCCGCATCAAAGAAACCCAATTGACCCAATTCGCGAACACTACGAATAATATTATCCTTACTGTATTTTTGACCTGGCCGCGTACGCAATTCCCTAAAAATAACGTGGTCGTTGGTTTTATCGTTCCCAGATACGGACACATGATCCAAAAAGGTCTCTTTGCCCTCAATGATCCTGATTTCAAAATCAATGGTATCGTTTACCGCAGCAACCTCGACGGGATTAATACTAGAAAAGAGATATCCATTATTTTGATATAAATTGGTAATATCTTCACCATCAGGTTTTGAATCGTCCGCAATCCGCTCTTTTAAAAGGACACCGTTATAGACATCCCCTTTTCCAATACCCAATACCCGGGCCAATTGCCTATCCGTGTACACCGAATTCCCAACAAAGTCGATATTCCCAAAATAGTATCGGTCACCTTCTTCCACTCCAATTTTAAGCGCAATGTTATTTTCGTCAATCTTTATAAAGGTATCAGAAACTACCCTAGCATCCCGATATCCCTTCTCGGCATAGGCATCCACTAGGTTCTCCAACCCTTCCCTATATTCCTCTTCCGTATACTTTGAACGCTGCCAAAAGGCCCCTAGTTTTTTCTTTCTAATTTTTGCTTTGCCCAAAGCTTTGCGAAGTCTTTTATCCTTAACTTTTTCATTGCCTTCAAACTCAATACTTTTTATTTTAACCTTATCCCCTTTTTTTACGTTCACCACCATACTTTCGCTGTTGGTTCCAGAGGTATCCTTGGCAGTAACTATGGTCACTTTAGTATTGAGATAGCCTTGTTTTTTATACTTGTTTTCCAAGTAGTTTTTGGTATTGGCGATAAGACTTTCCGTGATTTTCTTTCCTTTTTTCAAGTCAGTATCATCAATAATTCCCGGTACTTTTCTCTTTTTTATCCCATAAACTGTTACACCGGATAAGGTAGGCCTTTCCTTGATTCTTAGTTCCAAGAAGACTTTATCTCCCTCAACGGCATAAAAGAAATCCAGTTCACTAAAAAGTTCCAATCCCCAAAGCTTTTTTATTACTCCGCTTATTTCCTCGCCAGGAATGGTGATGGGTTGCCCAATTCTTAAACCGGTATAGGTTTTTACGGTCTGCTCGTTATAGCTCTGAAGTCCCTTAACTTCCAATCCTCCAAGAACGTACTTTTGGGCGGTAGCAAGAGAGGTTACCTGAGCCAAGTTTATCTGCGGGATTGCTAAAAAAAGAAGGAGAATTTTGCCGAGTAACGTAATTTTTTTTAACCCTCTAACTGAGTTGTTCACTAGTCTTTCCAAATCTTCGTTCTCTATTCTGGTAATTGATAATTGCATCTACCAAATGCTGCTCACTAAAATCGGGCCAAAATACGTCAATAAAATATAATTCGGCATATGCAATTTGCCAAAGTAGAAAATTGCTTATTCTGTGCTCTCCGCTGGTACGGATTAGCAGGTCTACATCCGGCAGGTCATGCGTGTAAAGATGACTATTAATAACGGTTTCGTCAATATCATGCTCTGAAATTATGTTATTTTTAACTTTGGAGCTGATGGTTTTTATGGCAGACTTTAACTCTTCCCTGGACCCATAGCTCAATGCCAAAGTTAGTGTTAAACCATTATTATTTGTCGTTTTTGCAATAACCTCATTGAGCTCTTTGGCCACCTTTCCAGGAAGGAAATCCAAGTTGCCAATGGCATTCAGGCGAATATTGTTTTCGTTCAGGGTTTTTAGCTCTTTGCGCAGGGAAGCTACCAAAAGTCGCATTAACGTTTGCACCTCAAATTTGGGCCTTTTCCAGTTTTCTGTGGAAAAGGCATAAAGGGTTAAGAAATCAATCCTGTGCTTGGCACAATTCTCAACGGTTCTTCTTACCGCATCCACTCCATTTTCATGTCCAAAGACACGCATCTTGCCCCGTTGTTTTGCCCACCTACCGTTGCCATCCATAATAATGGCAATGTGTTTCGGCAAATTTTCCGTGTCAATGTGGCCTATGTCGTTCATTTGTCATTCAAAACAATCTTGGCAGGGTTTTCTTCCGAATGTATAGGTGAATGTTATTCCAGAAAACACGTACCAATCTTCACTTAAAATGTTGCCAAACCTAAATTGTTCAAAATTGGAACCTTCTGGGTTACTGGCATCCAAATTGTCCGTAAAAGTGTACCTAGCTCCAATCTCAACCCCAAGTATAAAGAACTGGCTCAACCTAAGCTTGGCACCAACGGTCATTGGAATTGCGAAACTACCATCTTTTTGGTTAATATCCTGAACTTGTAGTGCATCAATGTAGTTAAAATCATATCTAAAGTAGGTTACCCCGGTATATAAGTAAGGAGTAAAAGCAGGACCCAACTTATGTAAGTTGTAATCCACGAAGTTAAATTCCAGCCCTGCTGAATACTCGGTAATCGAGTTTTCCACACGTAGGCCTCTTTGCTGTCTGGAGGGTTGGCTTGATTGGGAGTCATTTGCCGTGAAATTTCCGCGGTAGACACTGGCCCGCCAGGCATAACGTTTTCGTTTGTTCCATTTAAAAAGTGCTCCAAAAGCAGCGCCAGAGGGCAAAATATAATTTGTTCGGCCAACATCGCCAATATTATTGGCCCCACCTACAAATAATCCAATCTCATACGTTTGGGCATTGATGCTGCCCATGGCCAACAAAAACACCAAGACAATTGTTCTCATAAAAAAGTTGCAAATATGTCAATTGTTAAGGAAGCCCTTTATCATTGCCACATTATGTTCTTTTTGTAAAACAACTTTTAGCCCTATTTATTGTTGGAAATTTTATTAGTTACGGCGGTCTTCGCCCCAAAGTAATTTGTTTCGAAGTGTTTTTAAAAAGCTTTCAGATGTATAAGCCACCATTTTAATGGTGTTGGGTGATTTCTGAATTATGATCTCTTTACCGTTCGGAATTGTTGCAATCCTTGAATCCAAGGAAACCAAGTGGTTTTCTTCCCTTCCAGAAACCTTTAACTTAATTTTGGTATCATCCGAAATAACAAAAGGGCGAGCATTTAGATTATGGGGTGCAATAGGGGTTAGCACCAAGGACTTTGTTGTTGGCGCTATTACTGGTCCACCACAACTCAGTGAATACCCTGTGGAACCTGTTGGGGTAGCAATAATCAATCCATCTGCCCAGTAGTTGGTCAAATATTCACCATTCAAAAACGTCTCCACGGTAATCATGGACGTGGTATCCTTACGACTTACAGTTATTTCATTGAGGGCAAAATTAAGTTCGCCAAAATCTTCAATGTAAGAATCCGTACAGATTTCCACCATACTGCGTTCTTCAATCATATAGGCCCCTGCGACAAACTCAGTGACCACCTTGCGCACATCCTCCTTTTTAAACGTGGACAAAAAACCCAGCCTACCTGTATTGACACCTACAATGGGGATTCCGTAATTGCCTACAAAAGAAATGGCCCGTAGCATGGTTCCGTCTCCGCCAAAACTTACGAATAAATCGAAGGAATCATCCAAACCTTCATTCTGGGTAAAACTTGGAAAATTGGTTTCGCCCGAATAGGACTGGAACATTTTTAAAAAGTCTTCTTCTATAACGGCAGTACCATTTTCGTCGGCCAAGGCATGCAATAGACTGCTCACGTAAATAACATCCTGCTCCGCCAGCAATTGACCATAAATGGCAACCTTCATGCTAAACGTTTAAGTATTTGTCCAAATAAGCCGAGCGTTCTTTCAAATCCTCTAAAAATTGATCGTCATTATTTCCAAAAACAATGGTATAGCTATACCTTCTAAAGGTTTGAATTACTTCATTGAGATTACCGGTACTGATTTTTAAGGTAACTTGCACCAAGTCGTTTTCATTATTGGTAATGAAAGCACCTAGAAGTTTACCATTGTTGCCTTCAACAATTTGAGAAATTTCACTAAGGGAGTAGTCCTTGATTCCTTTGGAAACCACTAAAATACCTCCGGGTTCGG
>JBCBZA010000253.1:0-3365 GCA_039815575.1 Bacteroidota bacterium | reverse complement strand
GCTCTTCCGATCTCCATAAACTGAATACCAAAGGTTAAACCGGTTATAAAGCATATGAGTAAAAGCCATTTATCTGAACGATGGGCGCCTATTTGGTCTGTCCACTTGAGTCCTAACCAAATTAAAAGGGCCATGATAAAACTGGCCATGGCATAAACCTCCGTTTCCGTGGCATTGAACCAAAAGCTATCGGAATAGGTGAAGCTAAGGGCCCCTACCAATCCACTTCCCAAAACAACCAAGGATTTGTTGCTGGAAACAGCTCCCTTAGGTAGCATTTTTGCCGTTAAATGGGTAATTGTCCAAAAAAGGAATAAAACCGTAAAGGCACTTGAAAGACAGGACACATAATTCACCATTAAAGCAATTTGTCCCTGGCTAAGCGCAAAAATTGAAAAGAAGGCGCCGATCATCTGAAAAAGAGGGGCCCCTGGTGGATGGGCCACACCCAATTTAGCGGAAGTGGCAATATACTCTCCCGTATCCCAGAAACTTACGGTAGGCTCAACAGTTAGCGTATAGGTAATCAATGCATTTGCAAACAATAACCAACCGATGATCACGTCCCACTTTTGATATTGCTTCATTGAAGGCTACTTAAATTTTAAAATGGTTTCATGTTCGAAAATAAATCGACTTCGCCCTAAGGTTTTTCAATCTCATTCCATTATTGGAACAATACATATCGCGGTGGCTTGTACCCGTTTATTCTCATATAAACAAGCATTTGTCCCCTATGATGGCTTATATGATCGGCAAGCAGTAGCAAAATCTGCCTTTTTGTTCTTGCGAGGCCAAAATAGTCCAGCTTGGCATCAAGTTTGGCCACATCAAATTGCTCGATCAATGCTATGGTCCTATCAAATGTTGTGTTGACCGCAGCAATCATTTCTTCCTTGGACTTTAAACGTACCCTAAGTTCTGTATCTGTTTCCCAATCCCTGGCTTCACGTCCACCTAGTAAAGACTGACTATGCCAGTCCATGGCCCAAGCGATGTGCATTAAATGCTCCGCAAATGTTGAGGCCTCCGGAGTTACCTTAAAGGAATATTTGTCTTTCGGCATGGTCTCCGCAATAAGAATCAAATACTTGCGGGAATTTTCCAGGCGCTCCAGATAATCATGAATAAACGCATCTTGCTGGGCTATAACCGGTGATAAAACCGAACTAAAAATAAGGAGCAAGGAGTACAGTGTAAGAACTCGTCTCATCACATAGGGATTTTGAACAAAGTAACCCCTGAAACTAGAAAGACAGCGAACTTTAGGGGTAGGAATTAGGTGCTAGCACCTGTGCTTTTTTGAAAAAGTTCCCTTCTATTCGCCACATTGAGCTTCCCATAAAGATTGGTGATGTGGGATTTTACAGTGCTCAGGCTGATAAATAGCTCATTGGCTATTTCTTTGTTGGATTTACCTTGTAAAATCAGGTTACGAACAGTGACCTCTTGCCTGCTTAATTCCGGAGCCGTCGATTTACGAACCTTTTTTTTCAGATGGACAACTGCATAAATAAGGGCTAGGCATAAGGCAATCAGCGCAATATTGAGCCATCTGCTATGCCCTAATTGATTTTGTAATTCAGCCTGACCCAAATAAGCTATCTTTTCCTCCAGAAATAGATATTCAGCTTGGGGGATGGCACTTTCTCGAAGTTTTTCCAATAAGGTAATATAATAGGTGGGATTTTCTGAAATGTCTTTATCCAAAAGCGATTTTTCATCCAAAAGCTTTACAGCCATAAGCTTCACGCCCAAAATCTGAATCGAGTCCCGAACATAACCCCTCAATTGGAGTCCACCTTCTTTTTGGGACGATTTGGCCATTTTTTGTTCAAAGTCTTTAAATCTTTTCCATTCCGTGAGCGATAGTTCCTTATATGTCCCATCCGAATGCTTGGAGAGCAACGAAACGGTATCCAAGGATTGGGACAGAGCCGAAGAAGAAATTAAAATGAAGATAAAAACAAGTGATTTCATCCGTTCCGATTTGTATAAAGTTCTATAAAGTAACTGTAAATCACAAAAAAGCCAATCCCTTTTCCCAATCAAGCCAAAGCGCGCGTCCGTCAAATACTAGTTAAGATACTGGAACAAAAAGGGCCTACCTTATGATATTACAATAAGGAGGTAGCAAAAAATGATATAAACTGAAACTGTGACGTCTTCCTTTTGAAGATAAAATTTTGATTGAAAAGAAAAATGCAAGCTTTATTTTTTTGCAATTTCGTTTGCCTCTGGACTAGAAACCAATTCTTCTACCGTGGCTTCGTTCCATCGTCCGTCCTCTTGGGCCTCCGTTACCTTCCAAAGGACAATTGCAAAAATCAGTAAGAAAAATAGAAGTAGACTTTTTCTCATTGGTTGGATATCTGGGATAAAAGTAGTTCCCGACTATCCACAAGCAATACTTTTCCTATGAAAAGCAAAAAAAAAGCGATAAACTGTTAAGCCAGGCATTCTTTTGTCCTAAATACTGGGATTTCTAGGTGCATTTACAGCCGCAATAACCTTATCCAGCTTATCTTGGACCGAAGGGTCGGTGCAGTTCATTAAAATAGAAATCACCACTTGCTCCTTGGGATAGACAAAAAAATTGGTATAAGCTCCGACGCTATTCCCCACATGACCTATAAAAGATTTACCCTGCGCATCTTGACTTACTTGAAAACCAATACCATAATACGTGGCCGTTCCGTTGATTATCTGAGGCAAAAACAGCTGGTCATAGCTTTCTTTTTTTAAATGTTGTTTCTCCATAATGACCTGCCCCATTTTGGCAATATCCTCACTTGTGGACAAATAGCCACCACCCGCCAGCTTATAAAAATTATCGACTTCAATTGCTTTTGAAAACCCACTTGTCCTTTTAGAATAAAATTCTGAGATGTTCAGGTCCAGTTGATTTGAAATCTCAAGTGGGGTATAGGTAGTGCGCATACCCAAAGGATTGAGGACCTCTTTTTTTACATACTCTTCAAAAGGAATGCCACTCGCCTTCTGCATGGCCAATGAAAGCAATACAAAGTCAAAACTATTGTACATGTATCCTTTGCCCGGTTCAAATAACAATGGGTCATTTTTGAAGACTCCGATACCCTTTTCAATGGAATAGGGCTGGTTAAGGGCAAACTCTTTTCCTCGATAGCCCCGTATCCCGGCAGTATGTGAAGCGAGTTGCCTTAAGGTAAAATCGTACTTCTTTTTAGGATAATGGGGTACATATTTGTAAAAGGAATCATCCCAATGTAAAATTCCCTCCTCCACCATTTTTCCAAGGGCCAGTCCTGTTATGCACTTTGAAATGCTAGCGACTCGAAACAGGGATTCTTTTGGATTGACCGATTTTTGTTTTTCCAAATTTG
>JBCBZA010000286.1:0-1945 GCA_039815575.1 Bacteroidota bacterium | reverse complement strand
TTTTTTTCGCAGGTAAGGTCTAGTTAGTGTTTTCTTCTTCTTCCACATTATTCCAAACCTTTATTTTATCGGCCTCTTGGATTCCTGATTTTACCTCAACAAAGATGCCATCGCTAACACCTAGCTCGATGTCTCGACGTTCAAATTTCTGCTCTGAGGTCTCAATTTCCACAAATGGGGCCTTTGTTTCATCATCAAATTGTACCAAAGCCTCCTTAAGGGCCAAAACACTATCTGCTCTTGCAAGAATAATTGAAGCGTTGGCACTAAGTCCCGCACGGATAAACGTGGTATCTTCCTTGGTGAGCGTTCCTTTTATCTCAAACTGGATAGCCCCATTTTCTTCCTTTCCTTTAGGAGCGATGTAATCCAAAACTGCGTCAAAAACCCTGTTCTCAATGGCCCCTACTGTAATCTCTAGCGGTAGTTCTTCCTTTATCTTTCCCACTTCCGATTCATCCACCTTGCCTTCAAAAATCATTTTTTCCACATCAGCAATAGCGGCTATGGTAGTACCCTCATTGAAGTTGTTACTTTCAATAACCTGGTTTCCTACTTCTACAGGTACTTCCAATACCATACCACTTACTGTAGACCGTATAAGGGTATTCGCAGCACTACTTAATCCTCGAGTCGTACCTGTTTTCACGATATCAAAACGCTGATTGGCCGCCCCAAAAGATTGTTTGGCTTGATCAAAGGTCACTTGGGCTCTTTCCAAATCTGCCTGTGAAATAACCCCTTTGTTGAAAAGGGCCAATTGACGATCATAATTTCTTTTTTGGTCCTCCAAATTGATTTTGGCTTCATTGATTCCATTTCGAGCATCATTGAGGGCGGTTAAATTGGGCACTACTTTGATTTTTGCCAATAAATCACCCGATTTTACGTAGTCACCACCTTCCACATAAATCTCTTCAATAACTCCAGAAATGTTAGGTTTAATCAAAACCTCTTCCAAAGGAAGAATACTGCCTGTGGCTACCGCTTTTTTTACAATACTTTGTTTGGATGGTTGTTCCGTTTTGTAGACTATAGGGTCTTCTGAATTCTTTTGATACAGGTAATACATCGATCCTCCAAATACGACTAGGATAAGGACCAAGATGATAATGGTTACAGATTTTTTCATGTTTTTCTATAGTTTGATTTGATTGATTCTCTCTATTCTGTTCGTAATGCTTCAATGGGACGTACACGTATGGCACTGTTTGCTGGGATGAATCCAGCTAGCAGTCCTGATATCATTAAAATCATAAGTGCGCCACTTACTACTCCAACACTCACACTAGGATTCAGAAACATATCCACAGGGCCAACACTGTCCAACAGCGAATTAATTCCATAGATAACCAAGGAACCCAGAATAATACCCGTCATCCCAGAAATGATAGTTAGAAATATGGATTCCATCAATATCTGTAGTTTAATGGACCATGGGGATTCGCCCAATGCTCTTCGTATTCCAATTTCTTTTGTACGCTCTTTGACCACAATCAGCATGATGTTACTCACTCCGATAATTCCCGAAAGCAACACCATAATACCTACAATGTAGGCCACTCCCTTAAGGGCCCCGAAAAGACTCTCTACACGATTGTATTGTTCATAAAGGTCAAAATATCCAATGGCCCTGTTATCTTCTGGATGAACTTTATGTCTTTTCTTCATTTCATTGACTATGTCTTCTTTTAAGACTGATATAGAGTGTCCATCATGGGCCGTAATGGCCATCCAACCCACTTCTTCCCCCCTGTTAAAAGCTTGGGAAAAAGAGGTAAAGGGTATAAAGATTTCCTTTTGGGCTTCTTCTCCATCTCCATCATTACTGTTCTTTTTATAGGTGCCAATCACCATAAAATTGACTCCTTGTATTTTAAGATAGGTTCCCAAAACATCTTCACCTTTTCCGTAAAGGTCACTTTTAACCCCTCGCCCTATTACA
>JBCBZA010000070.1:0-20038 GCA_039815575.1 Bacteroidota bacterium | reverse complement strand
TTAAACAAAAAAGCCGTGGACCTTTAAAAATTTCTTTTTTTTATACTATTTTTACAAAACACCTATTTGCACGCTTTTCCTCAACCAAAAAAAAAATTTTCCCAAAAACGACTGTACAACAAATGCCCGGTAGCATGTTCACTACCTCCGATATATAAATCTACATCTTGCCAATACCCAATAGCATCTTCGGAATAAATGGCCGTATCATTATGTGGATCCATATACCTATTAAAGTATTGGGAACTCCCTGCCCATCCTGGCATGGTATTCAACTCTAAAGGAAACACCGATTTGTTGTCAATCAATTCGTTGGCAACCACTTTATGTGTTTTGGTATCCCATGCCCAATGCGTAGCATTGCCCAAAGGAGGTTCCCCCGTTTCTGTGGGGAGGTATTTTTCTACCTTAGGAAGTTCCAGTGGCAAATGCTCTTCAGCAATCATCTGTGGTATGCCTTCAGCACTATAGTACACTGGGAAGGGTTCGCCCCAATAGCGTTGGCGACTGAACACTGCGTCGCGTAATCGATAATTGATTTTACCCTTGCCATGACCTATTTTCTCCAATTCATCAATTACCTTTCGAGTAGCATCTTTATAGCTCAACCCATTTAAAAAGTCGGAATTACTGATAATGGTCGTTGCCTTATCAACAAATGCTTCTTCAGAAATATCAACCCCTTTAAAAATATTAGGGACATCAATGCCAAAATGTTGGGCAAAATCGTAATCCCTTTGGTCACCACAAGGCACTGCCATCACGGCGCCTGTGCCATAACCGGCCAATACATAGTCCCCAATCCAAATGGGGATAGGTTTCTTGGAAAACGGATGTTCTACATAGGCCCCGGTAAACACCCCGGAAATAGTCTTGACATCGGCCATTCGATCTCGCTCCGAACGTTTGGCCGTTGCTTCCACATAGGCTTCCACTTCCGTTTTTTGTGCTGGCGTGGTTATTTTTTCAACCAATTCATGTTCTGGTGCCAACGTCATGAACGAAACCCCAAAAATAGTATCCGGTCGGGTGGTGAATACTTCTATTTTTTCGTCATGCCCCACTACATCAAAACTCGCTGAAGCCCCTTCAGAACGACCAATCCAATTGGTTTGGGAATCTTTCAAAGGTTGCGGCCAATCAATAGTATCCAGGCCGTCCAACAAACGCTGGGCATAGGCAGTGATACGCATCATCCACTGGGTCATCTTTTTGCGGATGATAGGATGACCTCCACGTTCCGAAACCCCATTTATGATTTCGTCATTGGCCAATACAGTACCCAGGGCCGGACACCAATTTACCTCGGCATCCGCCAAATACGTCAATCGATATTTTAAAAGAATATTTTGTCGTTCCGTGGATGTATAATTGTTCCATTCCTCGGCTGTAAACTCATGGGTGTCGTCATCACATGCCGCAAGTACCTTTCCGTTGCCCTCCTTTTCAAAAACGGAAATCAACGTATCAATAGGTTCGGCCTTATTTGTCGTGTTGTTGAACCATGAACGGAACAATAGGATGAACACCCATTGCGTCCATTTATAGTATTTCGGGTCCGAAGTTCGCACTTCGCGATTCCAATCGAACGAGAAACCCAGTTGATCCAGCTGCCTGCGATACGTGGCAATATTTTCTTCGGTGGTAATTGCTGGATGTTGACCGGTCTGGATGGCATATTGTTCAGCAGGAAGACCAAAGGAATCATAGCCCATAGGGTGTAAAACGTTGTACCCTTTATGCCTTTTGTACCGCGCATAAATATCACAGGCAATATAGCCCAGTGGATGCCCAACGTGCAATCCAGCGCCAGAGGGATATGGAAACATGGATAGGGCATAGAACTTTGGCTTGTCCGATTCGTTTTCAGCTTTAAACGTTTCGTTTTTGGACCAGTACTTTTGCCACTTTTTTTCGATTTCCTGAAAGTCGTACTTCATGGTATTCACGTGCAGTTCTAATTCGCAAAAATAGCGTTAATCAGCACAATACCGATTTACTTTTCTATTTTTACGTATCGAATTTGTACTATGGGCCAATACATTGAACGCTATCAGAAAAGACGCCTGATTTCTTCCTACTTTTCGGTGGTACTCAGTATCGCATTAGTATTATTTTTGTTGGGCGTTCTGGGGCTATTGGTGTTGAACACCAAAAAACTGGCCGACCATTTTAAAGAACAGATTACCGTTTCCGTATTTTTAAAAGACACGGCAAAACCTGTTGAAATAGATCAATTGCAAAAGAGTCTGGCCATGGCAGACTATACCAAAACGGCCATCTATGTTTCCAAAGAGGATGCTGCGGAGCAATATAGTGAAGATATCGGTGAGAATTTTCAAGAGTTTTTAGGGTATAATCCCCTAAAAAATTCTTTTGATGTTAATCTAAAAGCTGATTTTGTTTCCTCAGCCCAGGTCGCTGAAATTGCAGAATCCCTATCGAACAAATCTTTTGTGGATGAAGTGAGCTACGACCAGCCCTTGATTTCACTTTTAAATGATAATGTAAAAAAAATAAGCCTTTGGATATTATTGGCCAGTGCCGTATTTACCATTATTGCGGTACTCCTCATCAATAGTTCCATACGATTATCCATCTATTCCAAACGTTTTATCATCAAAACCATGCAAATGGTAGGTGCGACCAAAACCTTTATTAGAAGACCTTTTATTGTCAATAATGTCAAGCTTGGTCTTTATGGAGGGCTCATCGCATTATTGGCCCTAGTAGCAGTGCTTTATTATATAGACAAGACGTTCCCGGAATTGGGTGTTTTTGAAGACATATCACTACTAAGCGGACTGTTTTTGGGAGTTTTATTTTTGGGTATTCTGATATCCTATATCAGTACCTTTTTTGCAACCCAACGTTTTCTGAACCTGAGAACAAATGATTTATATTATTAAATTGAAGTATCAGATAATTTAGCTTTCAAACAATTAGAATGGTTAACTTGCGTTATCAATCCGAAACAAATGGGTAAGAAAAGTAGTACGAATCAAAAAAAGAAGCCACAGTTTATATTCCAAAAAAAGAATTACACTTTTTTATTTATTGGAATAGCCTTTATCGCACTGGGGTTTATTTTGATGAGTGGTGGCGGGAGCGATGACCCCAATGTCTTTAATCCTGAAATCTATAATTTCCGAAGGATTCGCCTAGCCCCACTTTTGGTGCTTATTGGACTGGGAATACAGATTTATGCCATCCTTTTGGACCCTGCTAAAAAGAAATAAGTATTGGATACCATTGATGCGATTATCTTGGGCATCATTCAAGGATTGACCGAATTTTTGCCCGTTTCCTCTAGTGGACATTTAGAATTGGGAAAAGCCATCTTAGGCGATAATTCCATCCCAGAAGAGAGTTTATTGTTCACCGTGGTGTTGCATTTTGCGACTGCACTGAGCACCATCGTAGTGTTTAGAAAAGACGTTTGGGAGATTATCAAAGGCCTTTTTCAATTCAAATGGAACGAGGAAACCCAATTTAGTTTAAAAATCATTATTTCCATGATTCCCGCGGCCATAGTAGGTTTTTTACTGGAAGACTTTATGGAAGTCTTTTTTGATGGGGCCATTATCATCGTGGGCATTATGTTGATCATCACTGCAGTACTTTTATATTTGGCCGATATGGCCAAGACCACACCCAAGGGCGTTTCCTATCGAAGTGCCTTTGTCATAGGAATGGCTCAGATGGTGGCCATGTTACCTGGAATTTCCCGAAGTGGAGCTACCATCTCCACTGCTGTATTACTGGGTATTGACAAGACAAAATCTGCACGTTTTTCTTTTTTAATGGTCGTTCCCCTCATTTTGGGAAAGGTTGCAAAGGATATTTTAAGCGGGGATATCCGTTTTGATAGTATGCAAATGGGTGCCATGGGAGCAGGTTTTGTAGCGGCTTTTCTTGCCGGTCTGCTAGCTTGCACGTGGATGATAAAGTTGGTACGCCAGAGCAAATTGACGTATTTTGCCATTTACTGCCTTATCGTTGGTCTTATTGCCATCGGTTGGAGTATTTGGGGATAGGCCAATGACACGTAATATTTCTTCTTTATATTTTACTGAAGGTCAAATTCTATTGATTGACAAGCCTTTGGAATGGAGTTCGTTTCAAGCTGTCAACGCCTTAAAATGGGCCATTAGGAAAAAATTTGACCTCAATAAGAAATTTAAAATCGGTCATGCTGGGACCTTGGATCCCCTAGCCACTGGGCTCCTCCTGATTTGTACGGGAAAATTCACTAAAAAAATACCTGAACTGCAAGGACAGGTAAAGGAATACACAGGAACCCTTACTTTGGGAGCCACCACACCATCCTATGATTTGGAAACGGCAATTGACCAAACCTTTCCCATTACCCATATTACCGCTTCAGACATCAAGACATGTGCAGCCTCCTTTTTAGGGGAAATTAAGCAATACCCTCCGGTTTTTTCTGCAGTAAAGAAAGATGGCAAAAGATTGTATGAATTTGCACGTAAGGGAGAGAAGGTTGAAATTCCTTCACGCACCATCAAAATTTTTGATTTCAAGATTACCAATATCCAAATACCAAAAGTCGATTTTAAAGTGGTCTGCAGCAAGGGTACTTATATCCGTTCTTTAGCCCATGATTTTGGCAAAGCATTGGGCTCAGGGGCGCACCTAACTGCACTCAGAAGAACCAAAATAGGGGATTTTGACGTAAATAATGCCCAGAGTCCTCTTGAATTCAAGGACTGGTTGGTGCAAAATGCGGATTCCGCCAAGTCCATAGAATAAAATATTTTTGGTAAATCTGGGTTATTAGTAAACCATGAACCTGAATCGCAAACAATTATCATTGATCATTACCATTTTTACCATGGCCAACGTGGTATTGCTTGCATACAATGTCCATTTGGTGAACCGGGAAGAAGATGAATATGTTATTGAAATGGCCATTCTGGATGAGGAAGTGGCACAATTGCTGGAGGAAAAGGAACGTCTTGAAGAAATTGCCCAAAATGACCCCATTAAAAGCCATAGGGCCTTTAACGAAACTGCGAAGCCCAGCGTAGGGAATCCAGAACCGCTAAAAACCTTGGAAGAATTGATGGAAGAGCGCGAAATAAAAAGTGGCCCCAATGAGTTTCTGAACAATGACTCCGGTTACGCTGCTGATTTAAAAGAACTTGCAAAAAAGCGGCAGGAACGAAAAGAGCAATTGGGCGAGCGTGACGCCGAAAAAAAGGAATTTACCAACCATTTAAAGGACAAACGTACTTCCATTTCCTATTCGTTGGTGGATAGAAATGCCTACTACCTTCCTCCTCCTATTTATACTTGTGAAAATGGGGGCAAGGTTGTGATTAATATTACCGTTGACAAAAATGGGGATGTGCTCGAGGTATCTTTTAATGACAAAAGCTCAAGTACCAATGATTATTGTCTGATAGAAAACGCAAAGACATATGCCCTTAAGGCCAATTTTAGCAGAAGTCCAAAAAACAGTCAAATTGGCACCATCACCTACCTATTCCAAGGCAAGTAATTCCGTTAAGTCCCTTAGGATATCCTGCCCTTTATCCTTATTGTAAAAGACTTGTAGTTCTTGCTTGAATTCGGGACTTAGCACGCCATTCTTGGCTTTTTCGTCCACTACCATTTGAGTGGCTTTGGTAGATCTTGGGCCCCACTCCCCTAAAACTTTTTGCGTTTTGGAATCCATGGCAATCAATTTAGGAATGGAGCGGCTACCATTGGTCAAGAATCGATCCATTAATTCCGGATGCTCATCCCTCAACACAATTTTTAGCTCAATATTTGGGTTGATTTCCGTCAGCTTGTTCATTACTGGAAGGCTGGGGGAAGCATCCCCACACCAACTTTCCGTTAACACCAACCAAGTAACCCGCGCATCTTGTATCTTTATTTTTGATACTGCCTCATCAGGTATGCTAAGGGTCTTATCCCATCTTTTCATGCGCCTGTCATTAAGTTGGGTATAGTTTGCCAAGGATGCTGTCTTATCCAGACCGCTATTGGAGTTTATCGTTGCCAACTCATGAACGAGGTCACGATATTCCGAATAGTTCATACCTGATTGCAATGCCTTATCTATGATTGCTTTCATTGATTGTATTGGATTTTCCGTAAGTGTGTTCATGAGCATATCGTTTTTGCAAAGGTAAAGTCGCGCAAATAGTCAAAAACTGACATAGGTCATGGAATCAAAAATTTAGGATTTGAAATTATTGAAACGAACGCTTTTTAATCATTCCCCCACGCGTATCATTAATGCTGCTCATTACCACAAAAGCCTTGGGATCCAGTTTTTCAATTTCAACGGTAAGTTTTCGTATTTCTAGACGGGTTATCACCGTGTAAATAACATCATATTCATTGCGTTCCCCATGCTTTCCATATCCTCCAGAGGCCTTGTAAGTGGTCAAACCCCTACCTAGTTTTTCTATGACCATCTGCCTTATGTCCTCACTTCTAGGGGAAATTATGGTAACACCTGTATATTCCTCTATCCCGTCCACAACAAAATCCAATGTCTTGGATGCCGCCAAGTAGGTCAGCATGGAATACAGTGCGGCCTCAATAGACAATAAGTAGGCTGCAGCCAAAAAGATAAAAATGTTGATAAGGATGATAACATCCCCAATTTTTACTCCCAACCTTTTACTGAGATAGATGGCCAACACTTCCGTGCCATCCAAAACACTCCCTCCCCTAATGGACATTCCGATACCGGCTCCAAGAAAAAAACCACCAAACACTGATACCAAGAGTTTATCTTGGGTGACCTCGGGAAATTTAATCAGCGCTAACACCATCGCCAATCCTAAAATGGCCAATAATGCCTTCACGGCAAACTGTTTCCCTATGGTTTTGTAGGCCATAAAAAGAAAAGGAATATTCACAAAAATAATCAAGACGGCCAATGGAATTTCTGTAACCTCTGAAACCAGTAGCGAAATTCCAGTGGCTCCACCATCAATAAATCGGTTGGGGAGGAGAAAACTTTCTAGGCCAAAAGCTGCCGAAAAAATTCCAAAGAAGATAAAAAGTGTATCCTTTATCGCCGAATTAATTCGAAATCGGGGTTTAGTATCCTGTAACCGCTTCCGCTCCTTTAAAATTCCATCCGCATCCATAGGGTTAAAGATTTTGGGGATTGATAGCTAGGCTTTTAAATAATTTGGCTTTCGTAGTGAAAAATTTATTCTGTACTTCATTCTGCTTCAATTCGGCATCTATGAGCTTACTTTCCCTCGAATTGATTAAAAACAAAGAACTTTCCCCAAAACTAAACTTACGTTCTTCCGCCGCCAGCAGGGTGTTATAGTCTCGAACAATGTTATCGATCAAACGGTTTTGTTCCAAAAAGGAATCCAACTCTCGATAAATGGCCAAAACTTTGTTCCGAATTTCCACTTGGGCATTGTCCCGCTCAAACCGGGCATCTTGAAGCTTGAATTTTGCCAATTTTAAATCCCCCCTTTCCTTGCGCAAGAACAAGGGAAAGAAAAAGTTGATACCCCCTTTATACTCCTCTGTGACTAAGGAGTTGATCCTTTCGGGGCTTTCTGTAATAAAGTTGTATTCCACATCAATTTTGGGCAGTAATTTATTGGCTTTCAATTTTCTATCAACCGTTAAGCCTTCTATTTTAAAGTCCATGGAACGCAGCTTGGGGTGATTATTGATCGTGAAGCTATCCAAAGGTTGACCAAAAATCTCAAGGGTTACATCAATTTCGCGTTCGGGTTCCCTATCTGGAACTACATTGGGTTGTAACTCTACGGGAACATCATTGATCCACAGAAAATTGGAAAGCTTTAAGGAGGTTTGCATCAATTTCACCTTAGCCTGCTCCAAACTCAATTGACGGTTTTCCACCGCAATTTTAGCTTCAACCGTATCAATAATGGCTCGGTCACCGGCGAGGGCACTCTGTTTTATCCCCTTAAAACGCATGGCTGCATTGTCCAGAAAGTTCCTAAAGATTTCCGCTTCATTATTCGCACGTAACCAATCAAAATAGGCTAGGGACGCATCGAACAAGATTTGGTTGACTAAAAGGTCTTGGTCTGCTTTCGTCTGTTCCCTAAAGAATTTGGCTTTTCTTAAAGTAGCCATCCGCTCATTGATCCAGAAACCCCTAGCTAAAGATGCCGAAACCCCAACACTGTACAGTCCATCCTCTGGAAAAAATTCATCCCTATTAATGAATTCACCTTCGGCTTGTTCAAAACCACCTTTAAATTCCAAACCGAAATAGGTAGGAATTTTAAAGGTTCCGTTCAAGCGGTCCCAATACTCAGTCCCCTTAAACTTCTTTCGTTCATAATCTACTTCAATCTTAGGATCAAAGCCCCCCCGGGCCTTCATCAGGTTAGCTTGGCCAATAGAGATGGTCAATTGGGCCTGGCGAGCAATGGGATGGTACTTTTTTACGTAGCCTAAGAACTCATTAAAGCCCAGCACAAGGGTATCTTGCTGGGCATTTATGAAGTTTCCCACAAAAAATGCCAAATAGATAAGGTAGCGTTTCATGTTTATTTCTTTTCGGCTTTTGCCACCTTTGTCTGGGGTTGATAGTAATTGGGCGGGAATCCATTCAACTGCCGCCATAATTCAAACCAGATGGGGACATCATCCAATAGGGCAATAGTATCCGCTCCAGCACCCGCCCTTAGAACTTCTGGCCAATTATGATCCTCAGGGTCTTGGGCCAGTAATATTCGATACTTTCCATTGTCACTGATAAAGGTCTCTATGGCAACAACCACGCCACCATAGGTACCATAGGAAACATTGGGCCATCCACTAAAGACTATTGCGGGCCAACCATCAAATCGAACGCGAACCTTCTCCCCGATATGCATCAAGGGTAAATCCAAGGGATCAACAAAGGTTTCTACAGCCAAATCTATCTCTGTTGGCATAATGGCCACCAATTGATCACCTTCTTTAAAGGTTTCCCCAATACCGCCCTGTATGGCCCTATTGATATATCCACTTTGGGGGGCTTTGATATAATACAGATCGTTCCGTATGGAATAATTGGTAAACTGGTTCTGTAATTTTGTTACTTGGGCTTCAGAATCAAACTGACTCGATTGCGCCGTAAACATATCACTTCGGGCCTTTGATATTTTGTCGGTATACTCGGCTTGAACCCTTGTCACCTCCACTTCTGAATTAATGACGTTATTTTTACTCGCATATAGCTTGTTCTCTTGTGAAATGAGTTTTGCTTGGGTTTCCTGCAGTTTTAACCGTTTTTCCTCTACATCGGTTATTGCTTTTAATCCTTCGGACTCCAATTGGACCACACGATCATATTGACGTTGTGCAATGGTAATATTGGTATTGGCCGCTTCCAAGTCAATACTATCACTTTGCACCTTTAATTTGGATTGATAAAGCTTGTTTTTAGCCTGCTTCAATTTTAGCTGGCGTTCCTTATTTAAGGCGCCTATTTGAATTTCCAGTGCTTTTACCTTTTCCTGATAAGAGATTACGGCCATTTCCTTGGCCTTAATTTGTTGCCCGGTACGTGGAACCAAGTCAGGATCAAAATACTCATTCTTCACCTCTGCAATATGAAGGATAGTATCTCCCTTTTGAACATAATCACCTTCCCGTACATACCATTTTACGATTTGGCCCGGTATAGGGGATTGGATGGTCTGCGGCCTTTGATCCGGAGTCAATGTGGTTACAAAACCCTTTCCTGAGACATTCTGGGTCCAGGGAAGAAACAAGATAATCAGTCCAATGAAGGAAAAGGCCAATAAGAACCTATTGAAGTGCTTGTAATGCCTTCTGTGAAATACACGCCTGGCCGCCTTAAAACTAGACAAGTCCACATGACGGTTCAATGGCTTGTTAGAGATATTAAGCATTCTTATTTCTTTTTTCGTTAACTAATTTTCCCTTATCAATGGTCATAATTCTACCACATTTAGAAGCCCATTTGGGATTCTTACTAACCACTACCAAAGCCCAGCCGTTGGAGATATCACTTAAAAAATCCATTATTGAAACTACCTCATCCTCATTGAATTGATCTAGGGGATCTTTGAGCAAGAGAAGTTTAGGCTTACGTACTATACTCCTTGCCAATACTATTTTCTTACCAATGGTGTATGGAATTTGCTTGCCTTCTGGATATAAAACAGTATTTAATCCATAGGGTTGGTCTTTTACAAATTGGGTCAATTTTACCTTTTCCAACGCCCAATACACTTCCTCTTGGGAAATGTCACTGTTACCAAAAGTGATATTATTTATGATAGTGCCCTCAAATGGTGTTTCTTCACTTAAGGTTTGCCCCAAATGTGATCGATAGTAATTGAGATTCAACCCTTGCAGGGCCACATTGTTAACAAATATCTTACCCTCGTTGGGCTCTAAAATGCCTGCCATTAAACGCAGCAAAGTCGATTTTCCTGAACCGCTGGGTCCTGTTAATAATATGGTGCAAGTAGGGGATATGGCAAAAGATACGTTATCAATAATTTTTTTATCCCGATCAGGAACCATGTAAGAGACTTCGCTGAGCTCTACATTAAAACCCATATCTGGATCAAAGGGTCGTTCTCCATCCTGGGGTTCCAAATCTTTATCCACAACCTGGCCCAACTTTTCCAAAGATGTGAGCAAGTCGTAAAAAGTCTCTAAGCCAAGGATTAACTTTTCAACCGAACTGATTACAAGTAATATGATAATTTCAGCAGCAACAAATTGCCCAATATTCATCTCCTGACTTAAAACCAAAAGCCCCCCTATTAATAATAAACCAGCAGTGACCAAAACCTTAAACCCGATCATTTGGATGAACTGTAGCACTAAAATTTTAAAGTGGCTTTCCCTGGCACCCAGATATTCTACGACCAAAGTATCGTTCTTGTCAATAGCATGCGATGTCTTTCCTGAAAGTTTGAAGCTTACAATTGACCTTGCCACCTCTTGGAGCCAATGCGCCACTTTGTATTTGTGCTCGGATTCTTCTAAACTGGTATCCAATCCGCGTTGTGCCGTAAACTTGAATACTACATATATTAAAAGTAACAGTAGAATGCCATAAACGATGAAAAAGGGGTGGTAAAATGATAATAACAATAGCCCAAAAATGATTTGTAGCAATGCTGCGGGAAAATCGATTAAAATTTTGGAAAGCCCCTTTTGAACGGTCAACGTATCAAAAAATCGGTTGGCCAGCTCAGGTGGGTAATAGTTACGCAGTTCGCTCATCTTGATTTTTGGGAAGCGATAGGCAAATTCAAAAGAAGCCCTGGTAAAAATCTTCTGTTGTACGTTTTCTATTATCCTAATTTGCATCAATTGAAGTGCGCCAACGAATGCTACCCCCAAGGTGACCAATATGACCAATACAATCCATGAAGTGCTCACCTGGGCGCCTTGAATCAAATTAATGATGGCTTGAATGCCCAATGGCAGGGAAAGGTTGACCAAACCAGCAAAGATGGCGTAATAAAATATTTGAAGAATGTCTTTTTTATCCATCCGCAGCAATCCTATGAGTCGCTGCCAAGCTGTAAGTATTTTTCTAGTCATTATTATGGTGTTAAAACCTTAAATACCAAATCTTGAATAAAATTGCGTGGAGGGTTTTTGACCGTACAACTGGTAAGATTTGGGAAATGATCCATTAAAAAATGCTGATGAAGGGTACTTTCCAATATGGTACTTGCTAAACTGGGGGCGTAGGCATATCCTGGCGCTACCGCCTGAATCATTTCCTCTATACGACTGACCATACGCTTGTATATTACAAAGTAGCCTTGTTTATTTTCCTCATCAACTTCTTTGGTCAGGAACGATTTTGAAGATTCGTTGACCACAATTTTGTTCAACAAGACCTCATTAATATGTCGGTAAGACTGATCTTCAACCGTCGTTTTACTGACAATTGATATTGCTTGACGAAGCTTTTCTTGGGGGTCTGCAATGCTATTGGTAGCAAATACAAGCTGGTACTCCAACCAACCCCAATACCAAGAGGTCAGATACACCAAAAGTTTATGCTTGTTCTCGAAATACCTGTAAATAGAACTCTCATTGGAACCAATACGTTCCCCTAACTTTTTGAATGTGAAACTTTCAAAACCTATTTCATCAATTAATAGGATACTGTGTTCTATAATTCGTTTTCCCAACTCAGAGGAGTCTGGATCTTTTAAAAATACTTTTTCATTAATAGCAATCTTCACGGATTGTAACAAACGTTCCATAATAAAATTTTGAGATCACAAAAATAATAGTATTACTTTTATTACATAATAGTTTAACTTTTTTTAACGAACGCTTTGCTCGTGAGTCTCATAATTATTTTTATTTTTACTTAAAAGAAAATGCCTATGAAGCAAAGTTTTACGCTATTTTTTTTATTGATTATCCCTTATTTCCTGCTTTCTCAGCACTTAAATTTTAAGAAGTCTTTTGAGCATTTTGATGAGAGTAGGGGTGATACGACCAATGGATATATTTTAACCCTTCCATACGAAGAGACGGTTGTTTTGACCAACCCTTTAAATTCGTCCTCAGGTCTAGGGGCTACATTCAATTATTTTGGTACTGTTATAGTGGTTGACCAAATGAATATATTACCGAACGGGGAAAGACAATTGGTCCTAAGACGTGAAGATGGAAAGGATTTTTATGGATTCCGCCCCACCATAAAGGCCGTTCTGACTTCCATTCCAAAAGACAGCACCACTACGGACAACAACTAATTCAATTATCATGAAAAAACGATTTTTATTATTTGCTTTATTCAGTTTGTCACTATTCTTTACTGTAATCGCTCAAGAAAGATATGATGACTTGGTAAAAGTGGGTGACGAACTTCTTATTGGAAATCCTTCAAAAGTTGATTATCAATTTATTGAAATACCACGAAAGAACTTTATCATTAAGAGAGGGGGTATTATCAATATGGGTAGCCTATTGAAAAATAAGGTTACTGTGACCAATATGACCTTTGATAAGAACAGTAATCCAATCGTTGTGCTTAAAAGAAGCAATGGGTCAAAATTTTTTAATGCCTTACGAATATTAAAAGCCGACCTAAATGGTGCCATCTCCAGTGGAGAACTTCGCTTTAAAAACGCTTCAAAATCTGGAGAAATAGCCAAATAAATTTGTTCTCTGCCAAAATCTGCCCATCCCAATGTTCAAAATTTTAGATGCGATGGGCAGATTACCAGTATTTTGATAGTACTTTGTAAGTTCAACCCATGATAAAGAAGTACAAAAAATGGTTGCGTAAACCTCCTCCCAAAGAAGAAGCCAGCACCCAATATTTTAAAAAATACTGCTTATAAAAGGAACGTTTAATACTATTGATGCCGCGGACGTACTCTTATCCTTGTGTTACTTATAAAATTCCACAACCTACAATTATTAAGCCTTAGTGAAAAGAATAGGGTTTAAAAGAGCGGTCAAAAAAGCGCATCGCTGAACCAAAGGAAGCGAAAATAGCATTTCACAAATGATAATAGATGCAAGAAACAGCAGGGCATTGCTTGAAATTAAACACATTATCAACATTACTTTAGGCATGCCGCTTTATCTGTATATTGTACAAAACTTTTAGTACATCACTATGGAAAAACACCGCTGCGGATGGTGTGTTGGGGATTCACTCTATGAAGCTTATCATGACGAGGAATGGGGTGTTCCCGTTAAGGATGACACCACCCTCTTTGAATTTTTGATTTTGGAAACCTTTCAAGCGGGACTTAGTTGGATTACCATACTACGAAAACGTGAAAATTTTAGAAAGGCCTTTGATCATTTTGACTATCAGAAAATAGCGAAATACGACCAAACAAAAATTGATAGCCTCTTGCAAGATTCTGGAATAATTAGAAACAAACTTAAAATCAATGCTACCATATCCAATGCAAAGGCCTTTATGCAAGTGCAAAAGGAGTATGGAAGCTTTTCAGAATACATATGGGGCTTTGTGAATGGAGCACCTCTCAAAAACGCATTCGAAAACTACAAGGATGCACCCGCCAAAACCGAGCTTTCGGATAAAGTAAGTACAGCTCTTAAAAAAAAGGGCTTTAAATTTGTGGGCAGTACGGTTATCTATGCCTTTATGCAGGCCACAGGTATGATAAATGATCATGAGGTTGGCTGTTTTAGGTATTCTTTGGTATAATACGCAAGCCGCAAATTTTCCGTATTTCCCTAATTGCGTCAAGAATCAATTGACTAACCCTATTCTAGGTGGAATTTCTTACTATTGCATCTTTTGTAGGATTTACATTATTAGTGGTCAGCACATACTTCATTTTTACCTAAAGCATTCAAAGAGTTTATGAATAGAAACTGGTGGAAGGAAAGTGTGGTATATCAAATATATCCACGTTCATTTAAGGATACCACTGGAGACGGTATCGGAGATATTCCAGGAATTATAGGGAAATTGGATTACATCAAGTCCCTTGGCATCGATGTTATATGGTTATGTCCCGTGTACGAATCGCCGAATGATGACAATGGGTACGATATCTCCAATTATAGAAAAATATCTGAAGATTTTGGAGGTCATGAAGCTTTTGATACCCTTTTGGCACAAATGCACAAAAAAGGCTTGAAATTGGTCATGGATCTAGTAGCTAACCATACTTCTGATGAACATTTTTGGTTTAAAGAGTCAAAAAAATCAAAAGACAACCCCTATCGGGACTACTATATTTGGAGGGATGGCAAAAATAATGGCCCACCGACCAATTGGGAATCTTTTTTCAGTGGCAGTGCTTGGGAATATAACAACGATACCCAGCAGTATTACTTACATTATTTTACAAAAAAACAACCTGATCTGAATTGGCAAAATCCCAAGGTAAGGAGAGAAATCTTTGAGTTACTTGAGTACTGGTTTAAAAAGGGGGTGGACGGTTTTCGAATGGATGTCATTTCATTGATTTCCAAACCTGATGCGTTTGAAGATACACAACATTCAAAATTCCAAGATACCATTCTTAACACCTATGCCAATGGTCCAAAAATACATCAGTATTTACATGAAATGAACCAGGAAGTGCTTTCTAAGTTCGATATAATGACCGTAGGTGAAGGTCCTGGAATTGACCTCAAAAATGGCCCTCTTTATGTGGATGAAAAAAGGGAAGAGCTTCATATGGTCTTTCATTTTGACCATTTGTACATTGACTGTGGCGAAGGGGGAAAATACGATCCAGTACCTTATGATTTACCCAAGTTTAAAAAAGTATTTTCTGATTGGGACAAAGCCCTTAAAAATGGGGGTTGGGGTAGTATCTTTTTAGGCAATCACGATTTTTCACGTATGGTTTCCCGCTTTGGAAATGACAAGGAATATCATGACACCTCAGCCAAATTGCTGGTTACCCTTTTGTTAACTATGCGCGGAACAGTTTACATTTATCAAGGTGATGAAATTGGAATGACCAATGTGGCCTATCCCGACATTGACTATTATAACGATATTGAGACATTGAATGCATGGGACGAAGCGAAAAAAAATGGGCAGGACATGGACGCCTTCCTAACTATCGTACACGCACAGAGCAGGGACAATGCCCGAACTCCCATGCAATGGACCGATCAAAAAAATTCAGGTTTTACGGATGGAGAACCGTGGTTGTCCGTCAATCCAAATTATACATCAATTAATGTAGCTGACCAAGAAACTTGTGCGACCTCCATTTTAAACTATTATAGGGATGTCATCCAATTGCGGAAGAAAAACCCAGTTTTGGTTTATGGTGATTACGAATGTTTATATCAAGAACACACGCAATTATTTGTTTACCGAAGATGGGATGATACCTCTGAATTTATAATTCTTCATAATATGGGGAATCAACCGGAAGAATTTACCCCCGATTTCAACGTCGAAAAATTTAAGCTTTGTAAAAGCAATCTCGAAGATGCTGCCAAAGGACTATTTCATCTTGAACCGTGGCAGACAAAGGTTTTGATGAGGGTAGATTGATTGAATATCTTAACGCAAAGTCATGTCGCTTACTATTTGTTCCATTCCAATAGTAACAAATGGCACCCTTTACTACGGTAGCGTTCACTTATAAAGAAAATAACAATGTCAATTCCTTCATCAAGTATTATTTTTTCCAAGCGCTTTACACATGTTGCTCTAAGAGCTGAATGAACTGTTTTCTTGGAACTTCCTCTGCCCCTAAACTTCTCAAATGGTCGGTATATACTTGACAGTCAATGAAGGCGTATTTTTTTTGATTAAGTTCTTCAGCCAACTTGATAAAAGCGTATTTAGAGGCATTTGAAACAGTACTGAACATACTCTCTCCACAAAATACATTTCCTAGATCCACGCCGTAGAGTCCGCCAACCAACACGCCTTCTCTCCAAACTTCATAGGACCTGGCAAAGCCTCTTTTGTGAAGCTCCAAATAGGCATTTTTCATATTCTTAGTAATCCACGTACCTTCCTGTCCCTTACGTTTTTGCTTGGCGCACTGGCACAATACTTCCCCGAAAGCTTCATTTTTAGTTAATCGAAATTCCCCACGTTGTAGCAATTTTCCCATGCTTTTTGATATTTTCACCTTATCAGGAAACAAAACCATTCTCGGGTCAGGGCTCCACCATAAAATAAGATCATCATCATTGAACCAAGGAAAAATCCCATTTTTGTATGCCAATAGCAGTCGTTCTGGGGACAAATCTCCCCCAACGGCCAGTAGCCCATCCGCGTTAGCCATATCAACAGAAGGGAATTCCAAGCGGTCGTCCAAAAAATAGAGGGGAAGCCCTTTATTTTCCTTTTCCATTTGAAGCTTTTTTTACAAAATTATTGGAAATTCGCTAAAAAAGCAGTAATCCTACCATATAAATAAGTCCACCAACAACCATAAAAAGCATGGTATAGGGAAGTATTTCCTTGGCCTTCAACTTAGTAATACCCAAAAGGGGCAAGGCCCAAAAAGGTTGGAGCATGTTGGTCAGTTGGTCTCCATAAGCCAAAGCCATAACGGCTTTGGGTAAGGGAACTCCCAAAGACATGGCCGATTCCAAGATCAGGGGTCCTTGCACGGCCCACTGTCCCCCACCACTTGGTACAAAAATATTTACGAGACCAGCACTTAAAAAGGTGAAAATAGGCAAGGTAGTTTCTGTGCTTATGGAAACGAAAAAATCAGAAATTTGATTGATCATACCACTTCCTCCCATAATGCCCATAATACCAAAATAGAGTGGAAATTGAATTAAGATACCAGACACATCTCCGATAGCCTCTTCAACAGCCTTTAAAAAGTTTGAAAAATTCCCATGAAGGAGAATGGCCAGTCCCAGCATAAAAAAGTTCAATAGATTGGGTGTTAGGTTCAATTGCTTCAAAAAGGGTAAGTATTGCACCATAAAAGCAACTAAAATCAAGAGGCCAAAAAACAGGGAAAAAGATTTTGAATGATCCAGTCGTTCCGCCCCCCGGGATTTTTTGGAATCCACGTTTTTGAAACGATACATACTAAGTTTGATTGGTGTTGGCTTTGCCCGCTTTCCAAGATAATAGGACAAGGCCGTGATGGAAACCAATACAGTTATGAAGATGAGAACATTGGACAAGCTAAAGATAGTTTCTGAAGTTGAAATGGAGGTTGGTAAATTGGCAGTCAAGGGGTGGGATTGAAAAGCTGACATTAATTGGGTCAAATGTCCTGCTTCTGAAACTTTTAAAGGGGCCGAACCACTTATTCCCCCATGCCACACCATCAATCCTGCATATCCACAAGCTCCTATTAATGGGTAATTAATGGGAATGCGTTGTGCTTGGGCATATTCTCCAACTTTTCTTGCCAAAAGTGCCCCAAAAATTAACCCCAGTCCCCAATTAAAAAAAGAAACCAAAAGGGTTGAAAGTGCTACCAAAATAGCCGCATTCGCTGAGTTTTTGACCAAGCCCGTCAATTTCAAAATCAAAAGCTCCATGGGTTTGCTCAAAACCAGTACATGCCCTAGCACCAAAATCAGCATCATTTGGTAGGCAAACACCAGTAAACCATTGTTCCAAACCCCTTGTTCCCACAATTTGAGTACATGAAATAATTGATTCCCATTTTCTGGACCTTGTCCGAATAACAAAGCCAACAAAATGGTCAATACCGTGAGTAATACAGCAATGGTAAAGGGCGAAGGCAGAAAACGCCTAAAACTGTTTTCTATGAGCCTTGATAAGCCCATGCATTAAAAAGGAAGGTCATCGTGATCTTCTTCTGACAATTCTTCTGCAGGTTCAAAAGCTTCCATTGGCGGTACCGGAGGCATTTCTTGATCGTTTGTCGCCGACTCCAAATTCTCAATCCGCCATCCCTGAATGGAATTAAAGTATTTGGTCTCGCCCTGTGGATTTACCCATTCACGACCCCTTAGATTGATACTTATCTTCACTAGCTGCCCAACTTGATAGGAATTCAGTAAATCGGTTTTATCCTGAACAAATTCGACCAGAATATGCTGTGGATACTGTTCTTCAGTAGTTAGTACCACTTCGCGTTTCCTAAACCCATTGTTCCCATAGGTTTTTGTTTCATCTATCATTTTTACCCTTCCCTGAATTTCCATAAGCGTTCGTTTATAAGTAGTCAAAAATAGGGAAAATGAAGAGGGCAACAATATGCCATCGCCATCGTTTTTCAACAAAAAGACCCCTTTTTTCCAGTATCTTTATCTGTAATACGTTTTCGTATGAAGTTCAATCCAAAGAGGCGCACTTCCAATATTTTTTTACTTGTTTCCGCTTTTGTCGTTGTGAGCCTAATATTGTGGAACACCAATAGTTTCTTTGAAAAGTTCAAGGAAGAAGAACGCCTAAAAATGGAAAATTGGGCTGCAGCAGAATTGGAAGTACTGCAATCACCCATAGATCAAGAACTAGGAAATTTACCTTTGATCATCATGGGAAACAACACCTCGACACCCATGATTTTGGTCAACGAGGAAGGCTCTGTCAAAACGCATAATATCCCTCACGAAATTGCTGGGGACTCCCTAAAAATACAATCCCTTATCAAAAAATTTGCAGGAGAAAACCAGCCTATAGAGATCATTCAAGGGGGCGATTTATTGCAGACCCTTTATTATGGAAATTCTGAAGTGATAAACAAGCTCAAGTTTTATCCCGTAGCACTACTACTTATCATCTTCTTGTTTGGAACGGTCATCTTTTTCTTTTTCAAGACCAACAAAGCCTCCGAACAGAATAAACTTTGGGCAGGCATGGCCAAAGAAACTGCCCATCAAATAGGAACCCCACTTACTTCATTACTGGGCTGGAACGAACTACTAAGGAGTGAAAAGATCAACCCGGAAATCACTAAAGAAATTGAAAAGGATATTGATAGGCTACAAACCATTACGGAACGGTTCTCAAAAATAGGTTCCATTCCAGAGCTGGAAGTATATGACGTAGTATCAGAAACCAAAAAAGCCTTTGACTATCTTAAAAAAAGGAGTTCCAAGCTAATTCACTTTTCGTTTAGCTCACAAATTGACGAGTTGCCCGTGTTTTTAAATCTCCCATTATATAACTGGAGCATAGAAAATTTGGTTAAAAATGGCATTGATGCCATGAAAGGAAAAGGGAATATTGCCATTCAAATTGAAACTTCTGGAAGTTTGGTCCACGTTCTTATTTCAGACACCGGTCATGGAATACCAAAAAGTGATTTTCAAACCATTTTCAATCCCGGCGTTACCTCAAAAAAGAGGGGTTGGGGCCTTGGGCTTTCATTGGTTAAAAGGATTATAGAAGAATACCATAAAGGGAAAATTAAAGTACTTTCGTCAAGTAAGGAGGGTACGATTATGCAAATTTCCCTTCGAACGATCTAGTTATGTCAAAGGTAAAAAGAGTAGTAATTAGAGAAGCAGCTATAACCAATAACTGCCCGGAATGCTATAATCAGGAGTTACAGTTAACTTTTTTTCAAAAGCATATTCACAATGCATTTTTTCATCGAACGACCCGCGAGGTGACCTATGATATTACCTG
>JBCBZA010000127.1:0-11796 GCA_039815575.1 Bacteroidota bacterium | reverse complement strand
TAAGTCCTCATTGTATAGGTTTTAAAAGACATTACATTTTTAAGTGGATATTTTATGAATGCTATAATAAAATGCTTTCTATTTTTTCCCTGATGTGAATTGGGAATTCAAATAACGATGCAGATGGGAAATAACGACCGATCCTTCGCCTACGGCCGAAGCTACTCGTTTAATCGAGTTCGATCGGATATCCCCCACCGCATATACCCCATTTATTGAGCTTTGATAAGGTGTTTTCCCGGGACCTAGTTCCCCACCTGTCCTGATAAAGCCATTCTTGTCCAACTCCAGATCGGCAGTTAACCACTCCGTGTTCGGAACGGCTCCAATCATGATAAATAAGGCTTTGGTGTCAATTTCCATATGTTCCCCGTTCCCATTGTTTCGCAATATCACTTTTCCTAAGGTTTCCGCACCGTGGACAGATGCTATCTCCGTATGGGTAAGCAAGGTGATGGATTTGTCATTGAGAATACGTGTAGACAGGTAGGACGACATTGTCTGGCTCAGTCCAGAGCCCCGAACCACGATATACGTGTGTTTTGCAAAACGTGATAAAAACATGGCCGCTTGGCCTGCGGAGTTGCCTCCACCAATGATGACTACCTCTTGATTGGTACAAAAACGGGCCTCGAGCTTGGTGGCCGAGTAGTAAATCCCTTGACCTTCAAACTGTTTTATACCGGCAATGGGCAAACGTCGATATCGAATGCCGTTGGCCAACACTACACTTTTCCCCAATACCGCTCCGCCATTTCGGAAATTAAGTTCAAAGTGACCGTTTTCTGAGATTAGCTTTTCGGCCCTTCTTGGTACGGTTAATCGTGCTCCAAACTTAATAGCCTGGATTTCCCCATTATAAGCCAAATCCGCACCTGAAATCCCTTTTGGGAAGCCAAAGAAGTTCTCAATTCGGGAAGATGTGCCTGCTTGACCGCCGATGGCCGTATCCTCAATGATCAGTACAGACAGGCCTTCGGAAGCAGCATAAATGGAAGCTGCCAGACCTGCTGGGCCCGCGCCCACGATCAATACGTCAAATATTTGGTCTTCATCCAAGGACAAATCCAGGCCCAATGCTTTTGCAATATCGTAAGGAGTGGGTTCACATAGAACATTGTAGTCCCCTACAATGGCCGCTACCTCAGCATTGGGTAAATCGCATTTTTCCCGTAGTTCGTTTACCTTACTGTCCACCCAGTCTATACGCCTAAAAGGGATATGGCTCCGTTCCAGAAATTCCAATAACTTATTTACCTTTCTGTGGGATGCATCCCCAATCAAAACAATTCCGCCATCACCCCATTCCATTAATAAACGACGTCTTGCGGTATATGCGGAAACCAAAGTTTCCCCAAACTCCGGTTCCTGGGCTAGAAGTTCCCGTAGTTTGCTATTTGGAATGACGCAGAGTTCCAAGTCCTCTCCTGCGATGCCGGCCATAAAGGTCTTTTGCCCCATCAGCATCCCAATTTCTCCAATAAACTGCCCTTCTTGTAAACTAACAACAGTTTTATTGTTTACGCGGTCCACAATTTCCAAGCATCCCCTTACAATAAAGGCGAAAGGGTAGGAGTCTTGCCCAACATCAAAAAAGACATCTCCTTTTTTAAGTTGCACACCCTCCCCATTTTCTTGCACTACCCGCTTAAAACTTGGGCTAATCTCTGGATAAGCTTCCTGAAATAAGGGGTTGCCGGTATCGTTCGAAGTTCTCATAGCTCAATAAATCGGAATTCTCAAATTACAACTTATGTCTGGGCAAACCGAAGAAAAACCTGATGAACATTGCGAAAAAGACATTAATATTTCTTCACCAACCACACTCCGGTCAATAACAAGAGTACGCCCAAAGCGCGTTTCCAGTTGATTTGATGCACCGGAAATCCCAACCACCCAAAATGGTCAATGAGCACTGATCCCAAAAGTTGCCCTACGATTACAATACCAACGGCTGTGGACATCCCTAATCTAGGAGCGGCTATTATTAGTATAAAAATATAAGCCACGCCTAAGGGAGCACCCAACCAGCTCCACCAGGGAGCGCCAGAGATAACTGGGGAATTGGGTAAGGAATAACGGTGCGCCATGAATACCATGGCTACTAATATTGCCCCAATTACAAATACCGCCAAGGTAGAATGCCAGGGACTTCCCAACTGTTTCCCCAAGGCTGAATTGGAAGCGGTTTGCAAGGGGACTCCCAACCCAGCCAAGAGGACCAAAGCAAGATAAAATAGTTCCATAAGCTTAGTTTTCATTGCATTACCATAGTTTAGAGCATGTCAACCAGCATTCGAGCCGCTGCCGTTCCTGAATTTTGTTGTTGACCCGTAATCAAATTTCCATCGGCAATAGCATAGGCATTGAACATAGGGGCTACTCTAAAATCAGTACCTTCCATCTTTCGTGCCTCTTCCTCAATCCAAAATGGTTGGATTTTAACTCCTGCGGCCGCGTCGGCATATTGCTCCTCGGAGTTGGCAAAACCTGTCCAACTTTTTCCTTTTACCAATAACTCCCCCTGAGTGGTCTTAGCGTCCAATAACAAACAGGTAGAATGGCAGACTGCAGCACTAGGTTTACCCGCTTCATAGAAACTAATGAATAATTTCTCCAACTCGGCATTTCCACGAAAGGTGTACATTGGGCCTTGGCCCCCTACGAGAAAAATTGCCCGATACCCCTCATGGGAAACTTCTGTTAGTTTTTTAGTGTTGCCCAAAAATTCTTGAAACCACTGCCGTCGTAAGTACCCTAAGGAAATAAGGTCTTGGGCAGCATAGCTGTCTGGTTCAGTAGGATCGGAATATCCGTCCAATTCCAATTTACCACCAGAAGTGGATACTAAATCCACTTCATATCCACCTTCCTGAAAAACAAACAGGGGGTGTGTAAGTTCTGCCGCCCAAAAACCAATGGGCCATCCCGTCTGTTCCGAAACAGATGGACTGCTCGCTACCATTAAGATCTTTCCTTTTGTTTCCGCACCGTGATAGTGCACATAGTGTTGTACTTCTTTCATATCAATTGTTTTTAAATGTAGTTTTATATAAGGCCTCGTGTCCCGTTAGAAACAAGGTATTTGCATTGGACCCAAAGCTTAAATTCGTGACTTCAAAATCCGTAGTAATCCGATGTATTAATTCCCCAAAAGGTGAAAATATGTTTACCCCATCTCCGCAGGCAGCATATAGGTTGCCATCCGATCCCACTTTAAGCCCATCTACGCCCCAAGTTTTGCTCTCTATCGTCGTAATCAGTTTTACTTTGCCCAAAGTATTGTTGGTTAGTACTCCAAAGGCCATAATACACCGATCTCCTTCAGCAGAATTCCCAACATATAGAACCGATTCGTCCTGGGAAAAGGCCAAACCATTGGGTTTACTAAGACTCGTGCAGAGTAGACTCGTTGTGCCGTTTCTGGGATCATACCTAAAAATGTAATTCCCGTCCAATTCTTTATGCTCATTGGCATTTTCCCCGTACACCGCTAGAAGTCCATAGTCCGGATCGGTAAACCAAATGGTCCCATCGGATTTGACGATAGCGTCATTAGGCGAATTGAATTTTTTTCCATTGTAATTATCCGTCAGTACGGTGCTATTTCCATCATTGCCCACACGCACCAATCTTCTAGCCCCTCCTTGGCAGGAAATGATATTTCCTTCATGGTCAAACGTATTCCCTCCAGCATAAAAACTGGGTTTTAAATATTCGGAAACGCCATTCGCTTCAGTCCACTGCCACAAGGTATTTCCATTGACTTCACTAAAGATTAGACGTTCCTTTTCTGCATTCCATATGGGACCTTCCAAAAATTGAAGGTTATCGGCTAATACATTTAGCTCAGCATCTGTGGGAAATATTTTATCTGCTGAAAGGGATTTGGTTTTCTTAAGGTTCATTCTTTGAAAAGGGTTTCCGTGTAATTTTGGACGTCCTTCAGGAACACACATGTCTGAATTACGCTTTCCTGCGTAGAGCATGCCTTCCCTAATCGTGACTAGGTCATAATCTACAGGACAATCCGCAATGGATTCCACAAAGGAACAGCCGTTGGATACATCCTTGCGTTCCCCATACGTTAATCCACAAGAAGCAAAACCCAGTTCCTGAACCACCTCTGGATTGCGGTTGAGTAGGGTTAAATACTTTTTGTCAATTCTATAGGTTCCGTTCCAAGAACCTTCTACTATGGGAGACGCTCCCGTAATCTCATAGTTACCTTCAAATTCCAATTGAAAAAGGGGATCATGTCCCTTGGCATCGGCATAGGCATAAACACTAAGATGCCACGTGCTATTGGTAAGAATAAGTTCTTTATGGGAGAACGAATTGCCTTCTTCTTCGAGTTCCGTGCTCTCCCAATACCCTTTAAGTTGGGATTTAAATCGTGGCTGGGCTTCTGAATTTTTTTGTTTACATGAGCCGAATACAAGTAATAAACCCATTAATACGATTTTTACTTTAGTTTTCATATCAGTTCTTTTTATTATGAAGATTAAGTCCAAAAGAGAGCAACAAATCGTTGGAATTGAGTCCTTGCAGCACGATGTTTTCAAAAAAATAATCCAGGGCCGTTCTAAAAGACAACCATTCCGTAATCTTGAAATCGATGTTTAGGTCCAGTTTCATACGGGTATCATCAATGCGTTGCAAAGAATTATGAAACCAATATTCATAGGTAATTCGGATATCTCGGTTCTTAAAAAAATGTTCCCCAACAATTCTAGGTGAGGGTCGTACTATTCTGCGAACGCTGCTTTCCTGAAGTCCTAGAATTCTAAAATCCATGCCGTTGTAAGTGGTATAATCAAAAAGCATGGCAAATTGTAGGTACAATTTGTGATTTTGATTTTCTAGGGCTGTATAGCTCAAACCCGGACCAGTTATGGTCCTAAAATCCACTTGCCGCCTTTCAGAATATTCATAAATGGAAACCAGAAAGGGTTGCACTTTCTCCCTAGGGTGCCATACCACTAATCCTTTAATATAGTAGCCGTACTCGGTAACACGTCCGTTTACACGATTGTATAACATGGAAGGCAAAAAATTATACCTCATCTTATCCCTTACCCGGTCAAATTCACCTTCGGCCACCACAAATTGCCTATTCCGGTTTCCCCAAGAAAAAAGGCCAGTTCCGGTAAGTCTATAATTGATATCAATTACATTTCTTTCCGGTTCTTTTTCTTGGCAGAAGATCGGACCGAAAAAAAATAGTGCAAGTGCTAAAAGGAGAGATCCTTTCATTGTGCTTGATATTTACGCAAGAACTGATTATGAGGTAAAACTACTTCTGATGATTTGCCCCTTTTGTTCAAATCATGCACCGATTATTCCATTCTTGCTTAAATCCTTGTGAAAGTGTTTTTAAACGGGGTAAGTAATCGGAAATTTTAAGATGGCCTGTGTGCCATTAGAGCTTTTAAAGCTAAGGGTTCCCAATAATTGCTCAGTTAGCAATTGGACCAATTCCAGTCCGAGGGATTTTTTGTGGTTTTCGTTAAATCCGGTACCGCTATCCACAACTTTCAGTACATATGCATCTTTATCCCTACCAAAAGAAAGTTTGAGTTTTCCTTGATCATTTGGAAACGCATGTTTAAGGGCATTCATCAGTAACTCAGAAAAGATTAGGCCAAGAGGAACCACGCGCTGAATATCCAACTCAGAATCTTCAAAGGATTTCTCTACATCAATTGCTAAGTCTTCCCCTGGACCCGCATCGAGAATGTAGTCCGATAATTTATTTAAATACTCATTTAAATCCACTTTCGCCAAGCTTTGGGAAGCGTACAAGGTTTCATGAATTAAGGCAATGGACTGTAACCTATTTTGACTGTTGTACAAAAAATCATTGATATCCCCTATTTCATTGGATTTACGAGCTTGGATACTTAAAAGACTATTGACAATTTGAAGATTGTTCTTTACGCGGTGGTGCACTTCTTTTAACAGAACCTCCTTCTCCCTATTGGACTTGGTAAGTTTTTCTTCATTTTTTCGCAGTTGTCCATTTGAATCTTCCAATTCTGCCCTTGCCTTAAGCAATTGTGCATTCCTTCTTTTCCGAGAAATGAAGGCTTGGTACAAAAAGAAAATAATCCCTGAACCCAATAGGATTGTAGCAATCAAAATAGCCCGTTCCAACTCTTTGCGCTCCAATTCAGCGGTTTGCAGCAACTGGTCAGCTTTCAGGTTTGCAATCTCCAATTCTTTTTCCTTAACCTCATATTGGGTTTTGAACTTGTTAATGCTGGCCAAACGGTCCAGATTCTGGATGCTATCGTTTATTTGCGACGCCTGGCTATAGTAGGCCAAGGCCTTTTTGTACTCCCCCTTTTTCTGGTACAGTTCCGATAGTGACTCCAATAGATGAATATCCTCATCCGTTGCAGAACCCATAACCACACTTTCCAGGGCATACAACAAATGGGATTCTGCCATGGTTCGGTTTCCCTGTTTTAGATGGGCCTGTCCCAACGCCAATTTAGTATTGTATATGAGTTCTTTGTCCTGTAATCCTTGCCCTATTTCCAGTGCTTCATCTAACAATTCGATGGCCCGATCATACTCTCTGGTTTGCGTGTAAAGCTTACCCATAATATTTAAAGTTCGCGTCAAAGTGGGCATTACTTGTAATCTTCTTTTTATCCCAAGGGCTTCTTCAAGCAATTTTTCAGCCTTTTTGAAATCACCAAGCTCCCTAAATACGTTTCCTAGATTACTTAAACCATAACTGAGTTCCAATTCGCTTTTTGGAAAATCGCGCATGGTGCCCACATAGCGTTCATAATAATCTCGGGCATTTTCATATTCTTTTAAGTCCGAGTATATACTGGCCATATTGTTTTCCAATCGAGCTTTAGACTTCCTATCTCCCAACTTATCGTAGACAACCAGTGCTTTTCTATAGGCAACTAATTTGGATTCCAAACTGTCCAAATGCCCCAATTCAAGACCAATAACCATATATGAATCCGCAATATGAATACTATCCTTAGCTTCAATGGCTTTTTTATTGTACTGTCGAAAAATATCTAGGGCTGCAGCGCATTTTTTAGAAAAATGATATGCCTTGCCTTGCTCAAGCATTGCAGAAAGCACTTCTTTCGGCTTTCCGGCAGCGCCATATAAATCAACAGCAATTGCATAGTTAGTGGCACTGGTTTCATAATCGTACTTAGTTCTGTTAAAGTAAGCGAGTAAAGAATAGCCTTTTGCGCGGTACTCTGGAAATCCCTTGCTAAACGAGATAATCCGTTTGGCGATGATTTCCAAGGAGTCACTTCGTTCTTCCATGAACTTCCCACCAATGGCAATAAGCTTTTGAATGCTATCGTTTTCGGTACTTATTTGCCTCGCGTGAATTTTGGGTAAGGGAATTGCAGGTGGCTGCCCAAAGGAACCTAATATTGGAAGCTGCAAAAACAAAACGAGTAAAAGCCTTAGCTTCTTTTTTGAATTAAGGGCTATCATTTTCCAATCTAAATATTTTGGGTGTTTGCCCTACCGTTTTCTTAAAAGTTTTGGTAAAATGACTTTGGTTCTCATACCCCACATCTAAACCAACTTGGATAATGCTTTTACTGGTGCTCATCAACAATATTTTGGCCTTTTCCATCTTTTGTTCCATAACGTATTGGTAAGGAGTCTTTCCCAAATAGGATTTGAAAGAGCGGGCAAAGTGGTACAAGCTCATCTCCGCTACCGTGGCCAATTCATTAAGGGTCAACCTTTTCTCGGGATTCCGATTGATATAGTTCACGGCTTTTTTGATTCGGAAAGGAATCTGCACGTGGGTAATAGGATTTTCCCGCCTATTATTGTCAATATGGCGATGCGCAAAATTGCCCAAAGCGATTTCCATAGATGTAAAAATGTCCTCCTTTCGAAAGGGCTTAACCAAATATCCCGAAGGACGGGTGGATTTAGCTTCTTGCAGCGTTTTCTTGTCTGAATGCGAGGTAATATAAATAAAGGGAATAGTATCCGTTTGCATAAGAAAGTTGGCAACATCTATTCCAGACTTTGGACCACGTAAGGAAATATCCAATAACGCAATATCCGGAGGTTTGGTTTCCAAGGCCGCAATGGCCCCTTCATAGGAATCCACCACTTTGGAGCGTCCATAGCCCAATTCGCTCAGACAATCTTGCAAATCTTTGGAGATAAGGCGTTCATCCTCAACAATTAATACTTCCAGCTGTGATGTCATTGATTTTAAAGATAAAGAAAAAGAGGGTATAACAAGGTGGCAATAAGGCGCATACTGGAATGGCACCATTGATTTTCACTTGGAGCAGTCAAAGGGATGTCAATACAACTATTGACATCCCTTTGATCTTTTGGATTCACTGGTTTTGGTTAGTCAACCAAGAGAGGGCTACCTCAGTATTGTCGTAATAATCCGTAATAAATCCTTCCTCTTTTATTTGGGAGCTTTTCATGTATTCCACATGTTCTGTGTTCATCACATAAGCCACTTTTTTAACGCCTATTTTTCGGTAGCGATCATGATGAATCGTCTTTTGCCATTCATGAAATTCCGGAGGTGGCATATAGGTGAAGAATTTGGTGTCTATTAATATGGTTTGGGTCTCGTACTCAAAACCATACCCAATAAAATTGCAACAGGCTTCAATAAATCCTTCATAGTCCACCTCTGGATGATTCTGGTTCCAAACGAAGGCAAGGGTGTTGGTGGCCTGATGAAGGTCAATTCGATAATAACTGTCTTGATAAAGATTCATTTTTGTTTATTTAAAGGTTATTAACTGCACTTATGACGTTACTTACCTTATGAATTGGACAGTTATTTAACGAAATTTCTGTTTAGCGCTACTATTCCACGGACAACAACCCATCGACTTCTGATTCCTTTAGTATCACTTGCATCTTTTTAATACGGCTTATTTCCTTATAAAATCAGATACTATTTTACCTAGGGATTCAATATCTTTTTTCTTGTTCAAATAGGTGTCAATATGCTCATTTCCCATAGATTGGATTTCATACCCCGGTAATTTTTCTCGGAACATGAGATATACAAAGGTGTCTACCATTCTTTCTTTTAATCCGTGAGCAAGCTTGTATTTACGAACGATTGAAAATTCCATTCCCATATGGGTGATTTCGTGAATTATGGTGTATGCGGGATTTTTATATTTTACAAACCCACCTTTTGTATCGGTCAATAACGTTATAATGCCTTCATCTGGGTCATAACTACCTCCCGTACCGTATAGGGTTAAAACAATCCTGTAGTTGTCAAACATTTTAAACTCCCAATCCCAATTGCTTTTCTTCCTGTCTATTTCATTGATAAGATTGTTTATAAGGTTAATTTGACCCGCTACTTTTTGGATGGCCCGGGAATAATTCTTTTGCTTAAATATCTTGGTCTCAACAAGTGCATAGATGGCCGAAAAATCCTCATTTCCAAAAGTCCCTTTTTTAGATTTTGTTATCAATGAGTCAATCAGAGCATCTTTTGGCAGATGAATAGCATACCCCTGTTTTTCAAAAAAAGTAATGTCATTTATTGTTCTCCAAATTGAAGTTGCTTCCTGTTCTATAGTTGGTTGAACTATTTCAATTCGAGAAACCTGCGTTTGTGATTTGTAGCTCAAGTGGCCTATTGAAAAGACTACAAGAATAGATATACTTGGTTTCATGTTATTCTTATTTTTACAATAGCAGGGATTACTTGCTGTGTATTCTTCGTTGGATTTCTTCCAAAATCTCATCTTTTTCATCCAAAAGATGATCCCTGATAAAGATGTCTGGAATTACACCTTTTTTAATATCCATACCATTTACACGTAGGATTTTTCCCTTGGACACATCTACTTTAATTCCTGTTTTGGGTAGTTCATACGAGAAAATAGAGGCATAAAGGTTGGGAAATTCAGCAGTTTCTTCACCAACAAGCTCCCCAAAGCCATAATCTTGAATCTGGGAGGCCGTTACTGTTGCTTGGGAATACGACTGGCGGTTAATCAGCACATAAACCTTGCCTTGATACCTTTTCTCCTTAGGTTGTGGCTCATAGCGGTCAAAAGGGTATTCATAAATCTCCCCATCATCGTGTGCTAATACAGCTTTCCAATAGGTTTGGGTCGTGTCTTTAGTTTGACGGATATTTTCTTTCAAAATACCACTGGATTTCAGTTCAAACTTGGATGACCATTTGAAGGGCTTATCGGCGATATAGGACACTAAATAGTCACTAAAAGCATCATCTCCTCCTGGGTTGTTTCTTAAATCAACAACAAGATTTTTTAGTTTTTTGAGATTTATTTGAACAAATACAGAATCAATAAAGCTTCTGTATTCATCCTCATCTCCCCCAAAACCTCCTGGACGAAGATAGGCTACGGAATCCGATAGATATTCAAATTCCCAATCGTGTTTTAGGATATCGTCTCGCTTCATTTCATACGCTTCCACTGCCTTAATAGCTTTAAGTTGATACGTTAAAAGAGCAGTATTATCTACCACTTGAACTTCAAATTCTTTTTGCTCGCCAAAGACTTGCCAATAATATCTGGGAAGGGTAAATGCCTCTAATTGTGCATTTTTAAAATAAAGGCGTTCAGCAGAAATTTGTGGATATATTTTCTCAAAAACCTTGTTTATGGGTATTCCGTTGATGGTTTTCAGCTCAGTTCCGATTTTAATATCGGCATTTTCTGACCAGTTTTTCCGAATCAGGGCCTTTCCGTTTTCAATGACTACTTCTAAGGGAAAAATGCAACCACCTGATTCAGCATAAATAAGATAGGGTTGAACAGGGAACCCTATTCTGGTATGGCCGTTATTTGCTTTGGATACCACCTTTTGAAAAAGATTGATGACCTCCAATAGATTAAGGCTGTCGTTTTGGATTTGCTTTTTAATTTTTAAATAATTCTCCTCAAAGGCTTTCTCAGAGGTGTAGGCAAAAAGATTAAAATGGGTCTCCTCTAGGGAAGATCTCAGATATTCCAAATCAGATAAAACGGCTGATTTGGAGAACTGCTGGGCAGAAATTTGTAAACTAAGTATCCATAGAAGGGAGCCCAATAAATGCTTATAGCTGATGTGGAACAACGTTATTTTTAACATGAAGTTATTTTTTCGGCAAACCTATGCTTTAAAAAAAGCAGATTCGACCGAACGCTTCCATCTGGACGCTTAACTTAATTTTTTAAGGTACTCACTTGGCGTAAGTTGCGTCATTTTTTTAAAAACATGATTAAATGTGGACTTCGAATAAAATCCGCATTCGTACGCGTGACCCAGTAGTGATAGTTTATCCCGTTCAATAGATTGTAATCGCCTTTTGAACGCGTTTACCCGATATGAGTTGACCAGATCGTAGAAGTTTTGTTCACAATTTTGATTAATTTTTGCGGACAATTGCTTGGGTTTCATATGCAAAGCTTCAGCAAGAATTGACAAGTTAAGGTCTGGGTTGAGATAGGGCTTTTCAGTTTCCATAAGATTTCTCAGCTTCGAAAGAAATATTTCATCCTTTTCTTTGTTTTCAACTTTCGACTTCTTGGAAATGGGTTTTAAGTGGATAAAATCACGTTCTTTTTGAATATATCCTTTAAATCCGATCCAGCATGTTACAATCGCCAGAATAACAAAATTTGGGAGAAAGTAATATTCACGAAGACTATTGTCAAAAGCAAACCGATCAACTTCCGTTAGGATATTCCAAAAAAATTGATGCCCTGCATAAATAATAATAGGTATTTGTAACCACTTTAACGAGAGATTTTCAATTTTTGAGTAATAGTT
>JBCBZA010000022.1:0-33532 GCA_039815575.1 Bacteroidota bacterium | reverse complement strand
GTGCCATTCATTGCATTGACCGGCGCACTGTAACTCAGCTCATACAGATGGGAGCCTCCAGTTGTAGCCCGATAGGCCGCTGCTCGAATTTGGTCGATTGATTTTGGAAATCTCCGTTACCCAGGGCCAAGAGGTTCAGGAAGGTGATGCCCTTTTGATACTGGAGGCCATGAAAATGGAGAATGTCATTACCTCCCCACGTTCGGGGACCATTAAAGACATCACGGTAAGTCAAGGTGAAGCGGTAGAGAAGAAACATGTATTGATCACTTTTGAATAGGAGGTTATGAAAAAGATATTAGTTGCCAATCGCGGTGAAATCGCAATTCGCGTGATGCGGACAGCAAAAAAAATGGGTATAAAAACAGTGGCCGTTTTTTCGGAAGCTGATAGAAACGCTCCCCATGTACGTTTCGCGGATGAAGCTGTTTATTTGGGCCCACCACCTTCCAATCACTCCTATTTGTTGGGAGATAAGATAATTGCATACGCCAAGAAATTGAATGTGGATGGAATTCATCCCGGATATGGATTTTTAAGCGAAAATGCTGATTTTGCCGAGTCGGTTGAAAAGAATGGACTGATTTTTATTGGTCCAAAATCACACGCTATACGCGTCATGGGAAGCAAATTGGCAGCAAAGGATGCCGTTAAGAAGTATGACATTCCTATGGTTCCCGGAATTGATGAAGCTATAAGTGATGTGGATAAGGCTCTTGAAATTGCTAGGAAAATAGGCTTTCCAGTGTTAATAAAGGCATCCGCAGGTGGAGGAGGTAAAGGGATGCGTATCGTGGACAAGGAGAAGGACTTGGAATCCCAAATGAAACGAGCCATAAGTGAGGCAACCTCAGCCTTTGGAGATGGTTCGGTTTTCATAGAAAAGTACGTGACCTCGCCACGTCATATTGAAATTCAGGTCATGGCGGACACCCATGGCAATATCCTTCACTTTTTCGAACGAGAATGTAGTATCCAGCGTCGTCACCAAAAAGTGGTGGAAGAAGCACCCTCTTCCGTATTGAGTCCGGAGCTTAGAAATGTTATGGGAGAAGCAGCAAAAAGGGTGGCAAAAGCTTGTGACTATGTGGGAGCCGGCACAGTGGAATTTCTTCTGGATACGGACCACAATTTCTATTTTTTGGAAATGAATACCCGCCTTCAGGTGGAACATCCTGTTTCCGAATGGATATCTGGAGTGGATTTGGTGGAGTTGCAAATTAAGGTCGCTAGGGGAGAAGCCTTACCTATGAAACAGGAAAACCTGGAAATCAATGGGCATGCCATGGAACTTCGAGTGTACGCCGAGGATCCCCTTAACGATTTTCTTCCAAGTGTGGGGAAATTGGAGCGCTATCAATTACCGATTGGTAAGAACATACGGGTGGACAATGGCTTTGAGGAAGGTATGGATATCCCTATTTATTACGACCCTATGCTGTCTAAATTAATTACCTACGGAAATACCCGAGAGGAGTCCATTGCATTGATGATAAAAGCTATCGAGGATTACGAGGTGGAAGGAGTACAAACTACATTGCCCTTTGGGGCTTTCGTTATGCAACATGAAGCATTTCGTTCCGGTAATTTTGATACCCATTTCGTAAAAAATTACTACGCACCGGAAATGATTTCGGCTGCTAAGGAAAATGAAGCGAAAATTGCTGCACTCGTTGCCTTGAAACAATACATAGAAGATCAAAAAAAACTGAAATTACCCACAAACTGATTCCATGGACAAAAAACTTAAAAAGCTTGAGGAGCGGTTGGCCCTTGCCCATTTAGGTGGAGGTGAAAAACGAATTGAAAAACAACACGCCAAGAAGAAGTTGACGGCCCGGGAAAGAATTAACTATTTCTTGGACGAAGGATCATTCGAGGAAATGGGGATATTAGTTACTCACCGTACTACCGATTTTGGTATGGAAAAAGAAATTTATTTCGGTGATGGGGTAGTTACGGGCTACGGTACGGTAAATGGACGATTGGTGTATGTGTATGCCCAGGATTTTACCGTTTTTGGAGGTGCATTGTCCGAGACCCATGCGGAGAAAATCTGTAAAGTAATGGATTTGGCCATGAAAGTAGGAGCACCTGTCATTGGTTTAAATGATTCTGGGGGAGCGCGTATTCAAGAAGGGGTAAAGAGCTTAGGGGGCTACGCTGATATTTTTTATCGTAATGTTCAGGCTTCCGGGGTAATTCCACAGCTGTCCGCCATTATGGGCCCTTGTGCAGGTGGTGCCGTATATTCCCCTGCCATGACAGATTTTATCGTAATGGTAGAACAGACCAGTTATATGTTTGTCACCGGACCCAATGTCGTAAAGACGGTCACCAATGAGGAGGTGACCTCAGAAGAATTGGGCGGCGCAAGTACGCATGCCTCAAAATCAGGGGTGGCCCATAAAACATCTGCGAATGATGCGGCCTGCTTGGAAGATTTGAAGCGATTATTGGACTACTTACCACAGAACAATCAAGAACCCCCCCAAATGTATCCTTATGAACTGGGTGATGAGATTCGTGGAGAATTGAGAGGTATCGTTCCCGATAACCCCAATAAACCCTATGATATGCATGAGGTCATTGAAGGTATTATTGATGTCGATTCTTTTTATGGGATTCACAAAGATTATGCAGAAAATATCATTGTAGGCTTTGCACGATTGGGAGGCCGAAGTGTTGGAATAGTAGCAAATCAACCCATGGTTTTGGCGGGAGTTCTAGACGTAGACAGTTCGATCAAAGGGGCACGATTTACCCGATTTTGCGATGCCTTCAATATTCCCCTTTTGGTATTGGTGGATGTTCCAGGCTTTCTGCCAGGAACGGACCAAGAGTGGAATGCCATCATTATGAACGGAGCAAAATTATTATACGCTTTAAGTGAAGCTACGGTACCTAGGGTCACTGTTATTACAAGAAAAGCGTATGGCGGAGCTTATGATGTAATGAATTCCAAACATATTGGGGCCGACTTTAACTATGCATGGCCAACTGCAGAAATTGCGGTGATGGGAGCGAAGGGTGCCAGTGAAATTATCTTTAGGAGGGAAATTGCCTCGGCTGCAGACCCTGGGATAAAATTGAAGGAAAAAGAACAGGAGTATGCCGATAAATTTGCAAATCCGTATCGCGCAGCACGGCGTGGTTTTATTGATGAAGTCATCTTACCTGAAAATACACGGAGAAAATTGTTGAAAACCTTTGCCATGCTAGAAAACAAGGAAGTGGAAACCCCTTGGAAGAAACATGGTAATATTCCCCTTTAATAAGTTAAGAAAACAATCACACTAAAAATAGGATCAGTCCAAAGGGTAGTGGTACTTTTGCCGAATGCAAAATGCGCAGGACAGACCCCATTTTGAGTTCATCGCCTTGATGGCATCCTTGATGTCCATTGTGGCATTGGCAATTGACACCCTGCTCCCTGCCATACCCAACATTGGGGAGACCATCAAGAGCTATGACTCTTCTGAGCATCAGCTCTTTGTGACCATGATTTTTCTGGGTTTGGGCCTGGGGCAATTGTTCTTTGGCCCCCTTTCCGACCAATATGGAAGGAAACCCATGGTATACGTCGGATTCGTTGTTTTTGGTATTGCCAGTGTTATCTGTTTGTTGGCCCCTAGCCTTGAGATTATGGTTATTGGTCGAATTCTGCAGGGTATCGGGCTTTCTTCCCATAGGACTATTGCCATTTCCATTATCCGGGATATGTATAAAGGGGATTATATGGCCAGGGTGATGTCATTTGTGACTGCCTTTTTTATTTTGGTTCCAGTAGTTGCCCCAGCTATAGGCAAAGTCATTGTTGATAATTTTAACTGGCAGACCATTTTCTATGTCCATCTTTTCCTAGCAGGAATATTATGGATTTGGTTTTGGAAACGACAATCAGAAACCTTGCGTCCAGAATATAAAATCAAATTCTCCTTCAAAAGCTTCATTGATGGTACCAAGGAGATGTTCCGCTATTCTGAAACGGTGGCGTATACTTTTATTTCTGGCCTGGTCACCGGTTCTTTTCTGGTCTATTTGAGTTCTGCCCAACATATTTTTGAAGATCAGTATGGCCTTCGGGAGGCTTTTCCCTATTTATTTGCCGCACTGGCTATTTCAATTGGCACGTCTACTTTTACCAACGGTACCATGGTAATACGTTTTGGTATGCGCAAGCTCTCTATGGCCGCAACTATTGCCTTTAGTAGTATTGCTTTACTCTATGTTTTGCTCTTTTGGGGTAGTGGAAATCCCTCTGTGGGCATTTTAGTGGCCTTCCTGTTCGTTCAGTTTTTTTGTTTGGGCTTTATGTGGGGAAACTTTCGTTCCATTGCCATGGAGCCTATTGGACACATTGCCGGAATTGGAGCTGCAATTAATGGATTTATTTCTACCATGATATCAGTGCCGATCGCTTCTTGGATCGGTTTTTATTTGGAGGACACCGCCCTACCGCTATTCATCGGTCTTTCCATTTGTGGATTCCTTTCCGTAGGGATTATCCTGCTATCGCGACAACGGCGAAGAGCCTTGGCTAGGCCCTAATTTTAGGTTCAAAAACTTCCCCACTACTAGAATCCCTCTTGGCACCGGTTACTGAGGCATACACATTGGTTTCTTCAAGGTGCTTTAGGACGCCCATAAAGGCAAAAACCATGGCTTCCTTGTATTCGATGAATTTTTTAGGCGGGATGACAACTTTGCAAACCATATCTAATTTCTCTTGGAGTGTTTCCATAAAGAAATCGTTCAAAGCGCCGCCCCCTGTTACCAGAACCTGACTTTTATCCTTTGCCCCCTGATTTTTAATGGCGCTGGCTATTTGCTCGCAATTATGGTGGATGACCGTATGGAGAAGGTCTTTTATTTCGGCTTTGGTTTGTTCCAATAGCGGTTTCACTTCAGAGGAAAACCATTCATACCCTGTGGATTTTGGATAAGGGAGTTGATAATACTCCAAGACGTTGAGGTCCTTTAAAAGTCTTAACTGCAGCTTTCCGGTGCGCGCCAATGTGCCGCCTTTGTCGTACTTCAGATTTATTTTTTCTGTCAGATAATTTAATGGCATATTGGCCATACCGATATCGTATGCCTCACGTTTCCCGTTTTTTTGAAATGAGATATTACTAATACCACCTAGGTTCAAACAAAACTGGTATTCCGATAGCAATAGATGGTCTCCGATGGGCACTAGTGGTGCACCCTCTCCACCCAAGCTAACATCAAGCGTTCTGAAGTTACAGATCACTCTTTTTCCCGAAACATGGGCAAGTTCCTGTCCATCCCCCAATTGAAAAGTAATACCCGCTTCCGGGCGATGGTGGGAGGTGTGCCCATGACTGGCAATAAAATCAACATCCAGTTGGTATTTTTCAACAAAATCTTTGGCCTGATGCCCCAACCAATTCCCATAATCACAATGCAATTGCTGATGGTCCTCTTCGGATAAATGAATGGCATTCTTCAATTGTTGAAAAAGGGTTTGATCATAAGGAACAGCACCGCATTGCCGAATTTCAAAATCCCAAGCTGCTCCTTTCTTCCAAAAATGGCAATAGGCCAAGTCCAGGCCATCCAATGAGGTACCTGACATCAATCCTAAAACCTTATAGCTATCCATTCTCCTTCTTTATATTAATAAGCAATGAAATAGGTTTTTCTTCATTGTTGATGATCTCTTGTATCTCAAACGAAGTTTGGGGGATTTTGGAAATCAAAGCCATCCAATCTTCGATGGTACGTGCATACCAAGAATGTCCATCTTCAAAATTCCCTGGAAGCCCCTTCCAGGAATCATGAAGCCATTGCGAACGATATCCAAAACCCTGCCCGATTAAATAAAAAGGATGAAGGGTTTGGACTATAACCGTTCCCTGACTATCTATGGAGTTCAATAGTTCCTTAAAAAGCAGATCTAGTCGGTCCTTTTGGTATAGTGAAAAGTTGAAGACAGCCCCATCAAAAGGTGCATGCGGCAAGGGTTGCCCCTTTATGATCTGCTCAAATTGCAATGGATAATACTTTTCATTTCCCTTTCCCTTTGCCATTTCAATCAAAGCGGTCGTAGCATCAAACCCAATGGCCTCTATTCGGTTTTTGGTCATTTCCCTACAAAGCCAGCCTTCACCACAACCTAAATCTGCCACTTTTTGCAGACCAAACGACATAATAGCTTCTAAAATGGCTTTGTTCGTATATTTTCTCGACGGGATGTTTTGACGCTCTATGGCGGCATTCCATTCCTTTGCATTCTTCTCCCATGAATTCAAGATAGCATTGTTCATGAAAAAGTATTTTTTAAGAGAACAGGTAATTTCCCTTTTGCTTCAACCTTGTTATTCAAGTGGTCAATGGCATGCTGTTGAAAAATGTCAAAATCTTGATAGACCACTACAACCACTTTTGCCTTTTCCCAGGGAATCAAGTTGAGTACAAATGGATTGCCAAATAGATAAATAGCGGTTGGTCTCGTATCAAGGAAATCCTGTATTTTCAGTAGTTCGTTCTTCGTAAATCCAAAGGCATTTTTTGGTTTCACCTGGCGCGGAACGATGCTCACAAGTACATTTCCATTATCGCTTTTATAGCCATTGAATTGGTCGTAAAAAAGACCGTCTGATTTTCCCAATGGAACAAAATCAAAACCATTTTCACGAAAAGTAGCAAAATCGGAAGCATCACCTTTCAAGAGGGTAAGCGACGCCCCTGTCAATTTTTTCATAAGGGCTTTAAAGGAGATTTCTTCTGTTACTGAAGTTGTATGATTAAACGCTTTTTCCTTGAGCTTCCAAAATCGGTTGAAGCTCCCTTCTATTCGTGACGTGCTGCATTTTTCTGAAATCATTTCAATACCCTCAGTCGGATTATCCGCAAAGCATAGTACATCGTTACCTGCTTCAAATGCGGCATATTCAACGGCACCTTTTCCTGGAAAATCCTTTGAGACCGCATGCATGTTCAAGGCATCCGAAATTATTACACCATTCCAACCCAACTCCCCACGTAAAAAGTTGGTCATGATTTCTTTTGAAACAGATGAGGATATCTTTTTTCCGTTGGATAATGCTGGAACGGCCAAATGACCGACCATAATGGAATCGATAGCTTCATTCATCAATTTCGTAAACGGATATAGTTCATTTTTCAAAAGTTCCGATTTGGACTTATTGATCACGGGCAATCCCAAATGGGAATCAGTAGCGGTGTCGCCATGACCTGGAAAATGTTTGATGGAATTTAATACGCCTTCTGACCGCATCCCTTTAAGATATGCCTTGGCATATTGGGTGACCTTAGTACTGTCGTCCCCGAAGGAACGGTATCCTATAACGGGGTTGTCCGGATTCAAATTGATGTCCACTACCGGGGCTAGGTTCCAATGAATCCCAGCTTTTCTACAGTCCTGTGCGATTCCCTTACCGACCTGGAACACCAAACTTTCTTGATCCTGCATGGCTCCCATGGTAATGGCATAAGGGTATTTTGGCATGTTTTCAATACGCATGGCAAGCCCCCACTCGGCATCAATGGCAATCAATAGGGGAATGGTGGTTGCTTTTTGATAACGCTGAATTAGATATAATAGGCGTGCATAACTATTTTCATTGTGTACCACCTCTTTTTTACCTTCAAAATTGGTGGCGGCACTGGCCCGACTATGGAAAAAACAAATGCTACCAATATGATGGGTATTGATAAGTTGTTCCAGCCTTTGGATTTCCTCTTCCTGGTCATTGATAAAAGCGGCAGGCATAAACAATTGCCCAACTTTTTGCTTTATGTTTAAGGATGGCACGGAAGGAAGTTTAGGCATCGGAATTTCCTTTTTTTCCATAATCTGCTGGATATTTCAAGAAAGGAAGTAAAAATAGGGCTGGAAGTGCGGCAATGACTACCCAAATAAAGAACCCACTGTAGCCCAGCCATTGTTGCATAAATCCGCTAAGCATGCCGGGCAACATCATTCCTAAGGCCATAAATCCAGTAGCTATGGCATAGTGTGAAGTTTTTGACTTTCCTTCAGCAATGTAGATAAGGTACATCAAGAAAGCAGCAAACCCAAAGCCGTAGCCAAACTTTTCAAATACTACGGTTGCTGTTACTGCCCATGTGTCCGTTGTTTGTGTCCACGCCAAAATGGCGTATAAAATGTTGGGAACGTTGAGGGATAAAATCATGGGTAACATCCACTTTTTTAAACCATCCCTTGATATCAAAATTCCTCCAAGAATTCCCCCTATGGAAAGCATGATGACCCCTGCCGTCCCGAAAATAGCTCCTAACTTTTCGGTAGAATATCCCAATCCGCCCTCTTCCAGTGGGTCCAATATAAAAGGGGCCGCCATTTTGACCAACTGTGATTCTCCCAACCGAAAGGTAAGTATAAAAGCAAGGGCAATTCCGATATTATTTTTTTTGAAAAAGGAAACAAATACCTCCAAAAAGCCCTGGGGCTTATCAATGGGAATGGTTCCGGAAGTTTCATATTTTGGAGTGGCGAAAAAGTTGGAAACCGTTAAGGCCAACATTAGAAAAGCAGTGGCTGTCATGGTAATACTCCAAGCCTTGCCATTGTCACCGTAGTGGTTTTCCAAAAATCCAGCCAATATTACGATAAGTCCTTCACCGGTAACCATGGCCAGTCTATAAAATGTACTTCGAATTCCTACGAAAAAGGATTGCTTCTTTTCAGTTAAACCAATCATGTAGTAGCCATCAGAAGCAATATCATTGGTAGCGGAGGCAAAGGCCGCCATCCAGAAACAGGCCAGGGTAGTGGTAAAAAAGATGTTGGTGGGAATGCTAAGCCCAACACCAAATAATGCTAATGCAATGACCACTTGCATCCCTAGAAACCATTTTCTTTTTGTGCTTTTTAAATCCACAAAAGGGCTCCATAGCGGTTTTAAGACCCAAGGAAGATATAACCAGCTGGTATATAGTCCAATATCGGCATTGCTAATGCCCAATTTTTTATACATGATGACCGAAACAGTAACCACAATGACATAGGGAAGGCCTTGCGTGAAATACAAAATGGGCACCCAAGCCCAAGCCCATTTATCTTTTTTGATTACAGTCATATTCAGTTTGGTATTGGAATAGGTTGACTTTCATTTCCAAAAGCGTCTTTGACCATAAGCTCCATATTTTTTGAACTGCTTTCCAATGTAAAACAGTGTCGCGATTCATTTTTAGGAAGGTAGACTTTTTTCAGCAATTGGCGAAGACGTCTTTTCCCAGGGTTAATTTTATAAATGGACAGGTAGCGTGGAAGAGCGTTGTAATGCGAAATACAAATACGTTGTTCGCGAGAACCCAACTCGTTTGAAATTATCACTGGGTCCGAAATTGTTTGTTTCGATACGTAGGAATATTTAGGTATCTCTGCGGGTAACGCATAAAACTTTCGTTTTATTTTTTTGGTAACAGTGGGATGTTGGGGTAATGATTTGGCACTGAAAAAGACGTTACCTTCCACTTTAGGTATGGAACGGGATAGTCGAAGCTGAAGGGGAAGCTCCTTTTCTTTGTTCCAGGCTTTATCCGCATTATTTCGAATCTTATAAGCACCATTCCCCATATAAAGTCTTGTGTTTGTAGTGTGCGTTGCCCACCATTCGGTAATTTTTTTATGGGATGCCGCGGGATAATCCATACTCCAATAAGCCTGTGGCGCAATATAATCCAACCAAGCTTGTTTCATCCAAAGTAAAGGGTCTGCGTATAAATTTTCATAGGTGGTTTGCCCTGCTTTAGTATCTGAACCCAAAGGATCCGTTGATTTATTCTTCCACACTCCAAAGGGGCTAATGCCAAACTGTACCCAAGGCGTATAGGATTTTATGGTATGGTGCACATTTTTGACCAAGGAATCCACATTGCTGCGTCGCCAGTCGTCAAGGTTTTGATTTTCCAAACCGTATTGGGAATAGGTTAAAGAATCGGGAAACGTTTCTCCTACAATTTGATAGGGATAGAAATAATCATCAAAGTGGATACCGTCCACATCGTAGTTCATAACCACCTCTTTGACCACCTTGGTTACATGTTTCCAAACCTTGGGAATACCCGGATTGTAATAGTATTTTTTACCGTATTTCAGCATCCAATCCGGATGCTGATAAAAGTCGTGCGTCTTAGCAAGAATTGTGGTGTCTAGGTCAAAAGTGGCGCGGTACGGATTCAACCATGCATGGAATTCCATACCTCTTTGATGGGTTTGGTCAATCATCCATTGTAAGGGATCTTCAAATCCTTTTTTGGATACTCCTTCTTTTCCGGTTAAAAATCGTGACCAGGGATTCAGTTGAGAGGGATAAAAGGTATCGCCCGCAGTGCGTATTTGAACGATTAGGGCATTGAAATTCAATTCTTCGTAGAAATTAAGAAGTTTGATGAAGTCGCTTTTTTGTTTTTCAGCATCGTCGTCCCCACTTTTAGGCCAGTCGATATTGACCACCGTGGCCACCCAAACACCTCTGAATTCATTTGGGGGATATTTTAAGCTCGTACATGAAGTGAAAGCAAAAATTAGAATTGTGATGAGTTTTTTAGCTTTCAAGATTTAAATATCTAAGGATAAGTAGTACGCGTTTTGGTCTATGGTTAAGATTGTTGAAGAGTTTTACGCATCCAGATGGGTTGTGTTTGCGCTTCATGTTCCTTTCCCAAGATTTCTTTGTATAACTCTGGCCGTCTGGCATTTTTATAGCGATAACCTCCGGCGAGTTTCAATTTGTCCCTAGTTATTTTGGCTATGGTAACATCATTCTCAAAGGAACGGCACTCTGAAAGGATTTCCCCATAGGGATCAATAATCATGGAGTTCCCATTTTTAAGATGTTCTCCATCGTAACCAATAGGATTGGTAAATACATAATACACACCATTGTCATACGATCGCGCTGGAAGCCAACGCATTAACCATCCACGGCCTTTAGGACCGTCAAACTCCAATCGTAATGAAACGGGATCATTTTCCCTGTTTTGCCAAAGTTGGTCATTGACATAGCCTCTTCCCGGCATGGCTGAAGGGGTGCAACCGGTGACATGGGGGGCAAATATAATTTCTGCCCCAAGCAATGTGGTGGCCCGGACATTTTCGGTTACATTATTGTCGTAGCAAATGAGGATCCCGCACTTCCAGCCAAAAAGTTCAAAAACAACATATCCCTCGCCTGGGGACATGAACTTACTGATAAATGGATGCAACTTACGGTATTTGGCAATCACTTTGTTTTTATGGACACACAAGTAGGTGTTATAAAACTTCCCTTCCTCTTTTTCCACCAGTCCGGCCAATATTGCGATGTCCAATTCATCCGCAATCCGTATCAAGGCCCTGGTGCTTTGTCCATCGGGAATAATCTCTGATAGATTGGAGAGCGCTGTTTTATCAAGATTTTTGGTAAATGTATAGGCGGTAATACACATTTCATGAAAACTAATGACATCAGCTCCTCTTTGCTTGGCCCGTTCGGCCAAGGTTTTGATTACGGAAAGGTTGTAGGATTTATCTCCATTCCTGGGTTCAAATTGGGCTATTGCTATTTTCATTAAAGGGAGAATTAAAAATGGTACCGTACAAATCCTTCGATAGCGGCATATTCTGCCAAACCTAATTTACGATATTTTTCAGCAGTATGTTTGTTGCGTTCTTGCGCACGCATCCAAAATTCCCTCGTATCATCCCCTTGAAACATGACCCCATCTTTTTGGGATTGATGGCAAAAAATAGCATTACGTTTCTTAATAACTTGGGCCGGGCTCATAGGTACTGCCATTTCAATTTCATGGATATCCCATTCATGCCATGCTCCACGATATAGCCATACCCAACAGTCTTTCATGTATTTCTTATCCTTTAAAGTCTGCAAAGCAGCAAAGGCCGCATCCAAACAAACACTGTGGGTGCCGTGGGGGTCTGCAAGATCACCCGCGGCAAATATTTGGTGTGGTTTTACCTCTTTAATGATTTTGACCATAATATCAATGTCATCTTGAGTAAGATGATTCTTTTTCACTGTGCCTGTTTCGTAAAATGGAAGGTCGAGAAAGTGCACATTATCATCTGGAAGTCCCAAATACCTGGTGGCCGCATAGGACTCTCCACGTCGGATACTTCCTTTGAGTTTTCGTACCTCAATGGTATCTACCGCACTTTCTTTTTTGGTGTTAATGGTAGTAATGAGTTCACTTACTTCCTTAGAAGGGTTAACAGCATTCAAGACTTCCGCAAATTTTAATGCTTCCGTGTCAGAGACTGCAATATTCCCCGAAGTTTGATATGCCACATGGACTTCATGTCCTTGACTGACTAAGCGGTCAAATGTACCCCCCATCGATATTACATCATCATCAGGATGCGGGCTAAAAATAATGACCCGTTTTTTGGCAGGAGCTGCACGCTCGGGCCTGTTGGTATCATCGGCATGGGGTTTACCTCCGGGCCAACCGGTTATGGTATGTTGCAATCGGTTGAACATTTTAATGTTAAGGTCATATGAATCTTGTTGGGCCAACAATCCAGACATCCCATTATCATTGTAATCTTTATCCGTAAGGCTCAAAATGGCCTTGTTAAGGGTAATACTGAGCCATAGTACGGCTTTTGCAGTAAGGATTTCGGTCCATTTGCAGGATTCGTCGACCAACCAGGGGGTTTTGTTTCGGGTCAGTTTACTGCCAGCGCCATTATCCAAAACAAAGGTGCAATTATGATGTTTTTGTAGATAGGTGGCCGGTACTTCTGATGAGATTTCGCCTTCGATCGTTTTTTTGATGATGTCGGCTTTATTTTGACCCCACCCCAGTAAAACAATTCTCCGGGCGTTGTGCACGGTTGAAATTCCCATGGTAATTGCCCTTCTGGGAACGTTGTCTATGCCCAAAAATGCCGGAGCGGCATCAACCCGGGTAATATGGTCCAAGGTAATGACCCGAGTACCTGAGTTGTAGTGGGAACCGGGTTCATTAAAACCTATATGCCCCGTTCTACCTATTCCCAGTAATTGAAAATCAATGCCCCCATAGTCCTTAATCTTTTGCTCATAGTTTAGGCAATAAGGAATGATATCATCACCTATTAATGTGCCATCAGGAATATTAATGTTTTCTGGGGCTATATCAACATGGTTGAATAAATGCTCGTGCATAAAATACCAATAGCTCTGGCGGTTATCCTTTTCCATGGGAAGGTATTCGTCAAGGTTAAAGGTGATAACATTAAAGAAGCTAAGGCTTTCTTCTTTATGCATCCTTACCAATTCTTCATATACCCGTATGGGTGATGAACCCGTTGCTAGCCCAAGAACACAGGGCAAACCTTGCTGTTGTTTTTTTCGAATTAACTTGGCAATTTCTTGGGCAACGATGATAGAAGCCTGACTTGAGCTACTAAAAATTACATTATGGATTTTTTCAAATCGAGTTTCTTCGAATTGCCCCACAGGTTTGTAGGAAATATCAAAACTTCTTTGTGCTACGGTAATGGTCTCCATTGGACGGAATTGAATTTTAATTGGTAAAATGTTGTTATACAGCGCAAATATATGATTATTTGCTGTTTTTTGCTTTTTTATTTGCTGTTTTTTGCAATTAATAACATTTTGATAACTTTATATTGAACAAAACAGCAATAAAATGAAATGGCTATCTTTGCCTGAGATGTTTTAAAGCATGTTAAAGGAAGAACGACAACGTACCATTTTAAGTGAGGTTGAGCTACACAATCGAGTGCTTCTCACCGATATTGCGGAGAAGTTGGATGTTTCTATTGATACCATACGCCGTGATGTTAAGGAACTGGATGCCGATAACAAGTTAAGAAAGGTGCATGGAGGGGCGGTATCATTAGGTTTTGCCAATTATAGCCCCGCACGTAATAATGTTTACGCCCTTGCCCAGAAAACGGCGATAGCTCAAAAGGCACTCAATCTTATTGGCGATAACAATGTTATTTTGATTGACGGAGGCACCACCTGTTTGGAATTGGCCCGTTTAATTCCAGCGGAGCAAAGTATTACCTGTTTTACACTAAGCTTGCCCGTTGCCATGGAATTATTGAACAAACCTAAGGTGGAAACCATATTTATAGGGGGAGTGCTTTCCAAAGATTCACAGATTTCCATAGGGCCCAATACCATACACAACCTATCCGAAATTAAGGTGGATTACGCATTTATAGGCACAGGATATGTTGATGCCAATTTTGGTCTAACAGAATTTGATTGGGATATTGTTCAGACCAAAAAAGCTGTTATTAAAGCCTCTAAAAAGGCTATTTTGCTGAGCATTTCTGAAAAGTTGCATTCCCAACATCGTTATAAAACTTGCGGTATCAATGAGATTGATACCCTAATTACTGAATTGGAGCCCAACCACCAGTTATTGAATGCATTTAAAGACCAAGATATTAAACGGCTATAATGAATACATTTAAAAAGATAACGGAACAGTCTTCCTTGCACCATGATTTGGAAAAACAATCCACCTTGACCCTACTAAGGGGAATTAATGAAGAGGACCAAAAGGTGGCAAAGGCCATTGAAAAAGTGATTCCCCAAATAGAAGAATTGGTAGATGCTTTAGTGGTTCGGTTTGAAAAAGGCGGGCGTTTGTTTTATATAGGAGCGGGGACCAGTGGTCGTCTTGGAATATTGGATGCCTCAGAAATCCCCCCTACCTTCGGAATGCCCCATGATAGGGTAATAGGTCTCATTGCTGGCGGTGACGGTGCTATTAGAAAAGCGGTTGAGTTTGCTGAAGATAATACGGTTCAAGCTTGGAAAGACTTGCAAGAATATCAGATCAACAAGAATGATGTAGTGGTAGGTATTGCGGCATCCGGCACAACGCCCTATGTTTTGGGAGGTATAGAAGATGCAAAAAAAAATGATTTGTTAACCGCAGGTATTACCAACAACCCAGGCTCACCATTAGCTGAAAGTGCCGATATTCCCATTGCTATAGAAGTGGGCCCCGAATTTGTTACAGGAAGCACTCGGATGAAAAGCGGCACCAGTCAAAAGTTGGTTTTGAATATGATCTCTACTTCCCTAATGATCAAAATAGGACGTGTAAAAGGGAATAAAATGGTAGATATGCAATTGAGCAACAATAAGTTGGTGGACAGAGGGACCCGCTATTTGGTAGAGGCTTTGGGTTTGGAATATCAAGAGGCAGAGAAGGCATTAAAGCAATATGGCTCGGTAAGGGAAGCTATTCTCGAATTTAAAAGGTAATTTGAGAAGTGGGGGATTTTGAAAAACGTTTGACCGGGGGTCACCCTAATTCTCTGGGAAATACGGTGGAGGTCGTTGAAGATGTTCTGGCCAATCACAAACTTTTTGAGGAGCTCTTCAACTGTTATTTTTCTGATGATGAGGTGGTTCGGCTACGAGTGTCAAACGCCATGAAACGTATTTCTAAGGCCAACAAGGCTTTGCTGCTTCCTTACATTGAAAGGTTTTTAAACGAAATCCCACAAATTGACCAGGCCTCAACGCAATGGACCTTGTCACAGCTTTTTTTGCAACTGGAAAAGGATATGAACCCTACCCAGAAAGAAAATGCGCTGGCGATAATGAAGAACAATTTAGCACATCATAAGGATTGGATTGTGCTTTGCCAAACAACAGAAACCCTTGGCAGATGGGCCAAAAAGGACAAAGGACTAAAGTCCTGGCTTTTACCACATTTACAGCGTTTGCGTAAGGATTCGCGGAATTCTGTTTCAAAAAAGGCCCAAAAGACTTTGGTCGCATTAGAAACCTAAACGAACAACGGATTCTTTATATTTGGGAATAGGGTCATTAGGTGTTCATTACTACCACATACCATTTATCCAGTACCCCTGAGACATTTTTGTTTTATGGATGGTGGCAGTTTGCTACCTGTTTATTCGCTTTTATTGCATTATTATCCATTTGGTGGCATATTGGTAAAAGGCAAAATGATTTTGGCCAGGTATGGCTGGCCCTTTCCATTTTCTGTTGGAGTATCTCGGGACTTGTTGAGGTGTATTTTGTCAAAAACCCTGAAACCAATATCGTTTATTTGAATGGTATGCGGAGTGTACTGTCTTTATTCAATAGCCTTTTTATCCTACTGGCACTTCCTTGGTTCCGGTATTTACCTAAGTTTTTGGAACCGTTGATTACATCAAACTATTGGTTCTGGATCGTTGGTCTCCCTTTCCTTTTTTCATTGCTCCCAACAATTAATAAGGTGGTATTGGACCGTGATGGGTTTGTCAACGAGTTGGATGTGTATTATGCCGTGTTGACCTTGATTTTTTTGGGTATGGTATTATGGCATTCTTTCTCAAAAAGAAGACTCATCTCATTGGCGTATTTATCCCTCTTGTGCGTAGGAATCACCTTGTTGGCTCAATTTTACAAACTTTCGGGTTCCGCCATAAACCTCACCCTCTTTTCGGCAATTTTTAAAACGTGCTTGATTATGATTTTCTTTGCGCTTGCCTTAAGCTGGGTCAAGGAATTGTCTGAAAATACCATTCCACATGCTGAGGAGATTTCGCTGTTTTTTGAGGTGATTAGAAAAGGTGATAAAGTAGAGCGTTCCGTGGCTTTTGGAGGCTTTCTTGGAAATGGTAATCGAAAAATACCGTTAACTGCAGCCCAGTATGAATTGTTTCACCGTTTTGCGAAGTTAAAAAAGACAGGTGACGACGATTGGTTGGAAATACGACCTAAAAATCATCCTGACAAGAACAAGTCCTATGATATTGGCGATTATAACGAAATAAAAAGATTATTACTTTCTCTACTGGATGGGTTATTTGGCAAGGGGAATTGGACTAAGGCCCAACATTTGAATCCACTGAAAGATACTCTTTTTGAGCTTTCTAAAAAGCGGGAACGCAAAATTAGACTGCGTCTTCCCTCCAATAATATCCAACTATGAGTTTTAGGTAGGGATGGAATGTCGGAATCCCCATGACCGACAATTCAAGATTTTTTCCGACAATTTCATACTATCCCAACCAATGCCTTCATCTTGATGTCAACTTCAATTTTTTAGAAAATGGCATTAGGGGGAATTTGGCTTTTGAGAATTCAAAGCATGCAAAATGGAACATTGGGATTGGATGAAAGAATCAATGATGCTTTTATGCCCTTTGCAATTTGGTGGGAAAATCTAGTATTTGCGCAGTTAAATATTCTTGGTATTGGGATACCTGTGGTACTTATACTATTGCTTTCAGGTGCATTGTTTTTTAGCATTTACTTCGGGCTTATCAATATCAGGCGGTTTCCACTGGCCATTAATGTGGTACAGGGAAGGTTTGATGATTTGGAAAAAAAGAAAGATCCTACAGGAAATCATCAAACTGATAAGGACCATTTGGGAGAGGTCAATCACTTCCAGGCATTGACCACAGCGGTATCAGGTACTGTGGGGCTAGGGAATATAGCAATGGTTGCCGTAGCCATTTCAATTGGAGGGCCAGGGGCCACCTTTTGGATGGTAGTTGCTGGGCTATTGGGCATGTCCACAAAGTTTGTGGAGTGCACTTTGGGAGTAAAATACCGTGATATTGACCAAGAGGGCAATGTTTATGGTGGTCCCATGTTCTATCTCTCGAAGGGGTTAAAAGAAAAAGGACATAGCATGACTGGAAAAGTTCTGGCGGCACTTTTTGCGGTACTTTGTGTTGGAGCCTCATTTGGTGGTGGAAATGCCTTTCAGACCAATCAAGCTGCTGCTCAAATAATTTCAAGGTTCCATATTGAAAGCGACAGTTCTGGGAGTATCATAGGTGTTCTATTTGCCATTTTGGTTGGTATTGTCATTATTGGGGGTATAAAAAGAATTGCCAGGGTTACGGAAAAAATAGTGCCATTTATGGCCGCACTTTATGCAGTATCAGCCCTGGTTATCATTTTTATAAACTTGGATAAGGTTGGTTCAGCCATAAACCTCATTTTTGCCGAAGCCTTTACCCCAAGGGCCACCATTACAGGAGGTTTTGTCGCCGTCATGATACAAGGGTTTCGAAGGGCCGCCTTCTCTAATGAGGCTGGTGCAGGGTCGGCTGCCATTGCACATGCCGCCGTAAAGACCAATTATGCCGCCTCTGAAGGCCTGGTGGGTTTATTGGAGCCCTTTATTGATACCGTTATTATTTGTACCATTACAGCACTGGTCATCATTATTTTTAATGTTGATGGAGGATTTGTTTACGGTGATGTTGTCAATCAACAAGTATTAATGGCTGATGGAACAAGGGTAGGGGGGGTAAACCTTACTTCCATGGCTTTTGAAAATACTATTCCAGGGGCTTCTTATATCTTGGCTGTGGCCGTTGTATTATTCGCATTCTCTACCATTATTTCATGGTCCTATTATGGTTTGCAATCCTGGAAGTATCTTTTTGGACGTTCAAAATTTTCAGATTTGGTTTACAAAATACTGTTCTTGGTGTTTACGGTTTTGGGAGCGGCCATTACCCTTGATGCTGTAATCAAATTTTCAGATGCCATGATATTGGCATTAGTGTTTCCCAATATGATTGGCTTGTTCTTTCTGTTTCCAGAAGCCAAGGAAGAGCTCAAAAAATATTTAAAACTGATTCAAACAAAACCAAATTGATCTATTGCTGGAATGTAAAAATGTAAAAATGAATGGATACGCTCTATTTTGGGACCAACTTGTAAATACCTTTTCCCTCAATGCCCACATAGATATAGCCGTCTGGGCCCTGGTTGACACTCCGTAGCCTACCAAGTCCATCCAAAAGCTTTTCACGATATACTACCCTATTATTTTCCAAAACCAAGCGTTCAAGATATTGAAAGACCAGGGAACCTGCCAATACATTTCCCTTCCAGTCCAGGTAGCGGTCCGAACGTATTATTTCAAGCCCAGAGGGGGCTATGGAAGGTATCCAATAGTAAATGGGCTGTTCCATATTAGGTCTTGAGGTTTCATTGGTGATTTTAGTCCCACTGTAATTGATACCGTAAGTAATTATAGGCCATCCATAATTCTTCCCTTTTTTAATAATGTTAAGTTCGTCACCCCCTCTTGGTCCGTGCTCATGGATCCAAATTTCCCCTGTGGCCGGATGTTTTACCATACCCTGAGGATTCCTGTGCCCATAACTAAAAATCGCCGTCTTGGCCCCTTCTTGGTTGACAAAAGGATTATCCTTTGGAATGTTGCCATCATCATGTATTCTATATACTTTTCCACCGTCACGGGTAATATCCTGAGGATTTTGATCCCTACTTCCCCGATCACCAATTGAGAAGTAGAGATGACCTTGGTTATCAAATTCAATTCTAGATCCAAAATGGTATGGCTTGCTGCTATTTGGGCTGGCTTTGTACAATACTTTTTGGTCAATCAGTTGATTTCCTTCCAATTTGGCCCTCATGATAGCCGTATTGGCACCCCTTCCTTCTCCTTCGGCAGAAGAATAGGAGAGGTATATCCATTGATTTCTTCTAAAATTTGGATGTAGTTTTACGTCCATTAAACCACCTTGTCCCAGCACTTTTATCTCCGGAAGGCCATTAACTTCTTTTTTTTTCCCATCTTTAAAATGCAGGAGTTTGCCTGATTTCTCGGTGATTAAAAGGGAACCATCCGGCAGAAAATCAAAGCCCCATGGAATCTTCAAATCAGGAACAATCAACTCCGCCGTAACCGGGTCTTTTGTAGGGGTTTTTATAGTCTGGTCTACAGTTTGGGCGCATGCTTGGGCAAGCAGTACAACGAAAAAATAGGGATAGATTATACACTTTTTCATAATTTTATCGTTAAATGGAGTGAAATGTAGGTCGAATTGCGAGTTATTTTCGTTCGATTTGCATAAAGATAAGAAGCATTTTATACGATTAGATAATTACAATTAGGCATATTGGGCACCCAAATCCCGGTATTCCTTTAAAAACTAGACTTAACCTATGCCTAAGAGCAATACAAGGCGACTGCTCTACTTTCTGCTATTGGTGTTTTCATCAGTAATAGTATCATCGGCAGTGTTGAACAATGATTTCACAAAAATCATTGACGATTTTAGCATTCCTAAAACTGAGGCTTCCGATTCAGAAAATTCTTCTACGGTTTCTACAAGCAATCAAGAGGTCAATGGTACTTTGGCTATCATGCAGCCAATGTTCATGACCATTATCCAAGGGGCGGATGAAGAAGTGGCTTGTAGTAATAATGGTTTTACCGTTGCGCGGTTCAATTTATGTGGGGATTCTGACGATAGGACGATTACATTGGCAGGTAGTTATAGTAGTGTAGAATGGAGAATTATAGATGCTGATTGTTCCTTTGATGTCAACCAAGATTGTCCTGAAGATACCACCAGTTGTTGGAATGACCCCAGCAATATAGTAAGTACAACAAGTACTTTTAATCTTGATGCCAGTACTATTCCTGCTGGTCCAGGGGCGGAGTTTCGAGTTGTAGCGGATGGTCAACAATACTTTTTCAAAGTAAAGAAGAGTACGATTACCCAAACCTATGTGAAGCGGGACTTTATTTGCGGGGTGGATGGTCGAATTCAGATTACAAATCTTTCCAGTGCTTATGAGTTTAGTATCGATGGCGGTCTAAATTGGCAGGCGTCCCCAATTTTTGACGGATTGGCTCCTGGAACGTATATCGTAACAGCAAGATTGCAAAATACCCCAAACACTTGTGAATACCCTTACGAACCTATTGTCATAGAGCAGCAGGACATCAGTATTGATGTTGAATTTACTGATGCGCAGTGTTTTGGGGATACCGGAAGTATTCAAGTTACTGTGAATGATGTGCCCGGACCGTTTAGATATACGCTTTTGGATGAAGTGGGCATCCCTATTGAATTTACCACTTTTATTACAACAAATCCATACACCTTCAGTGCCGTTGGTTTTGGCACGTATAGTGTGCAGGTAGAAACCCAACAGTGTACGGGTGATATTGCCAACGGAATTCCGCCTCCACAGCAAAGTCTTGATATTAATGGAAATCCCATTACCATTGGAGATGGCATCGTGCCTTTATCTGCTTCCACAGAGGTAAATGAAAGTCTAAGTTCAGAACCTGGATGTGGTTCCTCAACAGTAGACATCATAGTAAGGACTTCTGGAGGTACCCCTCCCTATACTTTTACCGTCAGTGATGGAGGCAATTCTGGTGGTACCTATACTACGCAAACCATCTATAATGTAGGCACGGCAGGAACATATGACTTTACCATTACGGATGCTAATGGTTGTATTATTACGGCATCTGCCAATGTACAGGAGTTGACCCCGCCCGATGTTACCGTTGCGGGAATTGATGGGACCTGTACCAACGGTGGGGCCAGATTGGATATTACAGTAGTTGATGCTAAAGGATATAACCTGTCCTTTAGGGCAGATCCTGGTGATCCTTGGAGCACTGATCCTTTATTATCTGTAGCCGCAGGCACCTACAGTTCCATCCAAGTGCAGTATGAGCAGGGCGGTTTTAGCTGTTTTATAACCTTGCCAGATGTTATTACCGTAACTGAAACAGGTGCTATCAATGGTGCTAATCCTACTAAGGTAGATTTGTCATGTGATGGATCTGGTGGTGTAAATGATGGTTCCATAACGTTCCCTGGCACCTATTCCGGTGCTGGTGGGGGACCCTACGAGTTCAGTATTGACGGCAGTAACTTTTTTACGCAGCAAACGTTTAACAATCTTCCCGCAGGCACCTATACCCTTGCCGTTCAAAATGCTTCTGGATGTCGAAGGGATTTTGGAACTATTGACATTAACGACGTTGATCCTCCAACCAATATCGATTTTGTTCAAAGCAATACCAATTGTGCTGCCAATACCTCAGATGTAACATTGACACCTACGGCCAATGCCGCTATAACAACATATGAAATCATCAGTCCCATAACATTGAACAATGGTGGTAGCAACGTTTTTGTGGGCTTAACGAATAATATTAGCTATACATTTCGTATTACAGATGCCAACAATTGTATCTACGAAGAAAGTTTTGCCCCAGCAGTTATTAGTTCAATTAGGGCTCGTGTGGGATCTGGTGGTGATTTACGGGTGTGTCCAGGGGGTCTTGATACTGGCAATGCCACTTTTTTGGTAGATGGTTTTACAAATACCTATTCGTATACCGTAAGTCCGGGTGGCTTTAGTGGTAGTGGTGAAACCAATTTACAAGTTCCCATAGCCGGTTTGATCGCCAATACCTATACCATTACCGTTACCGATGATGATACAGGTTGTACCGATACAGCTTCCGTTACTGTAGAAGAACCTACAACAGCCTTGAGTATAACACCTATAGTGACTGATATGAGCTGCGCCAATAATAATATTGGCCGGGTCGAGGCCAGTGCTTCAGGTGGCTTTGGAACATATCGCTATGAATTGGAATGGCCCACGCCGCCGGGAATTACCCAAGGCCCAAAGAGTGGTCCGGTCTTTGGTAATTTAACGGCAGAAGGAACCTATACCCTGACCGTTACCGATATTGAGGGCTGTTCCATTTCCACCACATTTGATTTGAATGCGGTAACGGCACCGACCATTGCCGAAGATACGGTTGATTATTGTTTCGGACCTGGTGATGATGCTTCGATAACGGTGACCTCCACAGCAGGAACGGCGGCCATAGGCACCCATCAATACCGTATCAATGGCGGGGTGTTACAAGGGAGTCCGGCGTTTAATGGTTTGGTACCTGGCACCTATACTGTTGAGGTTGTTGATGGTAACAACTGTACGGACCAACTGACCGTGACCATTCCACCACAAGTACAAATCAGTCTGGATTTGATTACAGAGATACCTTGCGGTGGGGATGGTGAAATGGGTATTACGATCAGTGGCGGTGATATTTCAAACTTAGCTACAACCTCCTACACCATTTATCTCAATGGTACACCAGTGGTGGGACATACCGGAGTTGTGCTACCATCAAATTCATTTACGTATAATGTACCAGAATTGGCACCCGGTGACTATACCGTTGAGGTTACTGATAACAATGGGTGTACCAATACGTCACCGCCACTGACCTTTGCACCCCCAACGAATATTGCGGCCAGCCATATAGCCGTTGGTCCTAGCTGTGGTGATACCAGTAGTGGTTATATTGAGATAATTCCTGATGTTTCTATGGGATTGCCTCCTTTTGAAATTAAGTTTGGACCGGACGGAAGCCTTTCTTATTCTGGTGCCGATGATGGCGCCGGTAGTTTGGCCTATTCTTCGCAGACCATATTTTCAGGTCTTTCGGCGGGTACTTATGAATATCTGGTTAAAGACGCTCGGGGCTGTTTATTACCGGGTATTGTGGATGTCGTTGTGGCAAATGATGCGACGAACCCTCCAGATGCCAATGTTTCACCCAATCCCGCTACCTGTGTGGCCGGAGTTGTTTCCGGTGGGATTACCATTAACTCAATCACGGATGGTAGACCTGATTTTATCATCATCGTAGAAGATATTTTTGGAAATGAATTCTTTAGACAGGAAAATGTTGCTTTAGCGGACCTACCATTGACGATTAATGGTTTGGATGAGGGTAACTACAATGTAATCACCTTAGATTCCAGAGGATGTATCGATCAAGACCAAGTTAGTATCATCTCTACCACGGTGGATATTGTGCCAACTACCACATTACCATTAGTTTGTGATGACGCCGGGTTTACCTACTGTGTGGATATCGTTGGAGGCACCGGGCCATTTGGTATCCGAAGAATCGAAGATCCATTATTTACGGATTTAGGGGGTGCCCCACCTACACCAAATCGATCTCACTGTTTTACCAACATTCAATTTGGACAATCATTTACGGTAGAAGTTATTGATTACGCCACAAATTGTACGTATCAGGAACTTATTGAAGTTCCGGAGGGCCCATCTACCGTGGATGTTGTGTTAAATGTTGGAGGTGCTACCTGTTTAGGTGATTTGGTGACTATTGATTGGACCATTACAGGTACCACGGGAGCTACCTTTTTCATTGAAATACAAAATTTAGATACTGGCGCTATTGTGTTTACCGATGCCACCGCAACAAGTACCACCGGCACATTGGATGTTCCTGAAGGACCTTATGCCATTGCCGTAGTTGACGATGGTGTTGGGGGAACGGAATGTTCGGATGGTGATACCGGAGATGCGGTATTGGACTACCCCCGTGTGGATATTATTGAAAACCAAAATGCCAATTGTAACGAGTTGGGCCAGTTGACCTTTAGGGGTAGCGGGGGAACACCCTTTGCTCCTGGTGTACTTCCCAATGACTCTCCCTATGAATATGCTGTGGTGCCTGCCGGAACTCCACCTACAGCAGGTGATTATGGCATTGCGACCACAGTTGCCCTTCCAGGTTCATTGGCGCCAGGTACGGCCTATGATATTTGGGTGCGTGACGCGCGAGGTTGCGAATTTCAAACTTCTGCCACTGTTGTCCAATTAGATCCGGACTTACCGGTACCTGATATTGTGGTGAACAATCAGTGTATCACAGGATCCCCACCGGCCAGTTTCCAGATTGATGTGACCATGCCGGCCAATGTAGATAATCCTACATTTACTTTAGGTGGACAAACCCTTGTTCCTGCTTACGATGGTATAAATCCTACCACGGCTACTTTTAGCGTGCCAAGTATTGGTGTGTATGATGTCTATGTCATTGATGCCAATGGATGTGATGTACAAACTACAGCTGAGGTTTTCCAGATCCTTTCTGCCTCGGCAGAGTTTTCTACAGAACCGACCTGTAATAACACTGATGGTGTGATAACGGTTACCCCCAATGGAGGAAGTGGAAACTTTACATTTGAACTACGTGATGGTACCAGCACACCTACGGGTAATACAACGGGCCTTACTACCGGTATTTTTACAGGCATTGGTCCAGGTGATTATGAAGTAATGGTCACTGACGATATTGCTAATGATGGCAGTCTCTTCTGCACGTTCTTAGTAGACGGTATCACCTTAGATGCCGCAACTTTACCAGCCATTGCTGACATGGGCGAAAGTGATGTCAGCTGTAATGGGGCCAATGATGGTAGTATTACTGTAGTATTGAATCCCGGATCGGATGTTGATGGTATTTTTGAATACCGCCTTTTTGACTCAGGTGGTGCCCAAATCGCCAATAACCTGTCCGGATCTTTTAATGGCCTCGTACCGGATACCTATCGCGTAGAAGTTGAGACGGACAGAGGTTGTATCGATGATGAAACTGTGGCTATAGATGAACCCCCAGTGTTTGAAATTACCGCTACGGATGAGACCCTGGTCTGTGAAAACGGTACGAACCGCTTTAGCACCGCTACTATCACTGCAACTATTGTGGGCGGAAATATTGGCAATGGTGCACCTTACGGTTACCGTATTGACCCTACTGATAGCTATCAGGGCAGTCCTAGTTTTGATATCGTTGATAATGGAACGGACCAGACAATTACCATATACGCCATTGATGGCAATGGTTGTGAGGATAGCGTTACTGTTACGGTTTTCGCACCGACTGATGTATTACCAAGTCTTGCCACCTTGAACGACTTGACCTGTGCAAATCCTGAGCGCGTCGAGATTTCCGTTGTCGGAACTTCCGATTTTACGGTGATTACGTCGGCGCCCTCGGGTACCACAGTGGCCAATGTTTCGGTTACAGGTGGTGGTACTGCAATAATAGAATTGCCCAATGAAGGTGATTATTTGTTTGAGGTCCAAGACGATAGTCCCAGTGGCTGTAGCTATCCCATGCCAAGCTACACGGTGGATACACCCACATATCCTAGTGTAACAATTACTGAGGCCAATCCTGTATTGTGCTACGGGGAGGCCAATGGGAGTCTATTTATTGAGGTTACCGATTATAGTGGGATATACAATTATGAAGCATTTTTGCTCGATGTGAATGGAAATCGGGTTCTTCCTGCACAGGCCACAGGGACCTTTGATACGGCCAATTTTCCAGATGTGAACGGGGATGCCGCCCGTATCACTGGATTGGTAGGTGGAAACTATGAAGTGGCCATTACAACTTCTGCCGATCCCCAATGTCCTGGCGCAAGTAATGTGACTACGGTTCGTTCTCCTAATGGACCATTGGTGCCTGACGCTATTGAAATTGGCAATGTGAGCTGTACTGATGATAGTGGGGTAATTGAAGCCAACTTAAATGGGGGATGGGATTATTCCCCTTATGAATATAGATTGGTGTTTGATAGCGATAATGATGGAAGTTACGAGACCGAAATCCAGCCTTGGAGCAATACCAGTAGATTTGAAAATTTGGGTAGTGGTGACTATCAGGTTGAATTTAGGGATGTGGAAGGATGTTTGACAAGTTTTGATATCACCTTAGATGCCATTGACCCTATTCTTGCGGGCATTCGAGAACCCCAAGCTTTGGTGTGTCCAGATGGAAATAATGCGGTCTTGGAAGCGTATGACCCGTCAACAGGTGATGCATCCACTGCGGTTACCGGCGCAACTGGAGGAGTACCTGGGGCAGGATATTTATACCAACTCATTTATTTGGGAAGTAACAGTATTACAGATGAACTTTCGCGAAGTGGTCTTCAGGATACCCCCACCTTTACAGGGGCATCAGGAGGTTTTATAAGCGAAGGATGGTACGCGATTGAGGTGTCTTCCAGTTTTGGCTGTGTTGGTGTTACCGTTCCTTATTATGTGGATCCACCACCACCTATTATCCCTGATTTGGTTCAGGTAAGAGCTCCAGGTTGTGGAGGAATGGGGCAAATGCGCTTGCAAATTGAAAATCCAGAAATTGGTTTTGAATACGAATATCGTTTGGCACCGGGACTTGCAGGAGGAGATCCCATGGGAGCTTTTACTAGAATGGAAGATGGTATGGGTAATGCCTCTACTTCAGTACTTATTGATGGAGGACAAGCTTTTTATCAATATGAGGTTAGAAAAATCAACGCTACCAATACCTGTGGAACCATAAATTCGAACGGATTGACCTTGGTGGATGCCCAGGATCTGATTTTACAGGTCAACCAACCTGATGATATTTCTTGTGCCAATGAAATCGATGGCCGAATCGAATCCTTCGCTTCAGGTGGCGTAGGCTTAAATACCTATACCCTTTATATTGGCAATCCTGTTGATGCTTTTAACCCATCCGTTTCAGCACTATTGATTGAATCCAATCAATTTGGAACTTTCGAAAATCTTGAAGAGTCCCCAGAATATTATGTTGCTGTAACCAGTGGCGTGGCATGTAGCGCCATTTCAGGACCTTGGCCTGTATCCATGCCAGAACCAATTAATTTCAGCACCATAGCTACCCCTGTAAGTTGCAGTGGTGAGGAAGATGGCTCCATTACCATTGAGGTAACGGGTGGAGGAGTTGGTTTGGTACAATTTGCTATTGGCCCCAATTTCAATGAGTTTTTTAATGACCCGGATACTCCAGGGATTTACACATTTGAAAATTTGGAGGGAGCTGCAAATGGTCAGGAATACACTATTTTAATTCAGGATTCTGAAGGATGTTCGGAAACGGCCTTCGTGGAGGTTTTCGAGCCTCTACCCATTCAAATATCCTCAGTAGAAACACCGGAGATATGTCTTGGCTTTGCAGATGGTACGGCACAGCTTACCGTAACGGGGGGCACACCCTTTGTTGACGCTATGGGCCTAAGCTATTATGAGGTGGCCATCAATTCTTCCGATGATATTGATTTTGTTAGAAATGACAACTTATTCTTTGATAATTTGATGGGCGGCGTAAGCTATGTATTCTTCGTTCGGGATGGCAATGGATGTATGGAAAACATTGTAGTCCCAATTGAAATTGGTGTGGATATTAATGCCGAAGCTATTGTTGAGTATGGCTGTGAAGGAATTTTTCCAAACAGTACCACGTCTATAGTTCCCGTAAACTCATCCTCATTATCGGATGTTTTGGTAGCATTGGATGTTGATGATATTACCATTGCAACGGAACAACGACAATGGGCGGATTTACCTGCAGGTGACCATACGGCCTATCTATATCATCCCAACGGATGCACCACGTTTGTTGAATTCTCCATTGATAACTACGAACCGTTGAGTGTAGAAGTGTTAAAAACCGGTCCCGATGAAGTAACAGCAACAGCCACCGGTGGTTTTGGTGATTATGAGTATTTCTTTCAAGGAGAATCCCAAGGAAGTGATAATGTATTCAATATCATATTTGATGCTACCATAATTGTACGCGTAGAAGACGCACAAGGCTGCTTTGTTGAGGTAGTATTCCCATTTAATTTTGAGGGGATGCCAGAGTTTCCAAATTTCTTTACACCGGACGGAGATGGCTTGAATGATGAATGGTTTCCACGTAACAGGGAATTCTTTCCTAATATTGATGTAATCATTTATGACCGTTATGGACGGGTGGTTGCAACATTAGATCAAGTTCGTAAATGGGATGGGGATTATGAAGGTAGTCCATTACCTACAGGAGATTATTGGTACGTGGTCAATGCCAATGACAATGAAAAACAACAATTTGTGGGACATTTTACCCTATATCGTTAGTTTTTAGCAGGGCCCTTTATCTTTTTTCACTTGACCCTATATTCAATTCACCTTTAATAAATAACGTTTCAACTATACATTAAGGTGATTCGCTAAATGTTTAAATTGAATGTCGTTAGTGTTGTGTTAATTTGTCAAATGAAATATAACCACTAAATATTGTTCTTTCAATCCTCAAGCGCAATGGAAGATAATTCTGACCTCTCAATGGATTCTTTTTTATTTAATGATAACAATGAACTCGATGCTTCTTCATTGATACGGCTTAATCTCTATTTAAATAGTACCGACCAGTCCGTAAAGCCCTATCAAATAGATTATAACGTGTTATTGTTAAGCTATCAAATGTGGGAAGGGAAGAGTCTGGAAGAGTTTTGTAAGAAACAGACCCTGAGTTATTTTCTATTTAATCCGCAAAATGATTCCGCAGAAGCCCGTGAGGCGATGTATATGGATATTAGGGAGTTTTTAATGGGCAATTAAGCTTTTTCCAATATCATTTTTTATTCCATCATTATTTCTATTTTTGCAAACCAATTCCGGGATGTGGCGCAGTCTGGTAGCGTACGCGCATGGGGTGCGCGTGGTCGCTGGTTCGAATCCAGTCATCCCGACGAACTATTGAATAGTTAAAAATAAAAGCACTGTTAACTGGCTGATTGACAGTGCTTTTTATTTTTATTGATTTCATTTGATTTTAAATGATATCAATTTCGAGGTATGTAATTCGGTGTGCAAATTGGTATATCCTTTGTTGTAACTTTAAGTAGCAAGACGATGATTTAGATGTAAGTCTTTACCATTTTTTGTTTCATTTAAAGACATACAACATGCGTACGGAAACCACTTTTGGCGTTATTTTTTACACTAGAAAAAAGCGCAACAATCCTAAGATGCTCGACATCTATGCTCGGGTCACAGTTAATGCCGAACGGGCAGAAATCAGTTTAAAAAAAGACATTCATTTCTCCCTCTGGGATATCCATAGGGGCAGGGTAAAAGGGAATACGGCCAAAGCAGCACGTATTAATGCCTATGTAGAACAGATAAACGGCTTACTGTTTGCTGCCTATAGAGAGGTGCTTTTAAAAGGAGGACTTATTACGGCCAAAGCGATTAAACTTCGATTCTTGGGCGAGGACGAGGAGCGTAAAACCTTGATGGAATTGGTAAAATACCATAATAGTGCCATTCAAAGCACTTTAAAGCATGGAACTACCAAAAACTATTATACCACGGAAAAATACTTAACCCAGTTTTTAAAGGAGAAAAAGAAAAGCAGTGATATTTGGCTGCACAGCTCAATTACCGTTTTATTGTTGACTTTGAACACTTTATACGCACCTATAAGCCCAAAAAGACCAGAAAGACTTGTGGTAACAACGGGACCATGAAACATTTAGAACTTTTAATGAAAATTGTTACGCTGGGCGTAAAGATGGATTGGTTGGAGAAAGACCCCTTACGTAACTACAAACTCAATTTTGTAAAGACAGAACGCAGTTATTTGACCCAACGGGAAATCGATTTAATCGTTGATACCACTTTTACAAGCGAAGCCTATGAGCGGGTAAAGGAAGTTTTTCTGTTCAGTTGCTATACGGGCTTGTCCTATGTAGATGTAAAAGAATTAAGAGCCGACCAACTTTTGATAGGAATCGATGGTAATTCTTGGCTGCATACTTAAAGGGAGAAAACAAACGAAACGGTAAAAATACCTCTGTTGCCCAAAGCAAAAGAAATAGCGGAAAAGTATGCAGCTCATAAGAGTGTATTTGGGAAGCTATTGCCTGTATTGAGTAATCAAAAGACTAACCAATACCTAAAAGAGATTGTAAAAGCCTGTGGCATCCACAAACATATTACGTTTCATTCTGCACGGCACACCTTTGCCACAACGGTTACCCTTTCCAACGGCGTGCCTATAGAAACCGTATCTAAATTACTAGGACATACCAAACTATCTACCACCCAGATTTACGCAAGGATATTGCAAAAGAAAGTAGGGGAAGATATGGTTGTGTTGATACGGCATTATGAAACTAGAAAGCAGCAGAACGAAATGCCCAAGAACATTTCTTCCAATTCTTGACACCCATTTAAGCATTGAAAAGGCGGACAGGTTTTTTTAAAAGAAAAACCATTTTGGACGTATTCAAAATGTAGGAGTGAAACGGATACAGTTTGAAAAGCAAGAGGGTAGCGCGCTAAAGCGACGCTTCAAATCAAAAGTAATGACTTAATTAATTGATTATCAATTAATTAAAATGAAATCTGAAAATATTGAAAACTACTTAAATTGTGACCATTGAACTCGTAAACCCTATGAATAGGGGTAAAAATTGTGACAATTCCTCTAAAAAAATCCAAAAATGGACGGATTTACGACGATACGCCTGCATAGAAGAACAGTAAAAAGATTCAGGAAATTTTCTTATAAAATTACCAAATCCTATTCCGATACCATGGAAACCATTATGGATTTTTTTGAATGGCATGGAATATCTCCTTCAAGTAGATTCCCAAAACAAATCAATGAAGATGGAGACAAGACCCGTAAACGGATAAACGCGCTTATCGCTATTATCAGGGATATCGAAAAAAGACAAACGAAACCCACCACAGCAATGTTACTTTCATTGTTCGGAGAAACGTATAAAGAAGAAGAAAAACCAGTAAAGGGTGCTTGGAAAGATAGAAAGCTCACAAGAAAAGAATGGATGAAACGGGAGCAAGTTGTACCAAAAATTGACTATTCTAATCTAGATCAGGAGTATCAATCGAGTATTAAAAAGCTTAAACGAATAGTGGACAACATTGAAAAAGTAAATCCAAAGTTTGGAAAGCCTTATTATAAAATTCAAATCAGTGAACTAGAATTGGAAAACCTCCAAAGCTTGCCCTAAGATTTATGGGATATCCTTACCTCGCAAAAAGATAGGAAAAAGAACTGGTAAAGATTTGGGGCTTGGAGGGTGAAACGATAGTTTCACTCACTTTCTTGATGTACCGAATCATTTTAATATGTCGATAAAATGTAAAAATTTCGACATATATTTGTGTTATGTCGATGCCATCGACATTGTTATGTTTATATGTCGATAGTATGTACCATCCAGAAAAACCCTATAACGATTTGCCTTTACTGCCCCCAAAAGTGGAGTTGGAGACCAAGAAAGTTTTGAAGCAAGCAATCGCTGCTACGAGGGTATTGGCAGAGTTGAAGGGTAGGGCAGATGAAATCCCCAATCAGTCCATGTTGGTCAATGCAATAACCCTACAAGAGGCCAAAGACAGTTCAGAGATTGAAAATATAGTGACCACACAGGACAATTTGTATCAAGCTTTTACAGCAAACACTAATACCACTGATGCACAGACCAAAGAGGTGCTTCGGTACCGACAAGCTCTTTGGGAAGGTTATAACAACCTCAATAAACTCCCCCTGTCCACTAATACCTTTATTTCCATAGTACAGACCATCAAGGAAAACAATGCAGGAATTAGAAAAACTACGGGAACCAAAATAACCAATAACAGAACCACCATCTATACCCCGCCAGAAGGAGAACAGATCATACGGGATTTGTTGAAAAATTTGGAAGACTTTATCCATGCAGAAAATGGCATTGATGATTTGATACGCTTGGCCGTAATGCACTACCAGTTTGAGGCCATCCATCCTTTCCCTGATGGTAATGGAAGAACAGGTAGGGTGTTGAACATTCTGTATTTGGTAGAAAAAGGTTTGTTAGATGCCCCTATTCTCTATTTGAGCAAATACATTATTGAAAACAAAAACGATTATTACCAAAAGCTACGAGGTGTTACCGAAAAACAAAATTGGGAAGCATGGGTTTTGTTTATGCTCAAGGGTGTGGAAGAAACGGCAGCCTATACATTACAAAAGATAAACGCCATCAATGCTTTAATGGAGGAAACCATTTTTTTGGCAAAAGAAAAGCTGCCTAATCGTGTGTATTCCAAAGAATTGATAGAACTACTTTTTGAACAACCCTATTGCAAAGTAAAGTTTTTGGTGGATATGGGTATTGCCAAACGACAGACCGCAGCAGAGTATTTGCAGGAATTGGAAAAAATAGGGATTCTCGCTTCTCAAAAAGTAGGGGTCGAGAATTTGTTCTTAAATGTGCGTTTGTTTCATATTTTGAAAGATTGATTTTTTTAGAAATTTTCTTTTACTACCATTTTTATTTTTTCTCATTCGATTATTGATCAAACTTCTAAAATGACAAATTATCTAAAATTCATTTGTGTTGTTTTTAGCGGTATAAATAGCTTGAATGGGTGTACCAAATTTTAATGTATTCTTGTTTGAGTACGGTATTGCCGTAATAACATAATGGCTATCAAAATCACAATGACTATCATTGCAAACAAATTCATAATACACGTGATTATCTGAAACCCAAGTTAGTTGGCTTTGGTCATTTAAAAATGCATAGTGCGGATTTTCATAATCCAATGTTCCTTTCTTATTAAAATGATAGACGTGACCTAGAATTATTATCTTACCATCTTTTCGAACCAAATAATTCCACCCGAATCCGTCTCCTGTAAAACAAGTCTGAAAACCTATGATTTCATATTCAAGACCAGTTTTAATGGTACATTTTCTAATAGGGAGCCAAAGATGCTCGACATGCATTGATTGCCATTTTCCATGCCACTCACCAGAAAATGAATTTAACACCGCTAAACTTTTATCACTTTTTGATGTATTCTTTTCAGGTTTTTTTAATGGGTGTTTTAAATAGGGACTCTGTAAGAGTTCCTTTTCAATATAATGATTTACATTGGATCGCTTGATATAATTTGAAGATTGATGAAAATGGTATGCTTTGCTTAAACCTCGCCAAAACAGCGTTTCAAAATATTCATGGCTAATACCATAGTGTTCTATTTTTTGGGTAAAACCCTTCAACTTTTGATAATCAAAATATACT
>JBCBZA010000053.1:0-23695 GCA_039815575.1 Bacteroidota bacterium | reverse complement strand
GACCGGTATTGAAGATGCGATTGCCGATGGGGACGTCAGCTACACCTTGATTACGGGAAACCCGACTTCCCCGGGAGATGGGGCATATGATGCTCTAGGGGGAGGTGCTGTGGACAACCTGGACATCACAAATACGGATAATGATATTGCCGGTGTTCAAGTAAATACCACTACAGGAACTACAACAGAAATTGGGGGTGCTACCGTATTTCGGTTTGCTCTCAGTGCACAGCCTACGGATGACGTGACCATAGCATTAATAGGATATGATGATACCGAAGGGAGTGGACCCTCAGAAGTGGTGCTAACACCCACAAATTGGCAAATTGGTGTACAAATTACCATTATGGGTGAGGATGATACCATAGATGATGGGGACATTTTGTACACAGTGGAAACCTCTGATGTGACTTCAACGGATTCGGCTTACGATGCTTTGGATGGATCAACAATACCGGATTTGCAGGTGACCAATGAAGATAACGACCAGGCACAGCTGACCATCTTCGATGCGGCAGTCAATGAGGACATAGACGCAGGAGTATTAAATATACCCGTTACCCTGAATATTGGGAAACCAGGAGGGTTTTCAGTAGATTATACCTTAGTTGGGGGATCGGCAACACCGATTATTGACTTTGATAATAATGGGGGCACACTCAATTTTATAGGTAATGCCAATGAAACGGTATTGATTGTAGTTCCCATTATAGATGATGTTATTTTAGAGAATAGTGAGACTTTTACCATTCAACTAGGGTTACCCACCGACGGCGTTGCCCTGGTGGGAGATGGTTCGGCAATAGGAACCATTCTTGATGACGACAATTGTCTTCCTTCCCCCATATTGGATACATCCGTACCCACTAATTTCTGCGATGTCTTGGAAGCGGATTTGGATGATTATGTGAGCAGCATAGCACCTGCAGGTGCTGAATTAATATGGAGTACCAGTTCCGATCAATCGCAAACCAGTGCATATAGGCCCAGTGAAGTTACTGTTCCAGGAACATTTTTTGGTTTCTTTTTAGACGACGATGATGATTGCTTTAGTCCTACCATATCCGTCACTCTAGTAATTAACATAACACCTCAAGTGTTAACTACTACTACCGCGGAACGTTGTGGTTCAGGTGAACTTGTTTTGGGAGCGACAGGAGAAATAGGTGCTACCCTAAATTGGTACGATTCTCCAACATCAATGACCATTCTTGGTTCTGGAAATTCATTTACTACACCCACTATAACCGAAACCACCAGTTTTTTTGTAGAGGCTACGGCCAATGGTTGTTCTTCGGAAAGGCAAGCTGTACTTGCCACCGTTTTGCCATTACCGGAAGCTATTGACCAGGCCAATGAGGTTTGTAACGATGCCACCAATGGCCCCACTATTTTGGATTTGGACACAACGCTCTCTGAAAGTTTATCTGGTGTTTGGACTTTGGTGCAAGCTCCAAATAATGAATCGGTAATAATTGATTCAGAAAATAGTGTTGATTTTGAAAACCTATCAATAGGACAATATGTTTTTAGCTTTACCACTGATTTAACCGAAGCGCCATGCGACGGCCTTTCCGTGGAGGTAGCCGTTGAAGTTTCAACCTGTTTTGTCGATTCCGATTTGGATGGCCTTTCCAATGCAGAGGAAGCGGATTTGGGGACAGACCCAAATGATGCAGATACAGATGATGATGGGTTGACCGATGGTGAAGAAGTACTGGTTGTTGATGATCCTTCGACGAATGCCGTGCCTGAAAACCCAAGTAATCCCCTGGATAGCTGTGATCCCTTTTTAACGGAAGGCTGCAATGCCGATCCCATAGATATTGAGGTAGAAAAGTCAGTAGATTTTACGTCACGACTCATTGGGGAAAGAGCAGAGTTTCTAATTGCTGTAACCAATTTAAGCCTTGATCGTGCCATTGATGTTGTCATATCCGATTTAATTGAGAATACCTCTGGCTTCGATATTATTTCCAGTGTTGCTGATTCTGGGGTTTATGATGCGGCAACAGGTATATGGAATATCCCTGAGCTTTTAGGGGGAGATACAGCTACCCTTTCCATTGTGGTGCAGATAAATAGGGCTGGAGAATTAACCAATACTGCAAGTTTATTAAGTTCGGTTCCTGAAGATTTTGATGCTTCCAATAATTCTTCTACGGTAAGTATAACCTCATTACAAACACAATGTGTGGATACGGGCACCCTCTGTAATTTATTTTCACCAAACGGTGATGGTGTAAATGATGTTTTGCTTTTGGTGGGTAGCGAAAACTTCCCGAACAATAGACTTCAGATCTTTGATCGTTATGGGAACTCCGTATTCGAAGCAAGGGCTTATGACAATACCTGGGATGGAACTGGAGATAATGGCAATTTACCTAAGGGTACGTATTATTATGTTTTGGACTTGGGGGATGGTTCGGAAGTGACTAAGGGCTGGATACAAATCATTAGATAAAAGGAAGTGCATGTTTGATAAGTATCATGATATTATTTTTATTGGACTGTTTTGCGCGATTGTTTTTAACGTTTCAGCCCAACAAGAACCGCTCTATACCCAGTACATGTATAATATAGGTAGTTTTAATCCGGCTTATGTTGGAACGGTGGAATCTGCAGAACTGTCCGCTTTGTACCGGGCACAATGGATAGATATCCCTGGGGCACCAAGAAATTTACGATTTGGTGCCAATTTGCCAATGAACAATGAAAAAATGGGTCTTGGATTTAATGTAATTAGTGATGCCTTGGGCCCATCAACGCAGACCTATTTTGACGTTTCCTACTCCTATCAAATTAATTTGTCGGATGCTTCCTGGTTATCCTTTGGTCTAGATGCTGGAGGTTCTATCCTAAATTTGGATTATTCAAAAGGAACCTTTGAAAACCCGGGAGAACCACTGATAGGTGGGCAGGATTTTAATCAGTTCTATCCAGTGGTAGGGGCCGGCATGTTTGCCTATGGGGAGCAGTGGTATACGGGGGTCTCTATTCCGAATTTTCTTACCTTGGGTATATATGAGGAGGAATTGGAGGCTGTAGTGGACAATGATTTACAGTTTAATTTTATCACAGGATATGTTTTTAACATTTCTGACCGTAGTAAATTCAAACCGGCGTTATTGATGAATGTTCTGCCTGGTGCACCTGTAAACTTTAACCTATCGGCTAATTTTCTGTTTTTGGATGCGTTGACACTTGGTGCGAACTACAGAATAGATAATTCAATTAGTGGAGTGTTTGGTATACAGGTTTCCAATGGAATGTTTTTTGGTTACTCGTATGATTATAATACTAATGGCCTTGGTGAGTTTAACAACGGTTCGCATGAAGCTATATTAAAATTCTATTTAGGTAGGGGGGACTCCGGTTCGTCCAATGCCAGAAATAAAAACAGAAAGCTGAAAGGTAAACCCAAGCAAATTGATTCGCCTCGTTTTTTCTAAACGTCTTTTTATGAATTTCAAGAAATACGTCCATATCATATTGTTTGCATTGACACTATCAATTTATGGTCAGAACAAGAAATCGAAAGGGGATGACTTTTTCTTTTCATATGCATTCAAAGATGCCATAGTAGCTTACGAAAATGATCTTACCAAAGGTTTTGAACTATCCGCAAAACAATATCTGAATTTGGCGGACTCCTATTTCAAGGTAGAGAATTATGAGAGGGCGACTAAGATATACTTGCAGCTCTTTTCCAAGGATAGTATTATGGGTAGCCATCATCTTAACAAATTGCTACAGGGATTAGGAAAAAAAGCCGATTTAACGGAAGTTCAAGAATTTCTTGAGGATGAAGGCGTAGCGTTTCATAAAGAACTTTTAGAGAATGGGGATTTCAACATGAAATTATTGGCTTCCAACGAAAATGGGGAAGCTAATAACGTTCAGATATTCAATTTGGAAAGTAATAGCCAAAGCAACGATTTTTCACCATCTTTCTTTAATGATTTTCTTTTGTTTACCAGCGGAAGGCCTACGGGCAAGCGCAAGAGTTATAAGCCCACGGGTGAAGCTTACCTGGATATTTTCAGGGGTACAATTGCTGAGAATGGTCAAATTTCTGACATTAAACCGTTTAAAGAAGTGCCTGACTCCGATTATCATAAAGCAACACCCTATTACTCCAGTGATTTAAATGCCATATTATATGTTCTTTCGAACACCACCGAAGGAGAATTGGAGTTCGATGAAAATGGTAAAAATGCCTTGGGAATAGGCATACAGAAATTGAATGGAGGGTTTAATTTTCTTTGGCGAGACCTTAGCACGTCCTTTTACTACCCTTTTTACGAAAAGGAAACGGCTAGGTTGTATTTTGCCGCCAATCTTGATGACAGCTATGGGGGTACCGATCTTTATTATGTAAATACCAACCAAGGGCAGGTCATGTCAGCGCCCATTAATTTGGGTCCCCGTATCAACTCCCCTGGAAATGAAATAGCACCCTATGTATTTGAAGGTGCCCTGTATTTTTCATCTGATGTGTTTTATGGGTTGGGTGGAATGGATATTTATAAAGCCAACATTAGAGAGGGAAACTTTACGATTCCTATAAATTTAGGTAAGCCTGTTAATTCTGAAGCTGATGACTTTGGATATATCCTAAAAAATCATCGGGAAGGTCTTTTGGGGTACTTTTCTTCTAATCGAAAAGGCGGTGTCGGTAACGACGATGTTTATGGATTTTTGGTAGATGAAAAACCGGGTCTAAAAACATTGGCATTGACAGGAAAGGTTGTTAAGTTAGGCGATTTGGAAGGTGTTGAAAGTGCTGTTGTTAGGGTTTATGGACCAGATGGAAGCCTTTTACAGGAAACTTCTTCAAACGATAAAGGAGCTTATATTATAGAAGTGCCATGGCAAAGTATGGTGAGGGTTGAGGCTACTAAGCAGCGTTACTCCATTTTTTCGGCAATTCTGGATGAAGAGCAAATGGAAGCTGCCCAAAACCGAAGCTTAAATTTGGGATTGGCTTCCTATGACGATTTGGTTGAAGAAAGGGAAAAACAAAAGGTAGTCAAGCTAAAGGATTTTTATTTTCCTAAAGGCAGGTCGACAGTTATGGCCGAAATTGCTACCGAGTTGGATAAGGTAGTTGACTTTGTACAAAGATTCCCTGCTGCGCAATTGCGTATAGAGACCCATACGGATAGTAGGGGAGGCAGCAGTACGAATTTTAGAATTACACAAGCAAGATCGGACGCTATTAAAAGATACTTATTGGAAAAGGGAGTTCCTGCTTCTAATATACTCTACGCTGTAGGCTATGGTGAAGAAAAAATAGTCAATAACTGCAAGAATGGGGTCTACTGCATTGAGATGCTGCATAAAAAAAATCAGCGTTCCCTTATTGTGGTTTTAAATGATAATATTCTTTTCAACTAGTATCTTTAGAAGAAGCTGATCCAGCAGTAGTAGGCGGCAAAAGCACTAAGAAATAAAATACCAATATAGCTAAGGAACTGTAATTTTCCAGATGGGCGATATTCAAGGGGAATTTCTTTGGTGGTAACCACTTTATGGTTCATCCACCCTATAATTGGAGCCATCACAAAAGAGACGAAAGTGGCCAATGCTACCAAATTTCCCATATTGGCACTATAAGCTGATAGGACTATCCAGTTGATGGTCGCTAGAAGGAGGACCATTATTGCAAAAGATGTTTTGGGAGAAAAGAGGTTTGTGTCTTGATGGACTTTCTCCAAAAAAGAGACGATAGGTTTAATAAAAGAAGATGAATTCCTTTTAAAGAAATCCGTTTTACATAGTTTGCGCAAAACATCTATGCTTACCCTAGAGACAGCATCATGGGCCGTCATACAGGTACTGAACATGGTTGCGAAAGCAGCTACAGCAATAACAGAATAGGCCCAATCACCAATATGAAGGGTAAAAATAGAAACCACCTGATCTGCAAAGGTTACGGCATTGCTGCTAAGTTCCGTTCCGGTCCCATAAAAAGTCATCCAACCAATGATGAGAAAAAAAATGGCCAGTACAGCGGTCAGGACATAACCCAAATTAAATTCATTTAATGCTCCCTTGAGTGAAGGCTTTTGTTTTGTTGATTTAAGCTTTTCTATACTCCAAAGGCTTACCCAACCTGACGCCTCAACGGCAGTGGGCATCCATCCTATCAAACTTATAAGAAAAAGAACACCTATTTCATCAAAAATCTTGGGCTGTTCAAAATTTTCAAAACCGGATACCGGACCTTTCATAAATACCAATCCAGTAGTAATCAAAAGAGCCAAAAATAATACGGCAATAATCAACTTCAGGGAATTCTCTAAGAATTTATAACGTCCAATGATAAGAATAACACTTATGAAGATAAAAAGGCACATCGCAGCGAAACTTGTGGATATGTGTATTTTAAATAGATTGATGAGTAAGCCAGCGGTAACAACGTATAATGCTGCTAAGATGGTAAATGTGGATACCAAGGTGACCACGGAATAGGTCCATAAGTAGCCTTTACCCATATCTAAGTACCCTTGTACCAAAGTTTTTTGGGTAACGTGGGTATAGCGTATTCCAAATTCAAAGAACGGATACTTAAGAATATTGGCAAGAAGAATGGGTATAATCATCATCCATCCATATTCTGCCCCTGCTTTGGTAGAAAGTACCAAATGAGAAGTACCTATGGCCATACTGGCGAAAAGCAGTCCGGGCCCTAAACTTTTAAGGAATTTATAAAATCCAGTCAATTTGTTTAATTAATTTTTAAATTCGTCAAACAAAATTATGACAACAACATAATGTTAATCAAAAATTAGTTGTAATGAAAAAAGTATTCACCTGTTTTATTGGTTTATTAATTTGTTTTGGTTGTTCTGACGATGCTGAGGACCAAATTAATGCCTCGGAAGGGGAAGACGCCAATAGTAGTGGTAGCGTAGCAGATAGGGTATTAATTCCCGATGCCGCTTTTGAACAGGCGCTGATTGATTTAAATTTTGATGATGAGTTGGATGGTGAAGTGGATAAAAATAGAATAGACTTTATCAGTGAATTAACGGTAAACGATAAGGGGATTTCAGACCTCACGGGAATTTCTGAATTTGATGCCCTTGTGAATTTAAACGTACGCAACAATGAGATTACTTCCCTAGATATATCCAACAATACCAGTTTGTTGTTTGTTTGGGCAGAGGATAATGAGTTGGAAACTATTAATACCTCCCGACTTTCCTCTTTGGAAAAACTGGGTTTGGATAGAAATAATCTTGAAAGCATCAATGTTAGCGCTAATACTGCAATTCAATTGCTGACCGTATCCAATAACCAATTGGATGGTATTGATGTCTCTTCCAACAATGCACTGACTGATTTTACCGTAGTTGGTAATCCTTTAAGTTGTATATTGGTGAACGAGAGTCAATTAAATAATATTCCTACCGATTGGTCAAAGGATGAAACAGATAGTTATTCTTTGGATTGTCAATAACCAAAACCAATGAAATTTCTACTTAAATTTTTGAAGGGAGCTTTAGTACTGGCTGGAATTTTAGGGATTACATATCTTTTTGGTCCAAAAGTAAAACCCCCAAATCTGGATAAAACACTTCCTAGGGTAACCTCGGATTTGGCCCAGTTGGAGAAGGAAATTCAGGATAGGGAAGCTTCAATTAAAAATATTCGACTTGATAACGAAGCCAGAATTATATGGGCGGACACCATTCTAAAAAGAACGGAATATAGCATTGTATATTTACATGGCTGGTCTGCAAGTCAGGAGGAAGGTGATCCCATTCATACGGAAACTGCAAAGCGTTATGGCTGCAATTTATACCTGCCGAGATTGGCAGGCCACGGTTTGATGGAAGAAGAACCCATGTTAAACCTTACTGCCGATCAGCTCTTACAATCAGCAAAAGAAGCCATAGCTATAGGAAAACAATTGGGGAGAAAGGTAATTTTAATGTCAACATCTACGGGGGGGACCTTAGCACTGCCCCTGGCCGGGGGAGATCCCAATATTGCTGCCCTTATACTGTACTCTCCAAATATTAAGATTTTTGACCCTACAGCGGAACTATTGACAAAACCTTGGGGACTGCAGTTGGCTAAATTAGTAACGGGCAATGACTACCATGAATTTGACAATAGAACTCCTGTTCGAGATCAGTACTGGACGACCAAATATCGCTTGGAAGCTTTGACACAACTGCAGGCGTTGGTTGACGAAACCATGGTTGTGGAAACTTTTAAATCGGTTACACAACCTGTATTTCTGGGATACTATTACAAAGACGACATTCATCAAGACAGTGTGGTTTCCGTTCCTGCCATGTTAGAAATGTTTGAGCAATTAGGTACCGCTGCGCATCTAAAGGAAAAGGTGGCCTTGCCCAATGTTGGCGATCATGTCATGGCCTCCCATATTAATTCCAAAGATTTAGAAGCCGTTCGTGAGGAAACGTTTAAATTTTTAGAGGAAGTTTTAAATCTTAAAGAAGCAGCCCCAATCTTGATTGAAGATAAGGATTTGATACTTCAGGGAAACTAATTCATGCCGCACTTAGATCAAAATGAATCTTTCCCCATAAAAGTTCTTCCTTAGCTCATTTCGTTTTATATAAAAAACACATTTTTTTTAAGCTTATTATTTACCATAACAAAGGTTTACAGTTGATTATCTAGTTATGCTCATTTTTTAATAAAAAAGTAAGAATTGGACTACATTTATTTTTATTTTTGAAAAGTTCCCCCGCAGTTATTTCCCCCATTTATCCTGTTTGCCCTACGCAAACTGTGATATAGTTATTAATCAACTTTAATCTTTGGTATATCATGAGAAGACTATTACCCTTTGTTTTTTTGTTGGGAACCTTTACCGGTATCCAATCCCAGAACTGTAATTGTGACATTACGCTTTCCGGTCTATCGGCCACCTCACTGAACCTTGTATGGGCCTCACAGGTGTCTTATTCGCCTGGGGACGTAATATGTATTCCTGGGGGCACCTATGGAGGTATTCGATTTTACGATTTTGAAGGAACGGCAAGTGCTCCACTTACTATTAAAAATTGCAACGGCCAGGTAGAAATTGACGAATCAGGTTATTCTGGAATTGAGTTTAGAAACAGTAAGTACATTCATCTGACCGGTACTGGTGATACTAACCATACCTATGGATTCAAGGTTTTGGGAACCAGTAGCTGGGCCATGGGCTTGGCCTTGGGAAATCTTAGTACTGATTTTGAAATAGATCATATTGAAATTGATAGTGCCGGTTTTGCCGGAATTATGGCAAAGACCGATCCTGTTTGTGATAAACCCGAAACATGGAGGGTGAATGGTTTTATTATGGAAAACCTAAATATTCATGATAATTATATTAAGAACACGGGTGGGGAAGGAGTCTACATTGGTTTTACCCTTGGATATAAGTTGGATGTGGGGAGAACCTGTTCAGGAACCCCTATATATGGACATTGGTTGGAAAATGTTGAGGTACATAACAATATTCTAGAAAATATTGGATGGGATGGAATACAATTGAATTTGGTTCGATTGAATGGGAGCATACACGACAACTATATCTACAATTACGGCACAGAGGATCGATATGCACAGGATTTTGCCATGAGTTTTGGTGGTGGCGTCTATGACGTCTATAATAATATTAGCATTAATGGTCCTGCAGAGCTGGGGCAAGGTTTCCAAATGATCAATGGCCAAAGTGGTACCAAGATTTTTAACAATGTCATTGTAAGACCTAAACTTCATGGTATTTTCTCCCATGCAAGGCATGAATTTGAAGACCCAAATGAAGGGTATTATATTGCGAATAACACCATAATTGAACCGGAACGTGCCGGGGTCCACTATAACACCACACTTTTGCATCCTGTGGACCCTGCGGACTTGCACACGGCGCAAGATGATGTTCCCTCCTATTTTGTAAACAACTTAGTCGTTGATCCGGGCTATGATTTTGCAAATGGAAATACGTGGAAACAAGATCAAGAAAGCTATTTTGATTTCAACGAAAAGTCGACAAGGGATAGTCTATTGGTCCATATTTACAATAACATTATGACCCGACAAATGGATACGTTGGGCCTAACGGATATTCCCAATGATGATTATAGTCCTTCTTCGAGCAGTTCCGCGGTGGTAGACCAGGGAGCAGACATTTCTTCTTGGGGTATTACCATTGATTTGGAGAATGTGACAAGACCTTCCGGTATTTCCTTTGATGTTGGCGCTTATGAGTTTTTTCAATCCACGCCACTAAGGGCTTCCCTGCCAGATGAACCAGAATTATGGGATATTGATGTCAACCTGAACGGAATTAAAATATATCCCAATCCTTCCTCATCCCAAATATGGATTGATGGATTGGATGGAAATCATAACGTCCAACTATTTTCCATGGATGGAACCTTATTATTTGAGGGTATTAAAAAACCACGCGAGTCCTTAAAAGTAAATGAATATCCTGCTGGACTTTACTTCCTTAAGGTAACTCATAAGGGCGGAACGGAAAGTTATCCTATTTTGATAAAGTAAGACCTATGAACCAAAAACCTTGAGAGCCTTTATGTTTTCAAGGTTTTTGTACTGAGGTTGGAGCTTAAGTACGGCGTATGCCACTTTGCTGCAAAGCCCGTTATGGGAGGTTCCTGTTGGGTAATCATTAATCTGGACTTTATTTTTTATCCTTCCCCTTCCAAATAGTGGCCAAGGAAGAGCCTGAGATGTTCATAAAAGGCCCAAATACTGCTGGTGCCAATCCCATGGTGGCCAGGCGTCCCATCTCCAAAGCAATTCCAGAAGCAAGACCAGAGTTTTGCATACCCACCTCAAAGGCCACAGTGCGGGAAGACTTTTCATCGAGTCCAAGCAATTTACTCCCGTAATAGCCCAACAAGTACCCAGAAAAATTATGGGCAATTACAACAATAATTAATACCAAACCTATGGATAGAAGGGAATCCCTTCCCGAAGCGGTAATAATGGTTATAATGATGGCTATGGCGGCCATGGAAACCTTGGGCATGGCCTTGTCCAACCAGGTGAACCTGCCATGCGCGAAATGGTTAAAAAGCAGTCCGGCCAATATGGGCAATATGACAATTTTGATAATACTCCAAAACATGTCCAGGAAGTCTATGGGGACCAACTCATCGGCTAAGAGCCGCATAAAGAAAGGGGTCAACAAAGGCGATAATAGGGTGGAGACCGCTGTTAAAGTCAAGGATAGTGCCAAATTGGCCCCAGAGATATATGCCATTACATTGGATGCCAGTCCGCCTGGAGAGCAACCAACCAGAATAATACCTGCAGCAATTTCAGGGGGTAGCCCTGATAACTTGGCGAGTCCAAACCCAATAAAAGGCATAATGGTAAACTGGGCAATCAACCCTACTAAGACCCCTTTGGGCATTTTTACCACGCCCACAAAATCTTTAATGCCAATGGAGGTCCCCATACCGAACATAATGATGATCAACAGGGGGACAATCAGTTCCGTGAGCTGAAACGATCCGATTTCTAAAAATATCTTAGGGTAAAATAAGGAAGCAGCCACAGCTGCGAAGATCAAAATGGTAAAAGAGAACCCTTTTAGATAGGTATAGGCAGTACAGGTAAAGGCCAAGACAATTAAAAACAGTATTGTGGTCGGTGCTGCAAGGTCATATTGTCCTAAAATCCATAGGAGCACAGTTCCTAACCCTAAAGAAATACTAGCTATAGGTGCCCAGTTGCCAAGATTTTGCATGTTCAATATTTAATAGGTATCAAAATACGTATTCCTTATTTCTTATTCGATGCTAGACAACTTTATGCTTTTAAATAGAATTTTCCCGGTGCCCATGGCCTGTAACCCTATAAATCCTTCGTTGGGGTATTGATATTTGGAATCTGCGGTTAAGATTTTATTTAACCACACCTGAATGCGGTCATTTTCTGCTTTAATTTTATAGGTATTCCATTTATTTACTGTTTTAAGGTGGCTTATGGGAACAGTTTTGGTCACTATAGCGCCTGTTCTGTATTCTTGGTTGGGATGTGAGTCCCAAATGTTGATTTCATGACAATCGGTGGCGCTGAGCTCTTTCTTGGAACAGCGTATGAAGACCCCAGAATTTATGGTGCTGTCAGGTTTAAATTCCAATTCGAGGACAAAGTCTTTATAGGCCTGCTTGGTCATAATAAAACCTGAACCCTCCTGGATTTTGCCGATAAGTGTATCTGAAGAAAAGCGCCATTGGCCACTTCCATAAATTTCCCAATCTTCCGAATTTTCTTTAAACAAGGTGGTTGAATGGGTACAGGCAACGGTTGAGAGCAGGATGATGGAACAAAAAAATAAATGGACACTGATTTTTTTCATGAAGCGAATTCTGAAACGCTTTAAAAAATACAAAATACACCACATAGAAAACCAATGTATGCACAAGTTCGAAATGATTTTTTAAACTAAAAAGGAATGGATAACTTATACGAATTAAAATTAATCTTGCGGAAGGCTGTTCCTTCCCTATTTCAACGAGATCAACTTGATAAAATAACTAGATGAATAAAGTGGTAACCTTCGGAGAAATTATGTTGCGTCTTGCGCCGCCTGGATTCTTACGATTTTCTCAAGCCCATAGTTTTGATGTGGTTTATGGTGGAGGAGAAGCCAATGTAGCTATCTCACTGGCCAATTATGGGGTCCCAGTCGATTTTGTAACTAAGCTTCCCGATAACGATATTGGCCATTGTGCCCTTATGGAGCTACGCAAAAGAGGGGTGGGCACAAATCAAATCATCTTTGGTGGGAATCGATTGGGCATTTATTTTTTGGAAACTGGGGCGGTAAGCCGTGGTAGCAAAGTAGTGTATGACCGTGCGCATTCGGCCATGGCGGAGATTGAGCCAGGAATGGTAGATTGGAAATCCGTTTTTAATGGGGTAAATTGGTTTCACTGGACTGGGATTACCCCGGCCATTTCGCAGGGCGCTGCAGAAGCTTGTCTAGAAGCTGTTAAAATTGCCAGTATGATGGGCGTTACTATTTCTACGGACCTAAATTATCGCGCAAAGCTTTGGAAATACTGCGACAATGCGAGGCGTGAAGAAATCATGTCCGAACTGACATCGTATTGCGATATTGTTTTGGGAAATGAAGAGGATGCCGAAAAACACTTTGGAATACAACCTGAAGGATTGGATATCACTACCCAAGGTGAGCAAGTCAAGGCAGAAGCTTTTCTATCCGTCTGTACCCAAATGATGGAACGTTTCCCTAGGGCTAAAAAAGTAATTACCACGCTTAGGGGTTCATTATCCGCATCACACAACACCTGGGCAGGTGTGCTTTATGATGGGAAGACGATGTTTACATCCCCAGAATATCAAATCACCCATATCGTGGATCGTGTAGGGGGTGGTGATAGTTTTATGGGCGGCTTGATTTATGGGCTGTTGAATTATCCTGAAGACGATCAAAATGCACTAAATTTCGCGGTTGCCGCATCCTGTTTAAAGCATACGATAAAGGGCGATGCCAATTTGGTTACCGTGGATGAAGTGGAAAAATTAATGCGAGGTGATGCCTCTGGCCGTGTGGCCCGATAAATTGTTGGAATGAGTGGGATAAGTCAGGAAAGTATTGTTTTAAAGATGAGCGCCAGCGGCCTTGTTCCGGTGTTCAATCATAAGAATGCGGAGGTGGCAAAGCGTGTTTTGGATGCCTGTTATGAGGGTGGTATACGCGTGTTCGAATTTACAAATCGGGGTCAGAATGCGCTGGACGTTTTTGGGAAGTTAGTGTCACATTCAGAAAGATACCCTGATTTAACAATAGGGATTGGCACCATATTTTCTGCTGAAAAGGCAAAAGAATTTCACGACAAGGGAGCACAGTTTATCGTATCGCCGGCGATGATTCCTGATTTGGCCAAATTTTGTAAAAACCAAAATGTACTTTGGATTCCAGGTTGCGGTACGGTAACCGAGATTTACCAAGCCTTACAATTGGGGGCGAAAGTCATTAAAGCGTTCCCAGGGAATGTCTTGGGGCCCGGCTTTGTGAAGTCGGTAAAAGCCGTATATCCGAAGGTCCCGATTATGCCAACAGGGGGCGTGGCACCCTCGGAAGAAAATTTAAGAGCATGGTTTGATGCCGGAGTGACCTGTGTGGGTATGGGTTCACAACTCATTTCAAAGCATACGGTGAAAGCGCAAGATTTTGATCGACTAAGTGCAGTGGTCAGGGGTACTTTGAAGACCATAGAAAAAATTAGGAAAGGCCATAGTGATTAGTATTTTTATGACCTAAAGTAAGACAGGACCGCTATTATCCAATCTAGTAGCGGGCATACGGTCCTTTGGCTATTAAAGTCTCCCAATTTGCCCCAATCCTTTTAGGGGCTGCGAATCTCACAGCCCTAAACGCTGATAAAAGATATGAATGACTTAAAATAAACGTTTATCGCAAACAAAATCAGTACGTTACGATAAAATTCTTAACTTACAGGGTACAATATCCTTTATAAAAAATACCCTTGAATGGGTATGTCTTTCGTTATCTGACAAATTTAATTTTGCTATGGATATTTTCTCTAACTCCTAAAATTGAATACTATGGATTGTAAAAGAGTTTATGACCCCGTTGGTTATTTTTCTACTGATGGCAACGGTAACGCATTTGTCAAGGCGATGGTATTACTGCCACATCTAGAAATAAATGGACGTTACCAAAAGCTAACCGTAAATAAATCTGAGGCATTTAATATTAGCAATCAAGGGTACTACGGTTTTCTTATTGTAATTGAATGTGTTGGTCAGCCTGGAAGTCTGAAAGAAGAAGCCATATCCGATTTCCTTGAATTGGAATTTACCATAAAAAACGAAGAGATACCTGATTTCCCGAATGGAAAGCTTCTTCGATTAATAGTGGTTCATAGCAATGAGTTCATGGCCGATCCAGAAAATGATTACGAGTTGATTCCTTGTGCAAAAAAGTATATGGAAAAAGTTGGATTTGACTTAGAATCTAAATTTGATGAACAGCCGGATTTACCTTGTATTGTTCCCTACGGGCCAAAAAAACTAGGAGAAAGCATATTACCTGGAATCTAATTGAAGTTTGAAGTAAGACATAAGATTACCTTCCTTTTAGGCCTCTTACTAGCAGCGAACTGTGGGGCACAAAAAATCTTACTGAATCAAATAGATAGTCTTATTGGGTCCAAAAAGTTGGATGAAGCCAATGAACTTTTAATTCAGATAGATACAACAGACTTGACAGAATCAGAAATGGCCTATTACCAAGCCCTCTCTGGACGTTACTATACCTTAAACAACCAAGACGATTTGAGTTTTCAAAACTTAATGAGCGCACGACGTCGTTTTTTGGCTTTGGATAGCATTTCACAGGTTGCCGAAATAAATCTGGAAATCATTCAACTTGTTCTGGCAACCGAGAACAAATCCCTTGACTATCAGCCGTATCTTGATGATTATGTAAACTATGCCATCGCCCAAGATTCACCCAAACTTATAACAAGGGCTTACATGCAATTGGGAAATGCATTTATCAGCTCGGAACCCTTAAAGTCCCTTGATTATTTTAAGAGTGCCCAACATCATAACCAATTTACGGCCGATACCGTAATGAAGGCTAAGATTCATCATAGTCTTGGGGTAGTTTATGCGGAACGAACACAACACCTGGATTCTGCATTGTATCATTATGATATAGCCTTGGAAATATATCAAGATGAAAACCTTGTCGATTATATCTCCTATATCTACAATAATAAGGCCACCGTTTTCAAGAAGCAGGGTGATTATTCGAGGGCCATTCAAAACTATTTAAAAGCCGACTCCCTACCCATCACCGAGTACTATAAAAACAATAAGAAATTATTATATGGTTTTATTTCCGATGCTTACGAAAAGAATGGTGACTATAGGAATGCAGTGGACTATTTGAAGTTGCATTTGGCCTATAATGATAGTGTGAATGAGGATGTCCAAAATACGGCGATGTACGACATTCAGACAAAATATGAAGTTGAAAAAAAGGAGAATGAAAATTTAAAATTAAAGAATAATCGAATATGGCTTTCTATTGCTCTGATGGCACTATTCCTATTGTTTATAATTAGCTATTTGGCTTACAAAAATCAACGTTCAAAAAAGATAATTGCCGAAGCCGACAAGGAAATAGAAAGGCAAAAGGTGGAGAAATTATTAAAAGACCAGGAATTGAATGGTATCGATGCCATGATTCGGGGCCAAGAAAAGGAAAGGGCAAGGATTGCAAATGACTTACATGATAATTTGGGTAGTATTCTAGCAACAATAAAGTTGCATTTCCAGAACCTAAAGATTAGAAAAGAACGCCTCAAGCAGCAGGAAAAATTACTGCTTGAAAAAACGGACAGCTTAATTGAAGAGGCCTATCAAAGCGTTCGTAACTTGGCACATGTAAAGAATGCCGGTGTTAAGTCAAAAGAAGGGTTGCTACCGGCAATCAAAAATTTTGCCTCAAAGGCCTCCCTTGCCAATGAATTGGTCATTGAAGTTGAAGATCATGGCATGGATGAACGCTTGGAGAATTCTTTGGAAATAACAATTTTTAGAATTGTTCAAGAATTGATCACCAATGTAATAAAGCATGCAAAAGCCAAGGAATGTACCATCCATTTAACGCAGTATCAAGAAAATATCAACTTGATGGTAGAAGACAATGGTATTGGATTTAATACCGATCAAAAGAAAGTACATGGAATGGGTCTTTATTCAATTCAAAAAAGGGTTGAAAACCTAGGTGGGAAGGTCACCGTCGAGTCAATACTGGGTAAAGGCACTACTGTAATTATAGATATTGTCACAGCATGATACGTTTAGCCCTTGCCGAAGACCATAATGCGCTCATAGATGGAATAAAACTATTTCTAGAATATGAAGACGATATCGAATTTGTTGGTTTTGCCAATAATGGAAAGGAGCTACTTGAACTAGTTCGACTAAAAAGACCTCACGTAGTTATTACCGATATTAGAATGCCCATAATTGACGGGATTACTGCTACTAAAGAAATTCTTAAGATAGAGCCCTATACTAAAGTTATTGCATTTACCATGTTTGATCAAGATGAGGCTGTTGAGCAAATGATCAAGGCCGGTGCCAAAGGGTATATTCTTAAGAATTCCAGCTTAAAGGAATTGCTAGAAGCAATACGAATAGTAAATGCTGGGGGGACGTATTATGATTCCAATATCTTAATTCCTCATAGTTCTTCGAAAAAGAAATCGAAAGGTACTTTGACCAAACGTCAAATAGAAATCTTGAAGCTTGTAGCATTGGGGAGAACAAATCAGGAAATCGCTGATGAGCTGTTTATTGGCAAAACTACTGTTGAAACCCATCGTAAGAACATGATCCGCAAACTACATCTGAAGGGGGCAGGTGAATTGCTAAGATTTGCACTAGAAAAAAAATATCGTTTTTAATTAACATAACTTATTGAAAATCAATTAAAAGATACCCTGGAATGGGTATTTTTTTGTGCCCGTTTGGTCTCTAGGTTTGTGGTATTAACTTAAAATTATTAATCATGTCAGTATCACAAAAAGTTTTAAACGCGGCCATTAATGGTCCGGAAATTAAAAAGAAGAAAATTCCTGAATTGGGAGGAACTAAAAAGCACGAATTCAATGTAAAACCAGTAACCTTGAGTAGGTCAACAAATGGGGAATTAATGGTTTATGGTCAAATTTCCCACCATCTTAGATTCAGGAGCGATGATCAACATTGGTTCGCATTTAAAAAAAATGGTAATGCCATAACGCCTAGTGATCCAAAAAAGATGATTGTTAAGAAAGAAGAAGGAGGTCTGGTAAAGACTATTACAGGTCCCCTTCGACCTCTAGGAATAGCAATTGGAATGTATTTTGGGGTGGATTTAAGCAAGCACTTTGATACTTTGGACAATCATGCAAATAAACTCTCGTTTCTGGATTTGGATGCAGGTTATGAAAAATCAATTGAAAACTATTTGAATGAACTTGCCCGTAATTTGGTTTTTCCGGCTATACCAAGGGTTGGTCAGGGCCTTACCCTCTTTAAGGATAAAATGTTCAAAGGGCGAACCCAAGTCATTTCCGTCAATGCCGATGTATCCAATTTAAACACGGTTAATTTTGATGATGAAGCCTCTTCCCTAATCGCGGTAGTTCCGGATGGGGTTAAATTGGAAATTTTCAGGGATGCTAATTTTAGAAGTAGTAAGCTAGAATTTGGAGGCGGCACCCATATCGTTCGGGATCTTAATATTCATAATCTTGGAGACAAAATATCCAGTATAAAATGGAGTAATGAAGCAACTGTTGTTCCTTTCAGATTTACTCAGATGATGGGACAGTTACAGGCCAGTTAATTGTTATCTACGTAGTATTCTTGATTTAGAGTAGTTCTAATTTGAAGTTTATACAATTAAGGAACTTGGGTGGCATACCTTGGTTCCTTAATTTTTGGGAGCGCAAATTATAAAGATATTGGCCGGCAGCCTTATACAGACTTTGCATATTAACTAACCTACATGGCAGATTGCCTTGATACATTTTAGTCGAACCTTGTATGCTTTTTATTCAATCCCACTTTACATAGGAACTAAAAAATCCAATTCAACAAATTTCCATAATAGTATTTTGACATCTTATAAAGAACGCCACTTTGGCGATATATGGTATTGAATGCATTGGTATTGGATGTGATAAGAAGAAATAGTACTTGGGGCCCTTCTAGTTTATTCTTCAATGGCCTTTAAAATGGTATTGGGACAAAATCCTGGTCGTAATACCCCTCCAAGCATAAGTGCAATCATTTCTTGGTCCAATTCGCTATACGATATGTTGGTGTTTATCGTCTCATGGAATATACTATCATCGAATGAAGTAATATCATTGACAAGTCCTAAAGACCGGGCTATTTGTTCACGTATGAAGTGTTGCTGAAATTCGAAATCGGGGAAATTAACATTGTCAATCCAAATACTGGCCTCCTTAATCTCAAAGGAACTGTCCCTAGCAATATTGACCAGGCCATTATTCCCATCAGGTATTACTGGAACATTTGGTCCGAACAGTGCAATATAGTCCTCCCTGGTCCCAAAAAAGAACCTTAGGTTAGAGGATTCCACGTTATCAACGAGTACTATTTCTATAAAACTGCTCAAGGAATTTATCTCGGTGACAACGTCGTTCACTTCGTTAAATTGGTCTTGACTCAATACGCCTTCAAGGAATAGGTTGATCTGTCCATTCCACTTCCTCAATCTAGAGACATCTCCCCTTGGTTCCTCATTAATTGTCAAATCAAAAAAAAGCGCCTCCCTTTCGGTCAAAGCAATTGAATCGGCTAGGGTCTGACAAGAACCATCAGCCAAATCCTCATCGACCCCACAATTGGTATGGGTCAAAGACAAGAGGAAAATCCCATAACACGCAATTCGTAAAACTTTCAGATGATTCATATAGCTTATATATGCAAAACAGACACAACCCGGTTAGTATTGCTCCATTTTCCTATCAAAATTAATCATCCTGCCTCAAAGTCAATCGTTTCATTTTTGAGAACCTTAAATTATGGTCCGGAACTTTGGCAGTAATTGAAATAGGTTATTGATATTTTCTCTAGTCAAGTTTTCTTTTGATGGGAGATTTTGCTAGTTTTAGGTATCCTGTAACCAACACCCATCCAATTATGAGAACAGCTATCCTTGGTTTATTAATAAGCATTATTTTACTACCCTTAGAGGTACCTGCACAGCAGCTTTCGCCAAAGCAGATGGATCAATTAAAATTCAGGCACATTGGTCCTGTTGGCAACCGGATTATTTCAGTCACTGGCGTTGCAGAAGATCCCATGACCTACTATGTGGGAGCGGCCTCAGGAGGTATTTGGAAAACAGTGGATGGCGGGATACAATGGAAACCTGTTTTTGATAAACAACGGGTACATTCCATTGGCGCACTTGCATTGGCACCTAGTGAACCGGAGGTGGTTTATGCCGGAACAGGAGAATCTTTTATTCGATCCAATGTTTCCATTGGCAATGGTGTTTGGCGCTCAACAGATGGAGGGGCTACTTGGACACATCTCGGGCTGGATAAAACGGGAAGGATCAGTAGGATATTGGTGCATCCCACCAATCCTGAAATAGCTTATGTTGCCGCCTTGGGACATGGCTATACGCCCCAACAGGAGCGTGGCATATACAAGACGATTGATGGCGGTAAGACCTGGAAGCAGGTACTTCACGTAGATAAACAAACGGGTGCTTCGGATTTAGTTATGGACCCTTTTAATCCCCGTATCCTCTATGCCGGAATGTGGTCGCTGGAAATTCGCCCCTGGACACGTAAAAGTGGTGGTCCCGGAGGCGGAATATACAAATCACTCGATGGCGGTGAGACCTGGGAAAAATTGAAAAGCAAAGGATTGCCCAAAGGGGAAGTGGGTAAGATTGCCTTGGCAATGACGCCTGCCCAGCAAGGGAGGTTGTACGCGCTGATTGAAACAGGGGATGGTATCCCATTGGACGGTGAACCAACGAATACAGGGGAGCTCTGGCGTTCTGAAAATGGGGGGACTACATTTGCCCTTATCAATTCAGATCGTAATCTGACAGGTCGTGGAGCCTATTATACCCGATGCACTGCCTCGCCGGATAACCCCAATGAAATATATTTCTTCTCCGCAGCCTATGCCACCAGTATTGATGGTGGTAAAACCGCTACATTGGCCGCACCAGGAACGGCACCCAATTGGGATCACCATGAGATGTGGGTCGATCCCACCAATGGCAATCGACAGATTGTGGTGGGCGATGGTGGGCTTTCCATTAGCCACAACCGAGGAAAATCATGGTATCGGGTGCAATTGCCCGTAGCCCAACTCTACCATGTAACTACGGATACGGAAGTGCCCTACAATGTGCTTACCAATAGGCAGGATGGTCCTTCAATGAAAGGGCCCAGTAGAAGTCGTATGCAAAGCTTTTTTGGAGGCTTTATCCCTACTGGTATGTGGCATGACATAGGCGGTGGGGAAAGTGGTTTTGCCACGGCCGATCCCACCGACCCCAATATTGTTTGGTCCAGTGCTTCAGGATTCGGCGCTTTGGGTGGTGTAGTTACACGGTATAATGAAGAAACCAGGCAGTTCAGACAGGTGGAGGTATGGCCGGAATTGACATCAGGGATGCCCGCTGCGGATGTCAAATACCGTTTCCAATGGACGTTTCCATTGCTCATCTCCCCCCACGATAACAACACGGTCTATGTGGCCAGCCAGTATGTACATCGCACCACGAATGGTGGGCAAAGCTGGGAAATTGTAAGTCCCGATCTTAGCCTGAACGACCCTAGTAAACAACAATTTTCAGGAGGATTGACCGGTGACAATATTGGTGTGGAATATGCCAATGTGGTGTATGCACTGGAAGAATCTCCATTGAAAAAAGGGCTATTATGGGCTGGTACTAATGACGGCTTGGTACATATGAGTAACGACAATGGTGCCAATTGGACCAATGTGACGGCAAAGATCCCGGGAATGCCAACCTATGGGGCTGTTCGCAATATTGAAGCTTCTAAATATGAAGAAGGCACAGTATATCTGACGGTTGATGCACATGAAATGGGAGACTTTGCCCCCTATGTCTACAAGAGCACCAATTATGGCGCAAGCTGGACCAAGATCACTACAGGAATCGAACGCGGTACACTAAGCTATTGCCGGATGATAAAAGAAGACCCGCTCAACCCTAATCTACTTTATTTGGGTACTGAAAATGCGCTGTACTTCTCCTTGGATAGGGGAGCAAATTGGCAATCCCTGATGACCAACCTCCCTTCAAGTCCCATGTATTGGATGGATATTCCAGAACATTTTAATGACTTGGTCGTGGGGACGTATGGACGAGGTATTTGGATTCTTGACGACTTGACGCCGCTTCAACAATTCACGAATGAGGTGAAAAATTCCACGATGCACCTTTTCAACCCGAAGGATGCTTATCGACTACAGCCTACCTCTATGGTAATGCAGTTTTTCAAGGAAGCTTCTTTTGGTGATGACCCGCCTGTGGGTACCTCCCTACATTTTTGGCAATCAGGGGAAGTGAAAGACAGTATTTCCCTAGTAATTGCCAATGCCAACGGCGAGACGATCAGAACACTCAAACATAAGAGTAAACCTGGGATTAATCGGGTATGGTGGGACTTTAAGGAAGATCCAAGTACGGCCCTTGTTCTGCGAACCAAACCAAGGCATGCTTCCTGGGTCCAATTATCGGAAAAAAGAACACGAAAATCCCTGGTTCCGCCAATGTCCTTACTAGCCAGTCCAGGCAAATACACAGTAAGCCTTAAGGTTGGAGATCAAGTACAACGTCAAAGTTTTACCTTGATGAAGGACCCCAATACGGAGGGAAGTCTGGGTGATATTACTGCACAAAAGGAACTTTTGGATAAAATTTGGTCGGACTATGAAGCGATTTCCAAAACGGTCAATGAGGCCGAAAAATTACGTAGGCAATTGAAGGATATGCATCCGCTGCTTGCTGGGGATAGGGCCGATCAGGTGCAAAAGTTGGATAGTACGGCAACCGCAATGGAGAATAAGATGATTCAGCTGAAACATACGGGCAAGGGGCAGGATGTGATTCGATTACCGGGAATGCTCATGGAAAAACTGGGGTATCTGGCGACAACAGTTGCCGTGGCCGACTTCAAACCGGCCAATCAATATGTTGAAGTATACGAGAAACTCCATACAGAGTGGGAGGCGGTTCAAAAAGCCTGGAACCAATTTAAGGAAGAGGAAATCTCCACCTTTCAGAGCAGCATGCAAAGTAATGCTGTAGGACCACTGATCATTACAACGGAGGAGTAGGGATTGTTATTGAATAGCTTCAGAAAAACAAGCTGAAATAAGCGGATTGACCTATGAACAAACGGGTGATAATTATGACTTCTGATAGGCGAGGTATACAAAAAAGAAGCTTTTTCACAGCATTTAATTGGTATGAAAATACGAATCAATGGAAAAGACAGAAAGTTGAATTTCCAGTTTTACGACCACTTTGCTTGGTAAAGGTATCTCAGATGTTCTTATAGGAAAAAAATAATCCAATATTGGTACTATACTTGAAGAGTTTCACCATTTAAAAACCAAACTACTATGATATTGAGGATTTGGCACGGATATACAACGAGTACCAATGCCGATGTTTACGAAAACATGTTAAAAACTGAAATTTTCCCTGAAATCGTCAATAAAAGGATAAAGGGCCATAAAAAAACCCAATTACTTCGTAGGGCCATGGAAAGTGAAATTGAGTTCACCGTAATCATGTGGTTTGAGAACATAGAAAACATCAAAGAATTCGTAGGTGAGGATTGCGAAGTTGCTTATGTGCCTGAAAAGGCAAGAAAGGTATTATCCAGGTTTGATGCTAGGGCGATTCATTGCGAATTGCGGGAAACCATCGACCTGAATAGCTGATTGAACTACAAAAAGCAATCGTGGTACGATTGCTCATTTTGTTTTGGACTTTTTACAAATTAAAATTTGCGCAAGCCACAAAACAAAAAAAGTCGTAACTACAGTTACGACTTTTCTACGTATTGGTACTCGGAGCGGGACTTGAACCCGCACG
>JBCBZA010000034.1:0-31324 GCA_039815575.1 Bacteroidota bacterium | reverse complement strand
TGAATACCTATGAAGGCGGTGAAATGGATGTGGTTTGCGTGGCCCGTCAGGTATTTAAAGTACTGACTTTTGACAATGAAATGGAAGGGAGGATGTATGCAGGAGGGATTGTGGAGTTTTTAGAATCGCATCATGATGCCGATGGTGATTTTAGAAAAGAAGTATTCGAAAAAATAAAGCAGTTGTATGATTTAATGGGGGTGCAGTTCCCGCCAACGCCTTTTGATAAGTTCAATAGTTATGCATTTGCCCATAAAATGGGACTTTCCTTTGAACAAGAGTATGAACTGTTGCAATTGACCAATGAAACGGAACGCTTAAAATTTATAGCTCAACACTTGGATACGACTATTGCTGTACTTGAGCAGATTGATAGGACAAAAGCTGTCATTGAAATGAATGGACATTTTAAAAATTTTGACCCTTTGGATTTTAAGGATTTTAAGGCGGAGTAGGCCTATTGTTCCTTCAACTTCAATTTAAATTATTAATTAAGGATGTGGTTTCCTATTTTTGTCACCGCATTTTAACAAACTATCCTATGAACCTTCATGAATACCAAGGGAAAGAAATATTAGCCAGTTTTGGAGTACGCGTTCAACGCGGCATAGTGGCTCATAATGCAAAGGAAGCCGTGGACGCTGCAAAGCAATTAACCCAGGAAACGGGTACGGGCTGGCATGTCATTAAAGCCCAAGTCCATGCCGGTGGGCGCGGAAAAGGGGGAGGTGTCAAGTTGGCCAAAAACCTAAAGGACGTTGAGGAACTGGCAGGAAACATCATTGGGATGAATTTGGTAACCCCACAAACCTCGGCAGAAGGAAAGAAGGTCCATCAAGTTTTGGTTGCCGAAGATGTTTATTATCCTGGAGATAGCGAAACCAGTGAGTTCTATATGTCTGTCCTGTTGAATCGTGGCACCGGAAGGAATATGATCATGTATTCTACCGAAGGGGGAATGGACATCGAAGAAGTCGCTGAAAAAACACCACATTTAATATTTACGGAGGAAATTGATCCGGCAACGGGCTTATTGCCTTTTCAGGCAAGAAAGGTAGCTTTTAACCTTGGCCTTTCGGGGGCGGCCTTTAAGGAGATGGTAAAGTTCGTATCCTTTCTCTACAAAGCGTACCAGGAAAGTGATGCCAGTCTTTTTGAGATTAATCCCGTTCTAAAGACCTCCGATGACAAGATTATGGCGGTAGATGCCAAAGTTTCCATAGATGATAACGCCCTGTATCGAAGAAAGGCCTATGCGGAAATGCGGGATTTGCGCGAAGAAAATCCAATTGAGGTGGAAGCACGTGCGGTTGGGTTGAATTACGTTGATCTTGATGGTAATGTGGGCTGCATGGTCAATGGTGCAGGTTTGGCAATGGCGACCATGGATTTAATTAAAATGGCCGGTGGGGAACCAGCCAACTTTTTGGATGTGGGAGGTACTGCAGATGCCAAAAGGGTTGAGGAAGCCTTCCGAATTATTTTAAAGGACGCCAACGTAAAGGCTATCCTAATTAATATTTTTGGTGGTATTGTTCGCTGTGACCGCGTTGCACAAGGTGTTGTTGATGCCTATAAAAATATGGGAGACGCCATTCAAGTTCCAATTATCGTCCGCCTTCAAGGCACCAATGCGGAACTGGCCAAGGAAATTATTGATACTTCAGGATTGGCCGTTCACTCAGCCGTACAGTTCCAAGAAGCAGCAGATAAAGTAAAAGAGGTTCTAGGCTAAAAAATATAAATTTTAATACATCTAAAAAGGGGGCTGATGTAGGCCCCCTTTTTTTGTTGGGACCCTTGAATAATCATAAATAAGGGTTAAAATAACGAGCTTGGGGTAACATTGGACCCCATTTTACCGTCTTCATTAAGAATTCATCAATCAATTAGTAATCATTTAAAAACGACACGTCATGAAAAGAACGGTTATTTTGACAGTAGTTGCGGTATTCTTTTGTTCCGCATTGGTATCGGCCAAAGATTTGGATTTTGCCAACCCTAAGACCTCCATTAGCGAACAGTTACGGGAAATTCTTTCACAAAACTCCATCAACATCGAAAATAAAGATGTGCTGGCAAGGGTTTTATTTAAGCTTGACCAAGAAGGAAAGATTGAAGTTCTGGGCGTTGCTTCAGAAAGAAGGGATGTGGAATGGTCGATCAGTAGAAAACTGAAGGGGAAAAAACTAGAGGTAGATCAAACTTCTTATGGAGAAGTATTTGTTGTTACCGTGAGGGTGACTTCCTAGCGCTATTTTTATTGTATTAATAAGGGTAATGTTTTCCTAACATTGCCCTTTTTTTATTTTCCCACATTTCCATCGGTTGTGCTTCATTCAATGCAATACACTTTCTGGTAAGTTGAAAAATAACTGCTGAATTTCGAGTTTTTACTGAAAATTTATCATTGTTGTTACCCAATGTTGTGATAGCTGCAATTTTAAGCTTAGGTTATGGAATTTAAATATCCGTTAAATAGAAATACGGGAATTCTGAATGCAAGAAATCCAAAGTAACTTTGGGGTGATGGAGCTTATGAGAAATTCTTTAAAGTACTGTTAAAATTAAATTTTGTTGTAACATTTTCATTTTTAGGGCGTCTTTTAGGCATATTCATCAAATTTTTTAATCTCAAAAAACGAAATCATCATGAGAAAAAACAGTTTGGCATTTTTTGCCACCGCATTGTTCGTTGTAGGAACTTTATCAGCGAATCCTACCGAAAATCTAGAACCTGTAAAAAAATTATCCACTCAAATTCATAAAATGTTGGAGTCCAATTCCTTCGATGTGGAAAGCGACTTGGTTGCCAATGTTCGATTTACCATTAACAAAGAAGGGGAAATCGTTGTATTGTCCGTTGACACTGAAGATAGCGTACTGGAGGGCTTCGTAAAGGGAAGATTGAACTACCAAAAGGTAGACTTGGAAAATACAAAGGAAGGGAGATTATATACCGTTCCTGTGCGTATTACGGCTTAAAAAACTGTAATTATTTGAATTAGCCATTAAAATCCTGGGGATACCCAGGATTTTTTTGTTATACGAAATCAGGTTTAATGGAGTTAGTATAACAAAGACCATTCGTGAACTCCTACCAAGATAAACTCAGTATCCTAAGTGAACTTATTACATTTGCCCGAGTGGACTACAAACTAAAGGAGGATGAATATGACTTTCTTCTTAGTGTGGCCAACCTTATGAAGGTCAAAAAAACATCTTTGGATGCCTTGCTGAAAAATACAGTCGAAATTTCTACCCCAAAGACCCAATTGGACCGGATTGTTCAGTTTCACCGTTTGCTGTTATTGATGAATATTGATAATGAGCAGCACACAAAAGAAATAGAGAAATTACATAATATTGGCCTTTGGATGGGGCTTCCCCCGTCAGCCATAACCCAAGTTTTGGAGGTGATGCACCAGTATCCCAATATGGCAGTCCCCCCCAAAATACTCCTCAATATTTTCCGCGCACATTATAATTAGGTGACATTATGTCATTAACATTTGTAATTATTATGACATAAAGTCATTAAATTTTAATTGGTACATCCTTTGCCTTTGGTATGATGCATTTAATTTATAAATACAAGTACCATGTTAGTCAAAAGAAACAATGTAATAGTACCCAGTTTAATAAATGATTTTTTCAGGCCAGATTGGTTTGGAGGTATGGATACCTTTTCCACTAAGATTCCTGCGGTGAACGTCATGGAAAGTGACACTGATTTTACCTTGGAATTGGAAATCCCCGGTTTTAAAAAGGAAGATTTTAACATAGAATTGGACAACGATGTTTTGACCATTTCATCTGAAGTAAAAAATGAAGGGGAAACCAAGAAAGAGACGTACACAAGAAGGGAATTCTCGGTGACTTCCTTTAAAAGGGCTTTTACCTTGCCGGAATCAGTCAATGAAAGTGCAGTCAAAGCGATTTATAAAGGTGGGATTTTAAAATTGACGCTTCCCAAAAAGGAAGAAGCGTTACCAAAGCCAAAGCGCTTGATCGAAATAAAATAAAAGTATTGTGGCACCAGTCAGATACTTTGGGTTTTGCCAAAGGATAGGTGCACTTCGCAATACGGTATAAGATTATGATTGGGCCGATCAGGCTCATTTCATGATGGTTGGTTTAGTTGGTTAGTTAGGGAAAGCGTTGCATTTGCGACGCTTTCTTTTTACCATTTTATCACTATTGCCTGTTTTTAGGTATCAGTTGCAAAAAAGATCAAATCATTGGACCATCAAAAAACCCAAGAATGGGACTTTCCTTTCCTAAGTAAGTTGATTTTACCTTTTTATCCTGTAGCGACCAATTTATGGAACCTTTTGATTGTTAAACCCTAAGTCATCTGAGAATTTGATTTCTCCTTGCCCATCGGTAAGTTCAACATCGTCTACCATACCCAAGCCGTTGAAGAAAAAACTCAGTTCCATAATATCACCAATAGCCTTCTCATACGAAGTCGTCAAGACTTCGGTTCCGTTCAGGCTAAGATACATTTCCCTGTGGACGGTCCGGACTTCAAAACTGTTCCATTCGTACATTGGGACCGTAAGTTGCGTAAGGTCTTGGGTTTTTCCATCATGTAATTTATCCCCAACCTTGATCTGAAGTTCACTACCGCACCCCTTATTTCCCATCATAATCCAATAGTAGCCATCCGTTCCTTGTAGGTGAACGTTAAAAATAGGGCAATCCACGTTTTCCAGAGCATTCATTTTGAACGAACCTTTGTAGGCGAGGTTATCACCATCGACCATAAAATCTTTAACGTAGTAATAGGCCAATTGGAAATCCTTGTGCACGTCAATTCCTTTCTTTTCAAGTGTTTCTTGGTCTATTGACAAATAATCTTTCTTTGGCCAAAGATTCTTATCAAAAGTGAAGATTTTGGACATCGGCTGTCTTGCCGCGATGAACCAATCCTCATACACGATATGAACAGGCATCTCTTTGATAATGTTATCGTCTGCAAAAAGCTTGGCGGTAAAGTAGCCCGGAATGTAATAGATATCGGTCCGCTCTCGTGTACCCTTAAAAATCTCCACCTTTCTGGATGAATCCCAACTTTGCTGTAGAAAAAAGCGGCTGGCATCAATTGCCTCAATATCATAGGTAAAGACCACAGTGTTTGGTAATTTATTGTCAAGCGTTTTTTTATGGTCAAAAGTTACATTGGTCAATTCTTTTGTAGTATGCCTTTTTTTTTGAAGTGCATTGGCGCCTGCAATGAAAACCAAAACCAAAGGAATCAGTAACAATAGGCCAACTATTGTCTTATTGAATTTTTTTAAATGCCCAACAAAGTTGTTGCTAAACAGGTTGCCTTTTTTCTCAACGTTTTTGGATAGCGTGGTGGATTTAAGACCTTGCCAGTCTTTGCCAAATGCCGTTTTGGACAAGGCATCAAGTGTCGAAATGTGGGGAAGGCGTTGATGGTTGTTCGACCAGATGCGTTTTAAGGTGGACACGCTTAGCCTACAACCGCTACGTTCCTCAATGAAATAGGTGAGAAAGTCAAAGTCTTTTTGGGACCAAGTTTCCGTGTCCTTAAGATTCGCTTCCCTAGCAATCCTTTTTTTAATATCCTTTAAAAGCTCTTTATCTAATACCGTCATTTTATTGATTATCAGCGTTTTGTAAATGTGCTTCTAAAATGAATGGAAAATGGTTTGAAAATGACAATGCCCCAAGCAAGGGTATTGATAGTTTGGAACCATATTCATAAAGACAAACACTATGGTGATTCGTTACACTAATTTACTGTTTATCGTAATGTTGGCAGCAATGACTGTAAATGCCCAAAAATCCATCTTCCGAACAGGGGAATATAAGGTATACTCCGAGGACAATGAAGAGGTAATCGTCATGGATACCATTTTCAAAGGGAAAAAAGCTTTGATGCTAGACGGTACTCACCGTTCCATGGCAGTGTTGGAGGGGATAAACACCGAGAACTTCAGGATAGAGATGGATATTGCTGGAATGGTGATGTCTGGATTGGGATTCCATGCCAAAGACGGACTGAATTATCAGTTCATCTATTTTCGCCCCGGATTGGGAAATACCAAGGAGGCAATACAGTACATTCCTATCTATAACGGTGCGCTGAGTTGGGTTTTTTATAATTATCCAATGTATGAGACCACTGCTGATATAGAATCAATGGAATGGTTCCATGCCGCCTTTGAAGTCAGAGGCAATAACTTGAAGGTCTTCGTCCATGGAGCGTCCGATCCAGAAATGGACATACCCATTTTAGTAAACCCTATGAGTGGCGGAAAGCTGTTGCTCAGAAGCCTTTTCGGCCCATCCTATTTTGCCAATATTATGTATCGCCCATTGGCCGCTTCTGAAATGCTGAAGAACACACAGCCTAAAACAGGCTTTTTGACCCAATGGGAAATATCCAAACAGTTTTCTCGGGACACAACGGAACATCATTTTGAAAGTATTCTGGAGCGGGCCCAAGCCCTCAATGATTGGAAGCCCATTAATGTCCCTGAGGATGCCTATGTGAACTTTGCCCGATACTTTGAATATCCAAACGGCGTAGTCGTTGCCAAGACGAAAATCGAATCCAATAATGCGACCATTCAACACCTCCATTTTGATTTTGTCGGACGTATCAAAATCATGCTTAATGGAAATACCCTCTATACAAACAAAAACATAAAATTCGAACGTGTCTTTGATGGTACATATACGGTTGGTCTTCCCCTAAAAAAAGGAAACAATGAACTTGTGGTCATTGCAGAGGGGGATGCTGACTTTTTCGGAAAGGGTTTTCGATATCTAGGAAGAAATCAACATTCGAATTGGGGGTTTATCGCCAGAGTAGAACGATAAGCTTGAGACCAACGATTGAAAGACAAGTTGAGTTCTAATTTTCGTTTGAACGCTATTTCCTTGGTGGTGGGGTACGGAACCTTTACAATTCCAATACCAGTAATTTTCTGCCTGATGATTTGGCACTACCCTTCATTTAGGGTAGAAAGAATCAAACAACCACTTTTTAATCAATAATTATGAAAGATAGTTTTGTGACATTATTTTTCCTCACCTTATGTATAGGTATTACATCCTGTTCGAAACAAAATGAAAAACAACAGCAAAGCCCAATCATCAATAACCAAAATGGTATGTCCACAATGGAAAGCTGGTTTCTGTCCACTGGAAATTGGTCTAAGGACCCTCAGATTTATGTACGGGAATTCGGTACAGGCACTGATACAGTGGTACTGCTCCATGGTGGATGGGGCGCAGAACACAATGGCATGATCGAAATGGTGCGGGAGCTGGAAAAGGAATACAAATTCTTTGCCCATGAACAGCGGGGTTCCCTGCGTTCGCCCTTTCCGGACTCACTCATAACCTATAAACAGCATATTGAGGATGTTGAACTTTTGAGAAGGGAACTTGGGGTCAATAAGCTAAAACTCTTAGGACATTCTATGGGAGCCGTGCTGGCGGGTGCCTATGCCCAACGCTATCCGGAACATGTGGAAAAACTAGTATTGGTAAGTCCTGCCTACCTCAAAAATCCTTTTCCCCAACAAGACACAGCATTGCTGAAAGCCTCACAAAAAGCTTTTAAGAAATTTAGCCAACGGGGCGATGTAGAACAGGAACTACGTAAAAATGATCTTATAAAGGACGTTTTCAGTTTTTCCTCAAAAGAGGAAACGATAAAGAATAGAATTGATTTTGCCACAAGGATGCTCCATGATGTTGGTAAATGGCATAGGCTAAATAATGGTAAGGCCTTGTACAAGGGTAATGTATATGGATTGACTAAGGACACCTACCCCAAAAACGGTTGGAATTTTATAAAGGAATTTAAAAATAAACCTTATCCAGTCTCCATAATTATGGGAGACCACGATTTTTTGGATATGGGAAACCACATCAACCGAAAATGGGCCGCGGAAGTTCCAAGAGCAAACTTTGCAAGCATTGAAGAAGCCGGCCATTTGCCCTGGATAGACCAACCCGACAACCTTTCGATTGCAATTAGAAAAGGCCTGAATTATTGAGTGCCCAATCCTAAAAAATCAATACTAATTGGAGCATTCAATCCTGTTCTTGCAATATTTTGATTTCATCCCTTAACTTGGCGGCTTCCATAAAATTCAGCTCTTTAGCCGCTTTTTCCATCGCCTTTCGCTTGTCGCGAATTAGTTTTTCCCTTTGTTCGGGCGTTAAATATTCCAAATCAGGTTCAGCAGCGCGTAATGCTTCTTTTTCAAAATGGTAGGTAGAGACGGAGTTTTTGGCCAGAGCGTTGTCCAAGCTTTTGTTCAAAGCCTTTGGGATAACATTATTTTCAGTATTGTAGGCCATCTGCTTTTCCCTTCTATAATTTGTTTCGTCAATGGTTTTTTGCATGCTATCGGTGATGGTATCGGCATACATTATAGCCTTGCCGTTTAAGTTCCTTGCGGCCCTACCTACCGTTTGGGTTAGCGAACGGTTGCTACGTAAAAAACCTTCTTTATCAGCATCTAAAATGGCAACCAAAGAAACTTCAGGCAAGTCCAAGCCTTCCCTTAGCAGATTTACGCCCACCAATACATCAAAAATGCCTTTACGTAAATCCTGCATAATCTCCACCCGTTCCAAAGTATCCACATCGCTATGGATATAACGACAACGGATATCTATACGGCTTAAATACTTGACCAATTCCTCGGCCATCCGCTTGGTCAATGTGGTGACCAAAGTACGTTCATCCAGTTCGACCCTTTGTTGTATCTCCTCAATTAAATCATCAATTTGATTCATACTTGGGCGAACTTCTATCGTAGGATCTAACAATCCTGTCGGACGAATGACCTGTTCCACATAAATCCCTTCACTCAGTTGTAATTCATACTCGGCAGGAGTAGCACTTACATAGATTACTTGATTCTGTAGGGCACCAAATTCTTCAAACTTTAGGGGTCTATTGTCCAATGCCGCAGGCAGTCGAAACCCATATTCCACCAAATTCTCCTTTCTGGAACGGTCCCCTCCGTACATGGCATGTACTTGCGGAATGGTCACATGACTTTCGTCGATGACCATTACATAATCCTTAGGAAAATAATCAAGCAAACAGAAGGGGCGTGTACCAGGTTGTCTTCCATCCAAATACCTTGAATAGTTTTCAATTCCAGAGCAATAACCCAACTCTCGAATCATTTCTAAATCAAAATTGGTGCGTTCTTCCAAACGTTTGGCTTCCAAGGGTCGACCTATTTCCTTGAAATAATCTACCTGTTTGACCAAATCATCCTGAATCTCCCTAATAGCATTTTGCAGAATATCCGGAGAAGTCACGAACATATTCGCAGGATAGATGTTTAGACTATCATAAATCTCGATTACAGCGTTATTATGGGGATCTAGCGCTTCAATTTCCTCAATTTCATCCCCAAAAAAATGAATGCGAAAAGCGTGGTCCGCATATCCTGGAAAAACGTCAACCACATCTCCCTTTACCCTAAAATTTCCATTTCTAAAATCTGCCGTAGTCCTTGAATAAAGGCTTTGTACCAATTGTCTCAAAAACTTAGTTCTTGAAATCACCTGATCTCGATGTATGGAAATCACATTTTTCTGAAATTCAATAGGGTTGCCAATTCCATATAGGCATGATACCGAAGCCACGACCAGTACATCCCTTCTGCCAGATAGGAGGGAAGAGGTAGTGCTCAAGCGCAACTTTTCAATATCCTCATTTATGGATAAATCCTTTTCAATATACGTACCGCTTGTTGGTATGTAGGCTTCCGGCTGATAATAGTCATAATATGAAACAAAATATTCTATCGCACTATTGGGGAAAAATTGTTTGAACTCGGAATACAGTTGTGCTGCTAAAGTTTTATTATGGGCGAGAACCAGGGTAGGGCGTTGTACTTCCGCTACCACGTTGGCGACCGTAAATGTTTTTCCCGATCCCGTAACTCCTAGTAATGTTTGGTGTGGGTCACCGGATAAAATACCATCCGCGAGTTGTTTTATGGCTTGAGGCTGGTCACCCGTAGGCTTGAAATCAGAAACTACCTTAAATTTCATTATTGATTATGATAAAACGGTGATGAAGATTCTTTATACTCCGAGTACCAGGTAAAAGTACAAAAGGGTAAGGTGAACTTAGCGTTTTAACGTAAAATTCCCTCGTACCACATCACCATCATCTTCCACGGCCCTAAACCAATACCCACCAGATGGTAGTGGTCTGCCATTAAAGGTGCCGTCCCATCCTTGGGAATCCTGATCGATTTGCCTTAGCAGTTTGCCATAACGATCGTAAATTTCAATGCTGACAAGAACTATGGTTTGCCCTGCAATAGGTTGGATAAATTGCCAAAAGTCGTTGACATTATCTCCATTTGGGGTGAAAAATTTGGGAAAACCCTCCACGGTTAAATCTTGTTCAAAAGTTTCTTGTACAATGCCACATCCATTCCTGTCACGAACATAAAGGGTATGCGTTCCGGGCGTCACTTCCCTGAAAACATTGCTGTCCTGATAGGGGCCATCTATGTTGTCAATGGCGTATTCGTAGTCGCCAATGCCGGATACATTCACCGTTATTTCCAATCCCAATGCAGTATCGCGGATATCAAGATTGTCTATGGTAGCGATTTCAGAGGATACTACGTCAAATTCCAAAACCGTGGGACACTCAATAACACCCCCTGGCTGAGAAACAATATTAAAGGCTTCCAAAAAGTATTCTCCGGTCTCACTTATGGTCACCTCAGTCTCCTCGGAAATCATAGCAGTGTTCCCTCCAAAAGGATCGATTCTAAACCATCGGTAGCCATCGGCTCCGGGAGGGGCCATAACGGTAAGGGGATCGGCATTTTCACAAAACGAAAAAACCTCTGGGAGGGTTATATCCGGACTTAGGGTAACAAACTCTCCAGTAGTGGTATCTAAAAAAGGGCCACAGCCCAAAAGGGTTGAAAAGGTTTCTTCTCCACACCCAATGGCGTCACCCGAGTCATTGAAGGGAATGATGGTAATAAAGAAGGTTTGATTTGGATCAAACTCGATAACGAAGGTCGAAGTTGTATTGAATACGGCGTTATTTAGGATGTCCGTGCCACCGGATGTTGATCCAATACTTACCCTATAACCTGTTGCTCCAGGCACGGCATTCCATTCCAGAAATGGAGTTAAAGGGATATTGACCGAACCGTTTACAGGGCTTATCAGATTTGTACAACTTGGCAGTGGTGCCACTTCACGGGTGGTGAAACTAAATTCTTGGCATATTGGATTGGGACCGTTTTCGTTCTTCGGTGTAATTTCCACGAAAATTTGGGTATTGGGAGGAAATTCAACTGGAGGGAAAAAATTGAGACTAACGATATCGTTCACCATAAACAGGTCACCAAGGCCAGGAGCGGTTCCTATAGAGATATCATAACTCGTTGCTCGGGGGGCGTACAACCAAGAAATATTGGTAAAAACGCTTACCCCAGTAGCCCCATCCATAGGTACTACCATTTGGGTACAACCAGGAGGAGTGGTCACATCCTCCGTGGTAAATGACTGCGCATCACATACAATATCCGCGCCGCCACCCTGTCCAAAGAAACTTAAGACTATAGTGACAAATATTTGGGTATTTTCAGGAAGGCCCAAAGGGGGCGTAAATGAAGTAGCACTGCCCACAACGGCATCGGCAAGATCATTACCTCCAGGGGTTGTGCCCAGACGAATTTCATAAGCAGGCACCCCTGGTACCGCTTCCCAAGTTATGGTAGCATCAACAGGAACGTCGGTTTCGCCATCCACAGGATTGATTAAGTCCGGACATTCCTGGGCAAAACCAAAAGCCATTGCAAAAAACGCGCAAAATTGGAGCAATTTTTTCATCATACAGCATCCATCGAACACTGTAAGATAAGGAACTTCTATTGGGTTTGAAAATCCAGTGCAAAATATTCTTTCAGGTGCACATTTTGTCTTTTTCGTGCCCTATGGCCTGGTTTTACAACTCAAAAAAGCCATCATGCACACCTGCCACCGTTCAAATTTTAGACTTGGATTCCCAAATGGAACTGCCTGCTACAAATCCCGCTTTTTTAATAAGGCATAGGACAAATACACGAAAGTCAAGGTCCAAGCGATTACGATAAGAAATTCATACCAATGTACATGGTAGTTAAGTTCGATGGATTCACCAACTTGATTCGCAACGGTTTGAACTGCCTCCAGTCGGGTTATGGGTTCCTTTATTAGATTGAACATGGATTGCAGTGGAAAGAAACCCATTATCCATTCCGTGGTGTCACCATCAAATAATTTCCAGCGAATCAACCCCCGAATAATGCCCTCCAAAATTTGCCATAGAATTAAAAAACCAAGAGCAAATGCGGAACGCTTTACCAATATGCCCAAGAATAAACAAAAGGAGAAAAAACCGACTAGTTTTATGAAGAAGGCCAATACGAACTCCAAATCCGAAAATATGATGGAAAGCTCATTAAAATCGGAATACACCAATCCTAATACTAAGGATACCACAAATACAAATGCCGTAGAAATTCCAGCAAATGAAAGTACAGTAAGAAATTTTGATAGGATAAATTCTTTTTTGGAAAGCCCATCAATAAGGTTTTGTTTTATGGTCTTGTTGCTATATTCATTGGCCATCATGGATACAATGACAATGGCTAGGAATAGTTTGAAAAAAGCGGTCACAAAAGTGTTGAAATGCCAGATGTAGGGAAAATTAAAAATACCCACCTCTGCCAAATGAAATTTTACCGGACCTATATCGAACTTAATCGCCGCAATAAGTGCTATTGAGGTCAATATCATAAAGTAGGAAATGATCAGTACCTTGCTAGCCCTGTTGTTCCAAAGTTTAATAAACTCTATTTGTAATAATCTTACCATGGCTTAGGAGTTTTTGGTCAAGGTTAAAAATTGTTCCTCTAGACTTTCCCTTCGCTTTACCAAATGTGATAGTACGATGCCCTTCTCGAATAGCATTTTGTTCAATTCTTCAGCATTCATTTCTTCTTTGAGGTAGGCGGTCATAGTGCCATTTTCCCCAACAAGATTACCAAAACTGGCATGTTTGGAAAGCAGGTCTTTTAGCGCATCCATATTTTCCGTCCTTAATTCAAAAAAGCCATGGCTCGCAAGCATACTATCCACTGGGCCGGAATATAATTTTTCACCTTTTCGGAGGATCACCACATGCGAACAAACTTTTTCTACTTCGTCAAGGAGGTGGGATGCCAGAAGAATTGTGGTTCCTTGGGATGCAATTTTCTTGATGATTTCCCGAATTTGATGGATTCCTGCGGGATCTAGTCCATTGGTAGGTTCATCCAAAATCAAAATTTCTGGATCATTAAGCAGGGCAGAAGCGATCGCTAGACGCTGTTTCATGCCCAAGGAATACGTTTTGAATTTGCTATCCTTTCTTTCCAGTAATCCTACCAATTCCAGTTTTTCTAGAATTTTGTCTTTCGGAACTTCCTTGATTTTACAGACAAGGCTCAGATTTTTTTCCGCTGACATATAAGGGTAAAAGTTAGGGCGCTCTATAATGGCCCCCACCTTTTTTAACGCCTCATGGGTGGAAATGGTTCCGTCAAACCAGCTGAAATCCCCAGCCGTTTTATTGACTACATTGAGAATGATGCCCAAAGTGGTGGATTTACCGCTGCCATTGGGGCCAAGTATGCCGTATACGTTACCCTTTTCTATGGTGAAGGATAGGTCTTTAACGGCTGTTAAATAGCCAAACTTTTTTGTAAGGTTATTGACCGCAAGTATGGTTTCCAAAGGAAGTATCGTTTTTTGGTTGATACGAATAAGACGACATTCCTCCTTTTTTGTTACACCAAAACAAAAAGCTTAGGTTGACATACTACCATTAAATCAGTTTTTGTTTACCCGAAACGTAATTCTTCTATTTGTGATAATCGTTGCAGGCCCTACATTGAGAACTGCTTCATCTGATATGGATACGTCACAAATGTAGGTATCACTGCTTAACACGGCCCTATAGATAAAACCATTTTTATCTAAATCAGGGGAGAGGATGGTCAGGGTACTGGTTTGGGTTCCAGAATAATCCGTACCGTCAGTGATATTATTGAAATTTGTGCCTCCATCCGTGCTCACCTGCCATTGGTACCCATCCGTTCCGGTTTCCGTTAGGTTGAAGGCCCCATCGTTATCGATAAAAACCCTTTGATCCGTAGGTTGCACTGTTATCGTTGGTATTACTCCAGCTTCTTGGAAATCAAAAACGGTATTGGTATCATTATCCGCTGGGGTAGGGTATGAAGCTGCTGTAACGGTTCCATTACCATTTGTGGGAGGTGGATTGCCTGTGCCGTATTCATTACCGTCTCCACCATCGGCATTTGCATCACTGTAGGCTTCGTTGGCATCACTACATCCATCGTCATCGCTATCGCCATCCAACATGTCGGGCAATCCATCATTATCCGTATCAAGTCCGGCGGTCCATAGAATCGCATTGATGAGCAAATTTTCACCGGCAGCGTTAAACCCTCCACTACCATTGGCATGAGGAACAATTGCCCTTTTTCCAGGGGCATTTCCTACCTCCATAGCATCTCCTTGGTTCCAAACTACCAAAGACCCTTCACTAGCAGTGGGGTCTCGACCAAGAACGGTACCTGTGGTTAAACCGTTTCCATAGTAAGTGGCATCACCAATATCATAGCTTCCAAGAAGAAGGCCATTGGTTATTGGATGGGTATTTTGTACAATGTTAACACTGGTTGAACTTCCATTTCCTCCGGTACTGGCACCAAGAACCTCATCATGCAAGGCAGGTTCACTGGTTAAAACACCTCTTGTTGTAGTGGTCAAATTTGCGACATTTGCAAAGGCATCTCCACTAAATACATCCTCATAAACAAAGGTTACTGAATAGTTACTGGCATCACCACCAACATTATCGTCAACTACGGTTACATTGTATCCAAAAGCTGTAAGCTTATCTATGGTATTTTGTTCTTCCGTGCCTGGTGTTCCATTGGTAACCCAAAGGACATCCATATTATTGGGATTTTCAACGGTGTCTAAAATGCCATCATTGTCATCGTCCAAATCAGTAACGTCAACCACACCATCGTTGTCAAAATCGTTGAATATGGTCAGTGAAACCGTAGGGGAATCTGTGGTGATGTTGTTGTCCGTTTGGTCCTGACTGTTGGTTGCCGTATTGATTATTGGTTGTACAGGTATGATGGAGTTGTTGGCATCCACAGTTGCGCTGATCGTTATTGTTTCCAGTTGACCGGCATTCAGTGTCCCCACACTCCAGTTGGGATTGGACCACGTACCTTGTGATGGTGTGGTCGATACAATTGAAAGGCCACTGGGCATCACATCAGTGACAACTAAATTTGTAGCGGGGTCGATACCGAAATTTTGCAGGGTAATGGTGAAGTTTACAATATCCCCTTCATTCAATGAAGTAACATCAGCGGTCTTGTTGACCGCAATATCAGGATTACAATAATAAACGGCGATGGAGTTGGAATCATAGGTGCAGGGCCCCCTGGTCACCCTTAAGAAATAATCACCTGCAACAGTAGCTGTGTATGAAGGCGAGGTAGCTCCGGGAATTAATATACCATCGTTAAACCATTGATAGTCGTCAAAACTCTCACCACTGGCAATCCCCAATACAGCTCCAGGAAGACAACTGTTCCCAGTAATTTGTAAATCAATATCAGGCACCGTATCAAAACCGGAATAATATCCAGCAACACCTCTTGCCCCATTAAAACCGAAGAATCCCACGGCTACGGGTCCTGTAGATTGTACGCTGACATTTCCCGTTAGACTGGGAATATAAAAAGTTTTCCAATCTGTGGTTCCGGCAACCGGCGAAGATGCGGGAAGGGCAACTGTTCCGCTTCCGTCCGTGACAGTAATATTGGCATCCGGTGTTGTGGTAGCTGCAATGATCGTTACGCCCCCTGTAATGGTAATCCCAGCGGCATCAGTTATATTGGGGATATTGTCCATAGTATCGGGTAAAAGACAATTAACAGGGGCTACGAAATTCAATCCTTGTGTATAGGCCTGTGTAGAACCTCCCATACACTGATATGCGTAAACATCTTTCGAAGTTTCCACATACATATTTGCCCCTACGGAGTTGGAAGAATAGTTGCTACTGGGAATTTCAAAGAAGTCCCCATTATTTAAAGTTGCAATGGGCGTTGCGGAACCATTGACAAAAATTTGAGTGTTATTTTCAATGGCAATGATCAAAGGGAATTCAGTCCACCCATTACTATTTCCATTTCCTCTAACAAAAACATATTCTTTTCCCAACCGGTTTTCAGGCACGGGTTGGTCTATGCCCGCATCCCTATTGGACGAACCAGCTTGCCTACCATAATTCATTGACCCATTGCTGATAACGATATCTCTATCCGAAATAATTGATGCACCAATCCATCCCCTTTCATGTGCTGGAGTAGGAGCGGTACCTATGTAAGTCTCAAAAACAAAAGACTCGTTTTCATCCAGTGTTATGGTATATGAATCAGCCGTAATACCTGCCCTATTGGTACCTACTCGAAATTCACAATCTGGATCATATCCAGAAAGGGTAATGGTCGTATTATCCTCGGTGGCCATGATACCGAGCGTATTTGATTTAGAATTTTCCGAGCCTAAGTTCGGAACTCCTCCCCATTTAAAATTTTGACCTAGGGCGACCCTTCCTTTTGATGTTAAAGAGGCGCCCTGGGAATTTGAATTTCCACGATAGTTCACATAGAAATTGTTTCCTCCAGGTGCTTCAAACCTCAAACCACTATTGGTTAGAACCACTCCGGTATTGCTATCATCTACAAGGGTAATATTATTGTTTCCGTCGGCAAGTGTATAAATGGCTGGACTTACATTGGATATTGAGAAGGTCGCAATAGGGGCTGTATTTGTACCCCGGTACGCGTTAACCGTGAATGCGGTGGTCTCCGGTGTAGAGAGATAGATAGCTTGATCCCTGATTGCAGCATTATTTGCCCCTTGCCGAAGAGGCGGTAAATAGTGCAAATCACTTAATTGCGCATAACCAATGGAGCTGCTTAAAAGTATAAAGAGTAGAAAAAGTTGCTTCATCTAAAATTAGCCCTAAGAGTACTATTTTGGTTATTTAAGCTAATTTACCTTGGCTAGAATCCAAACCGTAAAGTTTGTTGCATAGCCTTCATATTCTGTGGTTTATGCCCAAAAAAGTAACACCAGCCATAAAACGGATTACATTTTATGACTGGCGTACTTCTTATAGTCCTTTGGAATTATCTATAGAGGGTAAAGTGCCCTATGAACTCTCGTTCATCTTCAATGCCATTAAGTTTTATAATATACCAATAATCACCTGTTGGCAAGTCACTAAGATTATACTGACCATCCCAGTCATCCTCATTTCCTCTAAACTGATATAAGGTCCTACCATACCGGTCATAAATCTTGATAAAGATATTATCATATTGTTCAATATTTCTCGGCGCCCAAGTATCATTATTTCCATCCCCATCAGGCGTGAAGAAATTAGGAATCTCTACGTCGATGAACTCTATGAAAATTTCACCTGAAACAATACATCCATTTTCGTCCATAACGGTAATGGTATACGTGGCCGTTTCGGTGATGTAAAAAATGGAGTCATTGGTGGCCGTTCTGTCATTGATCGCAAAGGTATAATTGCCTGAACCTCCCGTGGCTAATGCAGAAATGGTATTGATGTTACTTTCGGTCAATTGCAGTCGCAAAGGTTCGAATTCCGTAATATTGAAATCATAAGTTGCAGGACATCCGTTGCTATGTAGTACCGTAATAAAATGGTCACCTGCCGTAAGGCCCTCAAAGACACCATCTATCACCATTTCATTGGGGTCACTTGTATCCAGGCCATATAAAACATCGGCAGCAACGGTCTGGTCTTCAAATGCGATACTCACCCTATTTGTGGTGATACCATCTTCGCAGATGTATTCTACAACGGCTTCTCCCGCAAGATTTTCTCCAGGATTTACTTCAAAGAACTCAGTGGTTTCACATCCATTGGCATCCCTAATAAATAGTACATGGTTACCACTGGCCAAATCTGAGTATTGGAATACATCTTGTGCAAAGTCCGCATCCGCATTACTGTTCAAACTGGTAAAGTAAGGTGCCGTTCCGCCAATGACCTCAATGGTCACGGTGCCATCGGCACTCTCAAAACAGATTTCGTCTGTAACGGCTATTGAACTCACCTCTACTGGGTCCGGTGCAATCAATTCGAATTCCACCACTTCAAAACAGCCATTGCCATCTTGTATGATAACAATGTAGCCCCCTGGTGAAAGTTCATCAAAACTATTTTCATCATCAAACTGATCAAGGTTTGGTGAAATGGCAAACTGATAGTCGCCCACTCCTCCTTGGACATCAAGGGTAATGGCGCCATCCGTAGTATCAAAACAACTGATTTCAGTTATGGTTGGAACTACAACCAAAGGCGTGGGTTCATCTATTTGGATAACACCGGAGATGGTTTCACAATCCTCACTTTGTACGCGAACGTAGTAGGTACCCATGGGAAGATCAGCAAATGTTCCGTCGGATTGATTGGGTCGTACTTCATCGGTTGCTGCCATATCCCTGAACAAGGCATATTGATAATTACCTAGGCCGCCATTGGCATCAGCTTCTATCAAGGCAGTACTATCACCTGTATAATTAATAGTGGCCGCATTGGTATTCAGAGAAACGGTGAGCGTCTCAGGAGCTGTTATGACCACGCCATTGGAAATAGCTGAAATACAACCATCCATGTCACGTACATAGTATTGGTAACTATTCGCAGAAGCAACTACGTTGGTGAACCCATGCGTACCTATGCCCTGAACATTGTTCATTGCAACAAAAGGACCGTTGATGTCAGCACTCCAGGTGTAAGGGGCTTGACCTCCCGAAGCAACTAGTAACAGTTCAGCGCCTAATTGACAGCTCATCGGTCTACTGGTGACCAATTGGGCCTCTACTTCCACAGGCGCTATGATGTTTTCATCAAAACTTTCGGTACATCCCATATCATCGGTAACTACGACCGTATAAAATCCAGCACCCAGATTGTTAAATATCGGTGTGGTCTGAGAAGCGGAGGTAGTTAGCAATGTGGTCCTAGTAGCGTCACTATAGGATTCCAAAACATAGCGATAATCGGGTGTTACATTTCTGGGGTTTATAGACACTGTAATGGAAGCATCGGTATCCCCTTCACATACCAACGCGGTACCGGAAATGCTTCCTGTAATTGGGTCTGGTAATTCCAATATAAAGTGGTTGGTAAATACCTCTGTACAACCTCTTGCATCGACCACAGTAATGCTAAATTGGGCCGCAGAAAGCGATTGAAAGAGATGTGCATTGACATTTGCCACGGTGATTGGAGTGCCCACGCTAGGGGTTAAGGTGATGGTATATGGTGCTTCCCCACCTGTCGGAGCAATAAGGGCTGCGCCTTGATCATTGGTACAACCAACATCGGTCAAAGCAACAGGATCTAAATCAATAGGGGCCGAAGGGGTAGTAATGGTAAATGCCCTTTCTTGGAAACATTCAGGGAAGGCATCTTGGGTGACCCTAACAATATAACTGCCGCCGGCAACCGGAATAGTAGTAATTGTTCCGGAACCAGTTAGGGTTCCTTCATCGTCCAATCTTGTGGTGGAGCTTCCATCGTCATTCAATATCTCCCAACTGTAATTCCCAACGTATGTGGCATCCGTGACCGTTACATCAACACTACCATCATCGCCAAAGCAAACCACATCGACGATATTACTTACTACAATATCAAAAGTATTCGGATCTGAAACAGTATGCTCTACAAAAATTTCGCAGCCTGTTGCTACATTTAGTACTCCAAAGGTGTATACTCCAGGAGTCAAATCATTGAAAGTATTGTCACCCAAAGGCCCGAAGGTAGTTGCTGGTAATTGTCTAAATCTATAGTTATTGGCGTCTGTAGCAAAACTTGTCAGACTGCTCACTATATCAATGCTAATGTCTTCACCTGAGCTTGTGCAGCTAAGTGGATCGTCTACATGAATGGTTGGTGTACCTAAAACATCAAAAGGTGCTATAGTTGCCGTAGTGCTGCCAAAACAACCTTGATCATCATAAACGTTTATCGTATACACCCCTCCATCAGGGTTGGTTTCTATGTATGTTGCATTGGTTCCCGATTGCACGGTATCAGGCGCCTCAATGGCAACGGTATTGGGATCATCCTCTTCAATGAATTCATAGCGAATGAAATTCGAACTACCACCGACTACACCGGAAATGGTAATGGAAGCATTGTTGGTAGTATTTCCCGATGTACAACCAAATTGGGCGACTGTCGGTGCTGGCACATTAATAATAGTCGGTTCAACAATCGGTATAACAGCGCTGTTAACCGAGCAATTATTGGTTGCCGCGTCCCCGGTCACCGTCACTATATAACCACCAGCTGTTGCTGGTCCCAAGCCCGTAAAGGTGGCGGAGTTACCTGTTGTACTTGTTGGTAAAATACTTACGGCTCCACCATCTTGAGACGTTATCTCGAAGGTGTAGGGTGCCGCTGCACCATTGGTTGTGGAAATAGTTATTGTTCCATCATTTGCCCCAAAACAGGTGACATCTGTTGCAACAATAGCTGGATGGTTTATTATTGGTTCAATTCTGTCCGGTACATTAATAACAAATACCCTGTCACAGTCAGTATTGCTAGGGGTGTTCGTATCATAAATGGTTATCGTATAGTCACCCGATAGTGGAGCTTGATAATTAAAGGTATTGGATGGAACTGGTCCCTGTGGCACAGCTGGTGCACCAGCTGTGTTTGTAATACTATATTCATAATTTCCAGAACCGTCTAAAATCTCAATACCAATAGTGGCATCGGGAGAAGCCGTACAATCCAATAATTTGGTCAGGGTAGCATTTGCTGATAGTACGGGATTAACTGCAAAGTTGCTTTCCAATGCAGTACAACCGTTGCCATCCATCACATATACATCATAGGCGCCAGGGGTAACATTAGTAAAGATTCCACTATTGTCCTCATAGGTTGTTGGCGCAGGACTTCCATGGGCCACCATGGCATAACGAAGGTTGCCTACTGCCGAACCGCCAACCGCCGTCACCGTAATTGGATCAACACAATTATCATGACTTACCGTTAAAGTTGGGTTGGGCGATAAAGTCAATGGAACGGTATTGGTAACAAAGGAGCACCCGTATTGATCAAATAAAGTAACTGTATAATTACCTGCCGGTGAATTTACTGGAATTTCAACAGGATTGTCCAAAGTGCCGGTCAACGTAGTAAATCCAGCTGGGCCGCTAACATCATAACGATAAGGAGCGCCACCCCCACCGGAAATTCCTGTTATGGCAATTAGGCCGGGCAGGTTACAAGAGATGTCCCTATCAACACTTGCAGTCGCATTTAACGCTGCCAATTCTGGTACATAAGCATTCTCACTTGCACCCCTACAGGCATCTACACTGCTTCCATCCACTTGAATGACGTCTATATAGTATTCCCCTTCAGCTAGGGGTAGCGTTGTAGTAACAGTACTGTTATAAGCAACATTTACTGCTGTAGCACCACCTCCACTAACCTCAATTGGCGTCGCATTACCTAGCTCATAAATTTCCCAGCGCATATTGGGATACGCGGTATCCGGATTTAAGCTAAATGTAATACTTCCATTCGCTGCACCATCACAACTTGGGGTTACGTCAGATACTATTTCTATTGGTAAATTAACGGAAGGTACATCATTTACATTCACATTACTCTGACGGATACATCCTGAACCATCTTGAACATAAAAAACGTATGTTCTACCAGGCACTAGTAAAGGTAAACCGGGTAATGCCGGAGTGGTTGGATCAATATTTGCCCAAGTATAAGGAGTTCCTGTAGGAATCCTTGCCGTCCAAACCGGAGTTGAAGTACCAAAATTAGCTGGATCATCCGTGTAGGTATACAAATAACCTATTGAATCATCCCCCAAACTACCTTGTACCGTAACCTGCAGGTCATTGCAATTGAGTACTTGTGGAAATATTGTAATATCTAGGTTATCCAATGGGAAAGGAATGATATATCTATCAAAATCCCTTTGACAATATACACCGGGTGCCACTTCAACCCGTATGGATGGAAATACCTCAGTGCCTGAGAAAGTTGGATTGGAAACTGTACCCCTCAATTCAGTTGACGTCTGCCAGGTGGTACCTCCATCATTACTGTATTCGATTGTACCCGTTGGTCCTGTTATGTTTATAAATTCAAAACCATAATCACTTTCTACAGTACTGGTGCATGTAGCGGGAAGTATGGGTGTAATATCTGCTGTAATCTCAACGGCGTTATTTATGGTCTCTGTGGTTGAGGTTGTTGTACAACCATTGGCATCCGTTATGGTAACTTGATAATCCCCAATCCCAATACCACTATAATTCAATGTCAAGGTAGAAACATTGGAGTTGCTTCTACCGTAGTCAATCCCATCCGCTGGAGAAAGATCGACCAAGGTATAGGTATACGGAGCTGTTCCACCTGTTACTGTGATATCTATTTCGCCCAGTCCATCAAAACATAGTGGGTCTGTTGGTGTGGCATTTACTGACAGTGTAGTTACTGGAGTAAAGATAAAATCTTCACGAACCTGGGTACAAATGGCGGGAGCACCATTGTTGTCTTGGACATACACATCAAATCCAGTTGGATTGGCCGTTGCTATGGCATCAGTGATAATTAACGTATTCGTAGCACTGTAAAGACCTGCTGGACTTGTATTTGCAGGTACTATGGCATATAGTAGGGTACCGTTTCCACCCGTTGCATTTGCTGTAATCAATCCATTATTGCATGCACTTAAAGGGGTAATATCAACATCAAGCTCCAGCAATGGGTTGATGACCACAGTTTGGGTATTGGCCGTTGTGGGACATCCCAATTGATCTCTTACTTCGATATCATAACTACCGGCAGAAAGCCCTGTGAACGTATGACTGACTGCTGCGGATGGAGAAGGGGTAATCCATGGTCCACTATCTATCCTGAATTCATAGTTTCCATTACCCGCAGTAACATCAACCTGAATGGAACCATCATTTGTGCCAGAATAGCATGCGGTTGGGGTAGCTGTGAAGACAATATTGGCTGGTGGTGATATGGTCACGGCACTGGCCAATGGCATTAGGACTTCACAAGCGTTATCGTCGAGCACGCGAACAAGGTAGTCTCCGTCAGGGACGTTGGTGAACTGCCCGTCCGTCTGATAAGGTCGTATTATGGTACCAGAAGTATCTTCCAATTGGAATTCGTAGGCAGGGTTGCCTCCTGCTGCGGAAGCCAATAAGGTCCCACCGGTATTAAAGCAAGTAAAATCAGCTGTTTGGGTTAGGCCGGGAATAATTTCCGTGGGTTCCGTTAGCGTTGCCATAAAATCAACCTTACAGGAGTCATCACCGGCTCGTCTTACATAAACCGTATAGGTGCCATCACCAAGATTGGCTGGCGTGTTGAACGGAGAGGTGAAAGTAGGGGCAGACCAGTTAATGTCATCAAATGAATATTCGAAGCCAACTCCCGCATCAAAATTCAATACTTCCATCTGAATAAATCCATCAGTAAAACCAAAACAACTTGGGTCAGTGGAAGCGAGCAGTTGGGCATTAAACCCTTGATCGGCAGCCACCGGAATTTCCAAATCTTGGTTGGTAGGACATACAGGGGGTATCTGAAAAGCGGTGATATCATCCAAAATCAGATCGTTACCATCGTTGCTATTCACATTATTCCTAAAAACAATGTCAATTTCCGTGTTTGCCCCTGGATTAAAGGTTACCGTGCGCTCATGCCAGTCGGTATCACTTGTATTCTTAGGTATTTCAGTAAACGTGCCGGTGGGGTCCGAGGCCACCACGCTGTGAATAATCGTTCCTGTATTATCCAATATTTCAATCAACACTTCAGGATTGTTTCCTGCACTACCCAGATTCATAAGGTTATAGGCCCAAAAATTTAGGGTGATTTCTTCGTTCGGCAACACTTCAACATTTTCACGTGTCCATAAGACGGAATTCAATACAGGACTTCCTGTATCGGAAAAAGTACTGACATCGATGGCCAAGAATCTACCACCCGCCAATCCCGTATGGTCTTGGGGACTGGTAAAGAAGGTTACGGGGTTGGTTACAAAATTGGTTACAGTGTACTCCCCGTTGACCAAAATTCCTGCTGGACCACGGTTACAAGGTGTTACCGACCCATCCTGGGGCTCGTAACAATAATCCGGCCCTATTTCGCCAATTTGTGTGGTAGGACCCGCGCCAAAGTCTTCAAAGAACAAGGTGGTTTGGTCTGGAGTAGTAGTGTTTGAATATGCAACGGTTACGGTCTGGTCACCGTCGGTGACACCAGTAAAAATGTTATTGTCTTCTGGCGTATTTGGGGCTCCATTCAAACTATAGGTATACTCAAAATCGGTGGTATTGGTCGTGGAAATGGTAATCGTTCCTAGACCAGCACAATCATAATCGACGGCATAGGATAGTGTTGGGTCTGGAGCTGGTGTAGGGACAGTAATATCCATAGGATATCTACAGCCTAAAGCATCTTCTACAAAGAGGGTATAATTGCCCGGTAAAAGATTTCTTTCGTCCACGCTGCCAAAGCTGCCTCCTCCATCAAAACTGTATTGATAAGGGGCCTGACCGCCATTGGGGTTCAAAATTTTGACCAAAGCCCCACTGGGATTACATGAGGCGTCCTCAATAATGGCCGCCGAGGCTGTCAATCTAAAAGGTTGGTCAATTTCATAATCCAAGGTTTCAATACATCTAGAGGTAGGTGTACCGCTGGAGTCCATTACTGTGATCGTATAAAAACCGGCAGCTTGGTTTACAAATGTATTTTCGTTTTGAAAGTTAACACCGTCCAGACTGTACTGATAAGGGGCCGTTCCACCGGTAACCACAACGGTCAATGTAGAAGTGGCACTATCTGCACAAGTAATAGGCGTGTGAGTCGTGTTGACAAGGTCAAATTCAGGGCTTCCCAGGTAGTTAAGCGTTACAGGATTTGAAATGGCATAACAGGCATTAGGGTCATTGGCATCAAAAACTACAAATTCATAAGTACCCGCATCAGCAATATCCGTGTATGTAAAGTTATTTGTGGTTTGTATAAGTGCCGGAGGAATATCTGAAATAGTTGGTGGATCCGTATACTGGTCCACACCATTTATACTCCAAACGGCCATATAATAATCTGGATTTGGATTCCCACCATCTGGGGTAAGTGTAATTACCCCTGGATTACAGGTGATATTGTCCGTTGATACTGCGGTTAAGGTTAACTGGGGGACCTCAGGGACTTCGATATTCTGGGTATTCGTACACCCGTCATCCGTACTTGTAATAACAATATAATCCCCAGAATTAACATCGGTAAAGGTATGTGTGTTATCAGTTGTTATCACCGGAGGCGCTGCTAACGTATTACTACCATCATCGAATCTTAGCTCATAGCGATAATTGGGCAATACGTTCAAAGCCTGAATTTCAATCGCCCCTAAAGCACCGCACTCGGCAGCAACAGGATTGATTTGTACGTCATAATTTCTTTCAGAGATACCAATATCCTCCGTCTCAAAAATACAACCTCCAGCTATGGGATCTCCAGTTACAGGATTTAACTGTGTAATCTGGACATAATAGGTGCCAGCAGTTGTTATATCAAAGTTTGGTCCGTTGTCATCGGAAAAAGGAACAACGATGTTATCGTTTGAAGCATCCATCAACTGAAAGCCATATCCTGAACCAATATTGCTAATTCGAATGTTTCCCGGTGTACCACAGATAATGTCTGTTGGCGGTTCCACATCAAAGTCCAAGGTGTTTTTGAACACATTGAAATGGAAACGGCTAAAACATCCATTAAGGTAATTGATGACCACCCGATATTCTCCGCTATCGGTTATGGTATAATTGTCTTGAGTGGCCAAATCGGTCCAAGTACAGCTACTATGGGTATTAGGGCAATCATCGCCTGGATCTGGTGCGGAGGGGTCACAACTTCCCAGCTGTTGCCAAACGATGCTTTGGGCATCGGTAATTCCCAACTGGATGAGGGCTTCATCGTTTTCTCCACATAGAAATATTTTTGGAAATGGATTCCCGCTATTTACGCATTGAACAACTTCACCCTGTAAATCATTATCTGGATTGCTATCCGAATTGACTTGGTTGAAGAAGTCAATGACTGGATTGGTCTGGGTGGTGCCAAATCGTTCTACGGTAATCAGTTCTACCATATCGGCACAACCTGAAGCACCCGATTTTTCTACAATGTAATTGCCAATATTCGTTATTAATAAGGTACTCGGGTCACCATCAGGATCGCCATCATTGATGGGGGGCTCGGTTCCATCAATTTGTCCATTGCCATTGGTGTCCAAAGCCCACGTATATGTGGCGAAGCCGGCTCCTGCCGTTAGTATGGCATCATCCCCACAAAGTTGTACGGTGCGTGCTTCACTGCAATTTGCTAAGTTTCCAGAAACGGAATTGGTGGCCACTTCAGGTACGTTAGTACAAGGAAAATTGGCAGAACCGGGTTCATCAGTAAATACCGTTGGGTTGGTCACTCCTTGAAAAGTGGCATATGCCTCATTGATTAAGGTATCCGAACAGGCGTTTACGAACTCAGAGCAGTTTGCCGATAAGGTAACTAGAATTCTAATCGTATATTCCGGGTCGCCCACTTCTACCAGGTTGTCAGGGATCGTAAAAATAATTTCATTGGTGACTGGATCAAGAGTGGTGTTGGTCACTCCAGAAGCGTCAGAGGTGTCAATACCATCCAAGGTCACATTGTCTGGAAGAATATTTCTAATGGTAAAGTTAGTCGCATTGTCATCGCCTGTATTTTGAAAGGTAATCACATATTGAAAGCTGGTCCCCAAGCTAATGGCCTGTCCGTTCAATGGGGCTTGACTCAAATCCTGGGCAGAATTCCCCAAAAGAATTTCAGGGGCAAATACTTGGACATAGGAGGCTGCATTTACGGTACCGTCCGCAGGGTCCACTACCGGGACTCCAGTACCGTATTCACCGCCATCACCACCATCAGCATTATTATCTTTATAGAATTCATTGGCATCACTACAGCCGTCACCATCACTATCCAAATCCAAATGATCGGGAAGGCCATCGGAGTCAGTATCACAACCGGCTGTCAACAACACCCCGCGCATATTAGTGGGTCCAACTACATCTTGACCAATAGTAATAGTATTGCTTCCTGCTGGATTCCAAGTAATGGGAGCGGGGGGGGTGTCCAATACCATAGGTTCCAGTGGTCCATTCGTAGATCTTGTTCCAAAAATTTGAAATTGTCCAGCTTGATCGATGACCACACGTAGAATGGGAGTGCCATTAGTACCGGTAACCGTCCAAATATCTGGATTGCCTCCTTCGCCATATGTGGTGCCATCAACAAATCGTGCAAAATTTCCGGTTGCCCCTAGTTGAAATTGGACTTCTCCGGCCACATCATTGCCATTGATATTTAGGTTGAATGAGTTATCAATACTAAAGATATCCATCACCAAATAGTTGTCCACACTTACCAAAGCACTATTGTGCGAAGCACCATTGGCAATGTTAAAGCCTAGGGTGTCACATTCATCTTCATCATAGATCCCATCATTGTCATCGTCCAAATCCGTAATATCACGTATGCCATCATTATCAGAGTCATTGTGTACGGTAATCAATGCAGTAGGGTTGTCCGGTGTTGTATTGACATCTGTCTGGTCTTGGGTATTAGTCACCGTATTGACCAAGCTTAACAAAGGCAGAATATCAATTTCATCCGCTCGTACCGTTAGTTCTAGTTCAGCAACATCACCTCCGTCCAAAGTGCCAATATTCCAGGTATTTCCGCTCCAGCTACCGTGGATGGTAAAAGCATTTTCCAAGGTTAGTCCGGCCGGGATGTTATCCGTTATTTGAAGGTTGGTTAGTGGTCCCACACCATTGTTTCGTACTCGGATGGTAAAGACTGCAGTCTCCCCTTCCATGATTTCATCATTGTCAACCGTTTTGTCCAATACAACATCAGGATCACAGTATAGCGCCTGGATGGTGTTACTATCATAGGTACAAGGCCCTTTGGTACCTCGTACAAAATAATCTCCAGCCGTTGTGGGGGCATAATTGGCTCCGTTGGCACCTGGAATCAACTGTCCGTCCCTAAACCACTGATAGGCATCAAAACTTTCTGTAGCCTCAAAGATTTCAGACCCAACAAAACAGCCTGTGCCACCTCTAATTTCCAATATTACCTCAGGGACAGTGTCAAAACCAGAAAAGTAGCCCGCAACCCCTCTGTTACCATCAAAACCAAAGAAGCCAACAGCCATCGGTCCTGTGGAAATAACACTTACATTTCCATTGAGGTTAGGGACATAAAAAGTTTTCCAATCGGCGGAACCTGCCACGGGATTTGAAGGTGGTAAGGCAACAGGTCCATTGCCGTCCGTCACAATAATATTGGCATCCGGTGTATTCACCGCAGCAATGATGGTCATCCCTCCTGTAATGGTGACCCCAGCCATATTGCGGATATCAGGGATATTGTCCATGACATCAGGCAGCAAGCAGTTAACAGGTGCTACAAAGTTTAAACCTTGGGTAAAGGCTTTTGAGTCACCTCCTAAACATTGATATGCGTACACGTTTTTTGAGGTTTGTACAAACATATTGGCACCTACACTGTTAGACGAATAGTTGCTGCTTGGTATTTCAAAAAAATCTCCAGTGTTTAATGTGGCAATCGGCGCAGGGCTTCCATTGACGAATACCTGCGTGTTATCTTCAATCGCTATGACAAGTGGAAATTCGGTCCAGCCATTAACATTACCATTACCCCTGATAAATACATAATCCTTGCCCAATCGATCCTCCGGTACGGGTTGATCGATACCTGCATCTCTATTACCAGATCCAACTTGTCGTCCATAATTTATAGAGCCATTACTTATGACAATATCTTTATCTGACTCTATGGATGCCCCAATCCAACCATCTATATGTGACGGAAAGTTTCTTGTGCCTACATAGTTTTCGAATACAAAAGATTCATTGGCATCTAAAGTAATGGTGTAGGTATCATCTGTAATGGCATCTGCGTTATTACCAATTCTAAAGGTACAGTCAGGATGATAGCCAAAAAGTGTAATGGTCGTATTGTCTTCGGTGGCCATGATGCCCAGAGTATTTGATTTTGAGGAATGGCCACCCAAATTGGGAACACCTCCCCATTTGAAGTGGGTACCTATGGCTTGCCTCCCTTTTGCCGTTAAGGAAGCTGCCTGCGACCCTGAATTTCCGCGATAGTTCACATAGAAACGATTTCCACTGGGCGATTCAAAACGAAGCCCACTATTGGTCAAGACTACCCCAGTATTGGTGTTGTTGACCAAGGTGATATTATTGTCTCCATTTGTTAATCCTTCCCCAGCATCAATCACAGCCGGATTGGTATTGTTGATGTTGTAGGTTCTCCAGGGAGTTGCATTGGTTCCTCGGTAGACGTTTACCGTGAATGTGGTTGGCTCAGGTGTAGAAAGGTGAATGGCCTGATTTTGAATACCAGCATTGTTCTGTCCTTGCTTTAATGGTGGTAAGTAATGCAAATCACTCAACTGGGCATTTGCAAATTGACCCATTATTAGGATGAAGAAAAGGCAAAAAACGGATTTGAAGCTAACGGTTTTTCGTAGTATGTAGGTGTACATGTTTCTAGGATATATTAGTCCTTAACTACGAAAAAAGCATCTTTAGACGGTATACGCAGATAATTGTTGCAAACCTGTTGGATTAAGTTGCTAACTACAAAATAAGCGTTGTAGGGATTTTTTTTATGTTAAAAGTCAAGTAATAAAAGGATTACAAGCATTTTGTATATTTAAAAGTAGAACAGTTGTAAATTATGTCTGAAGAGAGGTTAATGTCCAAGAAGAAGCCGGCCTATCCAGTTAGTGATAAATTGGATGGCTATTTGGATCGCTATAATAGGAAAATAGAGATACCTATTTTTTATGAAGACTTACTTCGTTTTTCGGGATCTATAGCGGTTGAGGATGCTGATGGCGAGGATACCCTTTGGGTTAGGGTATACTATAATGATTTTGACCGGGAGGAAATTGACCTCAGCCTTAAAAAAGTATATTCCATTTTACATTCCGATGGTAGTGACCGTATTTTGGAATTCCTGAACATTGACGCTGTTGATTATTGCACTTTTGGAAATTCAAAACCCTTCCGAATAAAAGTTCGGAACATTCTCAACGATAACTACACCTATTTCTATGTAAAAAAGACGGATGCGTCAAGGGTTTACGGATTGGAGTTGGAGCATATGCTATCACCGTACAACCTTAATTTTTTGGTATATAAGGACACATTGATAGAAGAGCATATTGCCGGCATTCCCGGTGATGTCTTTATTAAGGATTTTTTACCGACCCTTTCAAAACCGGAAAAGTCCCAGCTGGCCAAGGAATTCGTAAAGTTCAATGAGCGATGTATGATTCGGCTCTTGGGGGATATGCGGTCTTACAATTATGTTATTGTTCCAGTGCATGATTTTGACCATGTTGTTTATAAAATTCGGGCTATTGACTTTGACCAACAGTCTTTTGAAGGAAAATTAAAAGTCTATCGCCCACAATTTTTTAAGGAGAATTTCCAAATGGTAGAATTGGTACGGTCACTTCTCCAAAAAAACTCTGTGGACCAATATAAAATTGAGGAGCGGTCGATTGTGGCCAAAAGGATATTGAGTTCTGGGGATAGAATCAAACGATTGGCAGAGATTGCAAAGGTCGACTCCATTTCCTTACTGGAAAATATTGAACGCTTAAAAAATGAAATCTATGACCTTACCCTTGACATGAACTTTAAAAAAAGCACAAGTATGGGAGAGGTCCTATCATTGGCGCTTGACTTCGTAAAACGGAACTATCAGGATGTGAGTATGAGGCAGATTATTGAAAAAAAGTTTTGATTTTTTGGACGATTCGCATTAGGCTGTTCTTTTGAGTACTAGCTTTTCTGTTCTTTGTTAAAATAGACGAGATAATAATACATTTGTCGCTCTTCGTCCCAACCTTTTTCAACAAACTTTTCAGCGGATTCAGGATTGATAAAATCCATCTTTATTTGGATGTTG
>JBCBZA010000007.1:0-43662 GCA_039815575.1 Bacteroidota bacterium | reverse complement strand
CCTAAAGACAAGGAGTTTTCAGTTTCATTCTCCATATTTTCAAACCTAAATAAATCAGCTTTGAATTCTACTTCTATACCTAACACTTCAGCTTCAGGAACATTAACAAAAGTTAATTGATTAGCAGCTGAGTTACTACCCACCCTATTTATTGGTGAATCAATATATTTATAGAAAGCAGTAAGAGTAACTAAGTTATTTCCTTCTTCACCAAAGTAATATTCACCTTTTGCATCAATGTTATAATTTTCTGAAGCATCTATTGATGGGTTACCAATTGTGGTAAAGTTAATGCCTTCATAAACGAATGGAGCTACTTCTCTAAACTGAGGTAAGGTATATGAGATACTTCCAGCTGTTCTAAGGACTAGATTTTCATTAACTTGATATTTTACATTAAATGAAGGTAGAATATAATCTTTTAAAAGTATGGCAGTTTCATCAGGATTTGCTGAGTTAACACTTGAAACAAGGGCTGTATCATAATCTACAGCTTGGTCAATCCTATCGTAACGTAGACCTAAGTTTAAAGTTAACTTATCATTGAATTGATATACACCATCAAAATAACCAGAATGTGTTAAACGGTCACCTATATAGAAAAATGGGAATAATGTGCTTACTTCTCTTCCAAAACTATCAATTCGAGTTCCAGCATCAGTTTGTAATTCAAAGTCTCCATTAGTTAAAGTTTCCTGATTAAAATATGAATCAATATTGTTAAGATCCATAACACCTTGACGTAAAATATTGGCGTTGAATTGTCTGAAAATGAAGTTTCTATTTGTGTATCGGAAGTTGTAACCAGCTCTTAAGTTTCTTGTATACTCAAATTCGTCAGAAGAATTAAGATCAAAAGCTAATTCTGCTTTAGCAGCGTAATCATCTTCTTGCAATTCAGAATAAAAACGATGATTGAACCCTGCTGTACCTTGAGCAGGCCTGTAATTTCCATCTTCATCAATGAAAGCTGTGTTTGTTCTTCTATCTGGTTCATTAGCCTCAATATAGTTTGCGCCCACGGAACCTGATGACCGCACTAATTGCTTACTGTCCTCGATATTTTGAATTGTTTTTTTTAAGGATTTCATTAGAAACCTACAATCTTTAGCAAATTGGAAAGTTCTCTCCTCCAAATCGTAAGATTTTCCCATCTATTAACTCTTGGAATTTGGAATTTGGGAATTGGAATTTTCCTTAAGGTGTATTAAGGCGAAAGCCGCATAGTTGATCATGTCCTGGTAATTGGCATCTACCCCCTCACTGGCCAAAGTCTTTCCCTTGTTGTTTTCAATTTCCTTGACCCTGAGAACTTTTTGTAAAATTAGATCGGTCAATGAACTGACCCTCATATCGCGCCAGGCCTCCCCATAGTCATGGTTTTTATCTTCCATCAATTTTTTAGTACCTGCTGCCTGGAAGTTATATAATTCCAATGCTTCTTCCCCATTTAAATCAGGTTGGTCAACCACCCCTTTTTCCATTTGTATCAAGGCCATAAGGGAATAATTGATGATGCCAATGAATTCAGATTGTTCATCTTCATCCACTTTTCTTACTTCGTTCTCCTGAAGACTTCGTATACGTTGCGCCTTAATGAAGATTTGATCGGTTAGGGAAGGAAGTCGTAAAATCCGCCACGCCGTTCCGTAGTCCTTGGTCTTTTTCTTAAAAAGTTCGCGACAACGTTCAATAACGGCATCGTACTGTTCTGAAGTTTGCTGCATCTGTATGCGATTTTGCGTATTTTCAGCACCACTTTGGCGTGCCATTTGCGCGATTCCAAAGATAGTTGAAACCATTCAAAACAAAATAGTACCAATGACCATAAACTGCAAGGGGAAACTAATTGATTTATCCGCTCCAAAAGTAATGGGTATCGTGAATGTTACGCCAGATTCATTTTATGATGGGGGCAAACATAAAAATCCTGACGCCATCCTAAAGCACACGGAAAAAATGTTGAACGAAGGGGCAACATTTGTAGATATTGGCGCCTACAGTTCAAGACCCGGCGCAAAAGACGTCCAAGAGGATGAGGAGTTAGATCGTATTCTCCCTGTTGTCAACCTTATATTAACCGAATTCCCTGAGGCCCTAATTTCTGTGGACACCTTTAGAAGTAGGGTTGCGAAGAAATGCTTACAGGTGGGGACAGCACTGGTAAATGACATTTCGGGCGGTCATTTGGATACGGAAATGATGAACGTACTATCAGAGTTTCAAGTGCCCTATGTTGCCATGCATATGAAAGGAACTCCCCAAAACATGAAGGATAAAACGGAATATGATGATATATTAAAAGAGATGATGTCATACTTTTCCCATATTGTTGAAGTGTCAAGGGCCAAAAAATTGAATGACCTTATCATTGATCCAGGTTTTGGTTTTTCCAAAACTACTTCCCAAAGTTTTGGATTGTTGGAAAATCTAAGGCTATTCAAAAACTTAAAAAAACCCATTCTGGTTGGTATCAGCAGAAAATCAATGATCTATAAAACATTGAATACCAGCCCTGATGAGGCATTGAATGGTACTACGGCACTTCATATGGTCGCTTTGAGAAATGGTGCGAATATTTTAAGGGTCCATGACGTGAAAGAGGCTGTGGAATGTATTCAACTACATACTGCCCTACAAGACAGTACCTATTAGTGCACCAAACATTTTCGCTAATTTTACAAAAACGCGCCGCCATTGGAGTTTTTAAATTTTCTTGAATTTAAAATCACGGATTTAATTGATATTGTCCTGGTGGCGGTATTGCTCTATTATATCTACAAACTGGTTAAGGGCACGGTAGCCATCAATATTTTTATAGGAATTGTTATTGTTTGGGCACTATGGAAATTGACCGAATTGCTCCAAATGAAGATGATAAGCAGCATGGTCGGTGGTTTTATGAATATTGGACTCATTGCACTAATTATCGTCTTCCAACAAGAAATTAGAAAGTTCCTACTGCTGATCGGGTCAACCAATTTTGCCTCCAAGCGCAGCTTTGTTCGCCATTTTAAATTTTTAAAGCAGGAAGCCTTGCCCACAGATGTGGATGTGGATGCTATTATTGGTGCAGCTAAAAACATGGGAATCAGTAAAACGGGGGCCATTTTAGTCATTGAACGAAACAATAATTTGGATTTTGTGAAGTCTACCGGAGATAAAATGAACATTGAAATTACCCAACCCATCATAGAAAGTATTTTTTACAAAAACAGTCCTTTACATGACGGGGCCGCCATTATCCAGGATAATTTTATAACGGCCACGAGGGTCATCCTCCCTGTTTCCAATGAACGCAATATTCCCTTGCGCTTTGGTTTACGCCATCGTGCGGCTGTAGGAATTACTGAGAAAACGGATGCCCTTTGTCTTGTGGTCAGTGAGGAAACAGGTTTGATTTCCTATATTAAAAATGGGGAGTTTGTACTCTACAAAAGTCCTGAAGAACTATCTGAAATGATTAAAAAGGACTTGACCTAATGATTTGCAAAACCTGCGAAAGTACCTTGCGGTCAGATTTTAGCTATTGTCCTACCTGTGGGGCGAAAATCATCAGAAACCGTTTGACCCTAAAAAACGTTTGGCAAGACCTGAGTTTTCAGGTTTTTAATTTGGACAATACCTTTTTGAAAACCTTTCGCCATCTTTTTACCCAACCCGATGTGGTCATTGAGAGCTTTGTTACGGGGGCACGCAAAAAGTATATGAATCCGGTGAGTTATTTTGCTATTGCCATAACATTATCAGGACTCGTCTTTTATGTACTCAGAAACTGGTATGGGATAAATCTAACGGAAAATAACCTGAATCCAGAAGCGTCTTCCAAAATGGATTTTGTTTTGGATTACCAAGGTTTGTTGTCGTACATCATTATGCCCATATATGCGCTAATGACCTGGGTCCTATTTCTCGATATTAAAAAATTAAATTATACCGAACACTTAATTGCCAATGCCTACACTACGGCCCAGGTTTCCTTTGTTCAGTTTTTAATCTGTCTTCCACTTTTTGGATTTTTTGATGTTAATTACCAAAACTTCAACTGGTTCTACCTGCTATTCTCGGTCTTTTTTCAGTTTTATGCCTTTAAGAAAGTACATAAAATCGGTGTGGGAAGCACTATTTTAAGAGGACTCGCCTATCTAGTAATGTTTATCATTGTTTTTATGGGAATAGGAGTTGTTATCCTTTTTTTGGGCGTGCTTACAGGGAATATAAATCTAGAAGATTTTAGACCAAAGTAGCTAGGCTACTTCTTCCTGCAAAAACTGTGCTTGATACAAATCATTGTAATAACCGCCTTTTTCAAGAAGCTCTTTATGGGTACCCATCTCCACAATATGCCCAGCTTCCATCACCAATATTTTATCTGCCTTTTTAATGGTCGCTAAGCGATGGGCAATAATTATAGAGGTTCTTCCCTCAGTTATTTTATTGGTCGCTTCCTGTATTAATTGTTCGGTATAGGTATCCACCGAAGACGTAGCCTCATCTAAAATCAGAATTCCTGGGTTACTAACATATGCCCTTAAAAAAGCAATCAATTGTCGTTGCCCGCTGGATAACATGGTACCTCGCTCTTTGACATTATATTCATAACCTCCAGGAAGACTGCTAATAAATTCATGTACCCCGATTTGTTTCGCAGCATTTTCGATATCACTTGAGGAGATATTTTCATCCTTAAGGGAAATATTATTGGCAATCGTATCAGCAAAAAGAAAAACATCTTGAAGTACTATCGCTATATGGGAACGAAGGGATGCCAATTTAAAATCCTTAATGTTCACGCCATCAATAAGAACCTGTCCCCTATTAATTTCATAAAAACGGTTCAATAAATTGATAATCGTTGATTTTCCAGCGCCCGTTGCTCCGACGATGGCAATGGTCTCTCCAGCTTTGGCGTCAAAAGAAATACCGTGGAGCACCTCCTCGCCTTCAACATAGCCAAAATGGACGTTTGAAAAAACAATGTTACCCTTAATTTGAGGTAAGACAACAGTGCCCTTATCCGCAATATGACTATCCGTATCCAAAATCTTAAAAACCCGATTCGCAGCAACCATACCCATTTGTAGGGTATTAAACTTATCCGCAATTTGCCGTAGCGGTCTAAAAAGCAATTCCATTAAAAAGAAAAAGGCCACGATGGTACCTACCGCCGTATCCTGCACGGACTCTATTTGTTGGATAACGCCAAAATAAACAACCAAGCCGATTCCAATGGAGTTCGAAATCTCTGCCACCGGAAAGAAAATACTATTGTACCATACCGTTTTTAACCAAGCATCCCGGTGTTTTCGGTTAATGCCCCTGAACTTTTCCTGCTCAATTTTTTCCCTAGTAAAGAGCTGAACAATTTTCATTCCCGCAATGCGCTCCTGCACAAAAGAATTAAGGTTGGATACCTGGGCACGAACATCGATAAAGGCTACCTTCATTGCCCTCTGAAACAAACGGGTCGCCACCAAGATAACGGGAAGAATGGCAAAGACAATCAAAGCCAAACGCCAATTCATCACAAGCATAACGGCAGCAGCGGCCACCATTTTTAAAACATCGGCAACAATCACAAAAAAACCTTGGCTAAAAATCTCACCAATACGCTGCATATCGGCAACGGAACGGGTCACTAAAACCCCGATGGAAGAGGTATCAAAATAGGTCATCTTAAACGCCATCATTTTTCGGAAAAGCTTGATGCGCAAATCTTTGATAACCGACTCGCCCAAAAGGTTGGCAAAATAATTGAACAGAAGCTGAAAAATCACCTGCCCTAGAAGGACGGCGCCCATCACAAGAATTGCCGCCAATAACTGCTCATGATTTTTTTCATCAAGCGCTTTATTGATGATATATTGAACAATAATGGGTGTAAATACAGCAAAAGCTGCCGACAAAACACCTGACAGCACTACCGTGACCAGAATACTTGGGTACCTCTTGGCAAAGCCAAAAACCCGCTGAAATAGCTTAAAGTCAAATGCCTTTCCGATTTCCTGTTCCTTGCTCATGTAAAAATGGTTTCTGGATAGCTCACTTTGGTCAAATATAATCCTTTTGCCGGCACCGAGGCACCCGCTTTAGCCCTATCCTTACTTTCAATAATAGCCTTGATTTCCTCTGGTTTTCGCTTGTTGGTTCCTACATCCAAAAGTGTTCCTACAATAGCCCGTACCATATTCCGTAAAAATCGATCCGCAGTGATGGTGAAAATCAATTTTTCCCCATCGCTCACCCAAATAGCTTCCCGCACATCACATAAAAAGGTCTTTACATCCGTATTGGATTTGGAAAAGCATTCAAAGTCCCGATAATCTTTTAAAATCCGTGCCGCCTCGTTCATGGCAATGGTGTCCAAAGGCCTAAGAATGCAATGGGCACTATCCTGGTAAAACGGGTTCTTTTCTTTAACCACCCAATACTCGTAGGTACGCTCCACAGCATCAAAACGGGCGTGGGCCTCGGAGGTCACCTTTTTAATTCCCGCTATTGCGATATCTTCAGGTAAGAAGGAATTCAAACGAAAGACCAATTCCTCAGGCTCAAAATCCTGTGAGGTATTAAAATGGGCAAATAGCTGTCTTGCATGGACCCCAGAATCGGTCCTGCCCGCCCCTACCACTTCCATGGATTCACGAAGTAGTGTGGAAAGTGCCTTTTCCAACACCTCTTGTACACTTTTAGCATTGGGTTGCCTTTGCCAACCGTGATAGCAAGTGCCTCTGTATGAAAATTCAACGAAATATCGCAAGGATCAGGTTTTGCATCGCCAAAGATAATTTAAACCGTTACGGGCCCTATTCATCCTTAATTTTTTAGCATATTTTTAGCGTATGACCAAGATACTCCTATTATCAGATACCCATAGTTACATGGATGCTACCATTTTAAAGTATGCCAAGCAAGCTGATGAAGTATGGCACGCCGGTGATATTGGGGATTTAGGGGTTACGGATGCCTTGGCCAAGTTAAAACCTGTAAAAGGGGTTCACGGTAATATTGATGACCATGTCATTCAAAAGGAATTTCCAGAACACAACCGCTTTATGTGTGAAAATGTGGACGTTTGGATGACCCACATTGGTGGGTATCCAGATCGCTATCATCCCCGGGTACGGGAAGCCATACGTAAGCACCCTCCAAAATTGTTTATCTGTGGGCATTCCCATATCCTAAAGGTGATGAACGATAAGAAACTGGGATTGCTACATATGAATCCCGGGGCATGTGGCAAACATGGTTTCCACCAGGTAAGGACCATGCTTCGGTTTGTCATTGATAGGGAAAAAATAGATAATTTGGAGGTGATTGAATTAGGGAAAAGATGAAAACACTCTGGATTTTATTAGGCGTATTTTGCTGCACTACAGGCCTATCGCAAAAAAATGCGGTCTCCCTGATCGTTTTGGGTACCGTCCAAGACGGAGGCAGTCCACACATAGGTTGTAGAAGGGAATGCTGTGCTGTTTTATTTGAAAATCCAGATCCAACAAGGATGGTGGTTTCCTTAGGTATTGTAGATCATGAAAATAACAAAACCTATCTTTTTGAAGCAACCCCAGATCTGTCGAGACAGCTAAAGTGGCTTAAAAAGCACTCCAACCAAAATCAAGAGATTCCAAACGGTATCTTTCTATCCCACGCCCACATAGGCCATTATTCCGGTTTACTGTTTTTGGGACGCGAAGCACTTGGAGGTAATTCCGTTCCTGTTTATGCCATGCCCAAAATGAAACGTTTTTTGGAAACCAATGGTCCTTGGAGCCAGTTGGTCACCTTAAAAAATATTCAGATAGCACCTATTTTTGACGGAGAAAAAATTAGGCTTACTTCAAATCTTTCCGTGGTTCCCTTTAGGGTTCCCCATCGCGATGAATTCTCGGAGACGGTGGGCTACAAAATTATTGGCCCGCATAAATCTGTTCTTTTTATCCCTGATATCGATAAATGGGGAAAATGGGATACCTCCATAGTAGAGGAAGTTAAAAAGGTAGACTATGCCTTTTTGGATGCTAGTTTTTACAGCGGTGAGGAAATCGATAATAGGGATATTTCAGAAATCCCGCATCCTTTTGTTGTGGAAAGCCTGGACCTTTTTAAAGATTTATCGGATGAGGAAAAGTCCAAAATCCATTTTATTCACTTTAACCATACCAATCCCTTATTGAATACAGAAAGTGAGGCATTTAATACGACGAGGAATTTAGGGTTTCATATGGCCCAGTTCCTCCAAACCCTTAAACTTTAAAGTTTCTTTCCACAACTTTAGTAAGACTTTTTAAACTTTTCGTCTAATACACCCAAACACATAACAAAACAATATGAAAACCAATCTTTTGGGAATCGTTTCCCTAATGGCGCTTTTTCTTGTCTTCTCTTGCGGACAGCAAGCCAAAAAAGTAGAAGGGCAAACCGATGCACAAGCTGAGGTTATGGAGAAAAAAGCGCCAGTTTACAACACTGATGACCCTCAAACGATGTTGGCAGCCATTGAGCACGCCCATGGCGGTTGGGGTGATTTATGGAAAAAAGGTGATGTGCAATACACCTATCATTACCACAACCCTACTTTGAATAAAACCGACCTCTCTACGGAACGGTACATTTTTGATAATGAAGCTTCATATGGCCACTATACCCAACATGAAATCAATGTTATGCCAAGTACCGAAGGTAAAGTGACCCAATGCTTTGATGGGGAAAATACCTTGGTTCTAGTAGATGGGGAAAAAACGGATGACCCCCAGGCCAATGCCGTCGGATCCTTTTTGCGAAGTGCCAATTATTTTTGGTTTGTAATGCCTTACAAATTAAATGATAAAGGAACTATTGCGGCCTATGAAGGCCAAGAAGAATATAATGGCAGGGTGTATGACAAACTCAAGGTAACCTACGATTCCGAACTCACTGGAAAGGAACAAAACGATACCTATATCCTGTACGTTAATCCTGATACCAAATTGATCGATCGCTTTTATTTCTCGCTCCCCTTTATGGGGGTCAATGAGCCTGTTTTGATTGCTAACTATTCATATGAGGATATTGATGGGCAATTGGTCGCCACAAAACGAACCTATTTTTTACCCAATGAAACAGGGGAATATGCTGAAGCGCCCAGCTTGGTCCAAACCTTAAGTGATGTCAAGTTCAACAATGGGTTTACCGTGGAAAATATGATGGCGGCTTTAGAATAAGGGGTTCCATACGGATTTGAAAAGGATACTTTGAGTGGTCTCAGTCTTCAGGAGACGATGAAAAAATGATTTCTATGTAATGGAAAAGAATATTTAGATGCAGATCCAATTAAAAACCCCGGCCAACTGGTCGGGGTTTTTCGCACTAATACTACTAAGATGTTAGGTCTAACGTAAACGATCTACAGATTTTACAAGATCTTCATCCTTTTTGATGGCCCTATTTGCAAGAACCAGAAAAACGATAGAAAATACAGGAATCAGCATCCCAATACCCTTCTCAGAGACGGGTGTCCCTCCGGATAAATTTAGCGATCGATAAACGAAAAATCCTAGTAAAAAAAGGTTCAATATCATGTTCAATCTGTTGAGCACAAATTGATTTTGTCTTTTCTTAAAAAGGAAAATGGCAATAAAAGCAAGAACGGCCACTCCCAAGAACGCTGACAAAACGAACAAATTGTCCTTGGCCATTAGGGTCATTTCCCCCGATGTGGTCCAAAGGGAAACCACAAAAGGGAGCGCTCCTGAACATACGGCAACTACCAGAAGATACAATGTCTGAATACGTTGAATCATCCTTTTTTCAAAGTGGACTGCAAAATTACGTCGGTTTATTGACAAATACCCCTTGTTCTTTTAAATATTTTTGTATACTTGTAGCGTTATTAGTTAGAATACTTGCCCAGGGAAAACTTCCCCCATAGTGAAATCCAAATAACGTTTACTTCAAAAAACAGATTTACGTTTAACCTATTGCATATTTGATGTTTGAAATAACTGATTTAAAATCAAAAAAACTGCCTGAATTACAGGAAATTGCCAAGGGACTGAACATTCCAAAGTTCAAGACCATAAAGAAATTGGATTTGGTCTACCAAATCTTGGATGTGCAGGCATCCAACCCCTCTGCGTTAGCAGACAAAAAGGAGGAAAAGCCAAAAGACCAGAAACCAAAAAGGGAGCGAGCTCCAAGAAAGACCGAAAAGACGGAAACTCCAAAAGCAGAGGATTCCAAAAAGGATACTGAAAAAGAAGGCAAAAAAGAACAGGCATCTTCGAAAAAAGAACAAGTCTCTTCAAAAAATGATCAGCATAGACAAAACGGGCACCACAAAAACCAAAATCAGAATCAAAACCGTAGAAACAATCAAAACCAGCGCAACAACCATCAGGACAGGCGCAACAGTAATTTTGATAAGGACTTAAAGAATCGCTATAAAGAACCGGAATTTGAGTTCGATAGTATTATTGAAAGTGAGGGTGTTCTTGATATCATGCAGGATGGTTATGGTTTCTTACGTTCTTCGGACTATAACTACTTGTCCTCTCCGGACGATATTTATGTCTCTCAAAGTCAGATCCGTTTGTTTGGTTTAAAGACTGGAGATACCGTACTTGGAAACATAAGGCCCCCAAAAGAAGGGGAAAAGTATTTTCCTTTGATCAAAGTCAATAAAATTAACGGCTTGGACCCCCAGGTAGTTCGTGACCGTGTGGCCTTTGAACATTTGACGCCACTGTTTCCAAAGGAAAAATTTAATGTAGCCCATAGGCAAACTACCCTTTCCACGCGAATCGTGGATTTGTTCTCCCCTATCGGAAAAGGACAACGGGGAATGATCGTGGCCCAGCCCAAAACCGGTAAGACCGTGTTGTTGAAAGACATTGCCAATGGTATTGCCGCCAATCACCCAGAGGTATATCAAATCATATTATTGATTGATGAACGCCCTGAAGAAGTAACGGACATGCAACGTAATGTGCGTGGTGAAGTGGTTGCCTCTACCTTTGACAAGGAAGCCAGCGAACACGTAAGGGTGGCCAATATTGTCATCGAAAAAGCAAAGCGATTGGTGGAATGTGGGCATGATGTGGTGATTTTACTGGATTCCATCACCCGTTTGGCAAGGGCCTACAATACCGTACAACCCGCTTCTGGGAAAGTACTTTCCGGAGGTGTGGATGCCAATGCGTTGCACAAACCAAAACGATTTTTTGGTGCGGCCCGTAATATAGAAAATGGAGGTTCCCTATCCATTATAGCTACGGCCCTAACCGAGACCGGTTCCAAAATGGACGAAGTCATCTTTGAAGAGTTCAAGGGTACAGGTAATATGGAACTGCAATTGGATCGTAGGATCAGCAACCGTAGGATATTCCCTGCCATTGATTTGATTTCCTCATCCACACGAAGGGATGACCTTTTGTTGGATGAACAGACCATTCAACGTATGTGGATCATGCGCAAGTACTTGGCCGATATGAACCCGGTGGAGGCTATGGAGTTTATGGAACAACGTATGAAGCAGACCCGAAGCAATGAGGAGTTTTTGATGACAATGAACGAATAAACTTCAATATTAGATGAAACTTCAGATGACCCAATGGAAGCACCATTGGGTTTTTTTGTTAAAAAAATTAAGGTAAAACCCCTATCTTTAAGAAGTAATCCCCCACATTCTTTAACCATGTAAACACTAATCTTATGAAAGTGAGCAAATTAAATTTTTCTACAGCAACAGCAGGATTCCTTGTAGCTGCCCTACTATTACTTGGCGCCTGTAATCCACAACCCAAAAAAGAGGCCGAGCCGGAAATGATGGACCAAGAGGCGGAAAAAGTGGATGCCCCAAAAGAAATTATTTCCCTGGATGAGGCCAAGGAACTCTGCGATAACTATGAAACTAGACGTATTACAAGCATCTTGGAATTTGAAAGGGCCGAAAGTGGTGATGAAGAAAAGTTTATCCCAACACAATTTGTTGCTTTTAAATTGGAGACGCTCAAAACCTATATCAAATATGTAGAGCAAGAAGCCAAAAAGGCCAACGTGACTGCCGATAGCCTCCGTGTTTATCTGGGGAACTATGGCAAGGAAGGCAGTGATCCCAATCGCAATACCGTGTTTGTACTTCCTACCGCTAAAGTGGGCAATGAATACGGAGGATTTTATATCGATGGTACGGAAGCCAAGTTGATCCGCAACTATTGGCCTGGTGGAGAAAACGGCGGACAAGAAGGGGAACCAAGGTCAAAGGCCTCATTTGTGCCCACGTTGAATGCTAGTTTAATGCAGGGTGGAGGTAGTCTTGTGATGAACAGAGGGCAAAGTGGCCCTCCTCCTTATGGAGATTTCTAAAAAGTTATGGTTCAGGAGCTTATTGACTTTAGTAAGGAGCATTTCAATATAATTATATATTTTATTGCGCTTACCATATCAATAGTAAATTACAGAAAGTATTTTGATACCGTTCTAAAATACTTTCCCGCTCTAATTGCATATACTTTTTTTAATGAGCTCCTGGGCTATTTTATTCGCTACTCTGATAAATTTGCCTTTTTTGAGGATGTAACCTTTGCCAATGATATCATCTACAATATATATGACCTATTCTATTATGGTTTCTTCTTGTGGGTGTTCTGGAAATTAGCAACTTCTCCTAAACTCAAAAAAGTAATAGGCGTATTGGCCTTTGCAGTAGTATTGGGATACCTTATAAGTTTGTTTTTTCAAGACCCTTTTCTCATAAGCTTATATTATGCCACCTCCTTGGCATCATTTGTATTGGCAATCGTTATTTTGTTGCATTGGATTAGTCGTTCACATGGTTTTAACTGGGAATGGGAAAAGTACAATTTGCTATTTTGGGTTTCCTTTGGATTATTCATTTTTCATTTGATATTTCCTTTCCTATTTCTCACCATATACCTAAATAGGGGCATCGCCATTAAGTTCGAATTCCATTTAATCGTTCGATATATCATTGTAATTATGTACCTGCTATTTTGTATTGGTTTCATCACAAGCCGTAGAAGGGCATTTCGATAAAATACATCCTATTGTTCAATTTTTACTTTCTTTTTTATCTAGCCGCCCTTGTGGTCGCATTGGTCCACTTTAAAAAATTTGTGGATACGCCCCTACGGTTTTTTCCACTGCTTATAGCCTATACCCTTTTTAATGAGGTCCTGGGATATTTTATACTCCATTTCGAAGAATTTAGTTTTTTTGATGAGAAAGCCTACCACTGGCATAACGTTATCATCTACACTATTTATCATCTACTGTTCCTAATCTACATTTTTTGGTTGTATTACAAGCTGGTGACCATCAAATCCCACAAAAAAGCCATTAGACTAGGGGTATGGATAACATTTGCATCCTATGGGATATCAATACTCTTCCAAGATCCTTTCCACTCCAATCTATACTATGCGGATTGCATAGGTTGCATGGCCACTCTAATGGCTATCCTCCTGCATTTTAAAGAAATTAAAAGGACCAATGGAGGGATCAATTCCTATAACCTAATGGTCTGGATCAATTGGGGCCTCCTCATCTTCAACCTCTTTTTCCCTTTCTATATTTTGAATGGCTATCTCAATGTGGAATTCTATCTGGAATACCACCTTCGGCAGGTCCTGTGGGTAGTGATCAGTATCATGTACAGTCTTTTTGCCATAGGTTTTATCATTTCAAAGCGGAGTGCCTTCCGTTGATTCCGTTTCACTTCAATTTTTATTGGTTTCACAACATTGACGTGCGGTTCATCGGGTTTTTAGACAAAAATGTAGGATTTTTCGTTCATTTGTTGTCAATTCCATTTATCGATGGTATTGTACATTTTATCGATGCTTTATAAAGGTTCAAATAAAATAACAGCCTTATAGACATCAGAATGTAAACATTTGTAATACAAAATACGAACGATGAAAACTTCCCAAATCTTTTCATTGGCCATGTTGGCCTTTTTCTTAGTGCAATTAAGTTCCTGTGTCAAGGATAAATTTGACGAAGGTATTCCCCCCGAAAGTGAAGGGCAGGAGGAGGTACCGGTGACAGAGCTCTCCCTTACCGAACTCCAAATTCCTGAAGGCTTTGAGTTTAAAACTTCAGAAAACATTACCATCACTATAACTGATGCTTCCCCAAATGCCATCTATACGGTCTATGCTTATAATGATATTCCGACTGCCATTGAGGAAAATAGCATCATTAATGACGAAGGCCAACAGGATACCCAAACAATAATTGCTTCTGATGCCTACAATCAAATACTCTTTACGAGAAAATCGGAAAGTGGTACTTTCCAAATCACAACAACGGTACCTGCCTATTATGCAAAGCTCTACGTGCGCCGTAAAGAAGGGACGGCCTTTACTTCCCAAATTGTTGATATTGTAAACGGTACAGCTACCTACACGCATTCCGACATTTCAGGAAAAGCCAGAAAGGCAGAAGTAGCACGCTTTAAATCAAGTCGTTTTGTGGGGAAATCAGTTGCAGGCAAGAACATAGAGATTGATTCCCTGTATTGCGTTAATGGTTCTGGACAACTTTTTACCATTAACCCTTTGAACGGAAATTTAACCGACCTTGCCCCCATGCCATTGGGAAGCTTTACAGCCGCCATTGACCATGCCAACCTGTACTTATATTCTATTGGAAAAAATAGTGGGAATCCACTGATGCGCTATGATATGGTCAACGATAGTTGGACCACCATTGGAAATGTGGGCATGGGTGGACCCCGATTGGACTACAGGGAAGAGGACGGTCTATTGTACTTTTCTACAGGCGCTAAAGTCTACACTATAGACCCTTCCAATGCAGCTATAATTTCAACTTGGGACATCAATAACTTGGACGTGACCAATGGGGGTGACCTGGCCTTTGCGGAAGATGGCACCTTATTCTTAAGCAGTTTTGGTGGGCTCTACCGTCTTGATTTGGACAATAACAATGTCTATCAGGCCACTCGAATCAGTGGGGAGAACCTACCTTTTAACCCCACCTCAATGACATTTGATTCAAATAATGAACTATGGTTGGCCAGCAACGGCGGTAATTCAGATTTGATTATTATGGACACCGTAACGGGAGGATGGGAATACGTCTATGGCCAGAATTCAACATCAGGTGTAAACTTTGGTAGAACCATCAATGATTTAACCACTTACACCATAGTGGATGAAGTAACGGAAGATCCTGATACCGATGGTGACGGTATTACGGATAGCAATGATGAATTCCCGGATGATGCCGATAAGGCCTTTGAACAATTTACGCCCAGCAAGTATGGTTGGGGAACCTTGGCTTTCGAAGACTTATGGCCCTTTTTAGGAGACTACGATTTTAATGATACCGCAGTTGATTACAGATTTGTAGCCATATTGAATAGTCAAAATTTAGCAGTGGAACTGGACATCTATTTTGAGGTTACTTCAGATGGGGCAAATTTGGTAAATGGACTCGGTATTGAGTTTGAAAGCATCTCATCCAATTTAGTCGAATCCGTAACGGGCACCGTATTGACCGAAGGATATATTAATTTGGATGCCAATGGTTTAGAGCAGGGACATGACGATGCTGTGGTCATTTTATTTGACAATAATGAAACCATGCTCAATATCCCTTCCAAAGTATCCATTAAGTTCACCAACCCTATAACAACGGCACAGTTGGGAATCGCTCCCTTTAACCCTTTCTTGATTGTAGGTGGGGATAGAAGTCATGAAATACATTTGCCCAATAGGTCAACAACAGCACTTGGCGACAATACTGTCGCAACAGAAGGGGCCAATCAAGATGAGGACGGCAATTACCAAACCGATTCACGTCTGCCTTGGGCCATAAACATTGTCCACAGCTTTAAAGTACCAAAAGAAAGTGTTCCTGTGAATCAAGCGTATAATTTCTTTAATCAATGGGCTTCCTCCGGCGGTACCGTATTTAACGATTGGTACAAAGACAACCAAGGTTATAGAAATGAATCAAATTTAAAGGAATAAAGACAGTATTATCCAAAAAAGAAAAAGCCCCAACCTTAAGGTTGGGGCTTTAATTTTATAGTTATGCCCTATTTTACATAGCGGCTACCTTACTCATTAGTTTACTCTTTAAGTTGGCCGCCTTATTGGCATGGATGATGTTCTTTTTGGCCAGCTTATCTATCATTCCAACCACAGTTGGCAACAAGGTTTCTGCTGCTTTTTTATCCTCTTCATTGCGTAACTTCTTTAACGCATTGCGCATGGTCTTGTGTTGATAGCGGTTACGTAGACGAACAGCTTCGTTTCTTCTAATTCGCTTTAATGCTGACTTATGATTTGCCATATTTTTTTAATTATAAGTTTTGAGTGCTTCGTTATGCTCTCCATAATGGACCCATAACACCGTACCCTTATTTGTAGCCCGTAGGGGAATCGAACCCCTGTTACCAGGATGAAAACCTGGCGTCCTAACCCCTAGACGAACGGGCCATTTTCAACTTAGAAAGCAAAATTTAGAGTTATGAACAGTATTATTCTAAATTCTCTATTCTAAATTCATCTGTAGCCCGTAGGGGAATCGAACCCCTGTTACCAGGATGAAAACCTGGCGTCCTAACCCCTAGACGAACGGGCCTTAAATGCTTTTTAGGCGGGTGCAAAAATACAACTATTTTTAAGTATTGCAATAGTTCACCACCTTAATTTTAGTAGTTCTAATACGCTTTGGCAAATAGCACTCGAAAGGCCGAAGGTTTTCCTGTCACCATACAACTGCCCTGCTCTTTTTCATTGGTGAAAGGGATACAACGAATAGTGGCCTTGGTCTCTTCCTTTATCTTGTCTTCCGTAGCTTTGGTACCGTCCCAATGGGCCGCAAAGAAGCCCCCTTTTTCCTCCAACTGCTTTTTAAAATCCCCATAGGAGTCTACTAAGGTAATATGGTCCTCCTGATGCTTCTTGGCCCTTTTGAAAATAGCGGTCTGCATCTCCTCCAATAAACCCACAACTTTTTCCAAAATCGTATCCATGGCAACGGATTCCTTCTCTAGCGTGTCCCTTCTAGCAACTTCTATAGTACCATTTTCCAGGTCCCTATTCCCAATGGCCAATCGTATGGGCACTCCCTTTAATTCATATTCATTGAACTTGAACCCTGGCTTATGGGTATCCCGATCATCAAATTTTACCGAAACGCCCTCGGCTTTCAACGCATCAACTAGAGGATGTACTTTTTCTGAAATGGCTTCCAGTTGTTCCAATCCTTTATAGATGGGTACAATAACCACCTGAATGGGTGCCAATTTTGGGGGAAGCACCAAACCATTATCATCACTATGGGTCATAATCAAGGCACCCATCAGTCGGGTAGAAACACCCCACGAAGTGGCCCAAACATGCTCTTGTTTTCCCTCTTTTGTAGCAAACTTTACATCAAAGGCCTTAGCGAAATTCTGACCCAAAAAATGTGAGGTCCCTGCCTGAAGCGCTTTGCCATCTTGCATTAAAGCCTCAATACAATAGGTTTCCACGGCGCCTGCAAAACGCTCGCTTTCCGTTTTGGTTCCTTTGATTACAGGGACTGCCATATGGTTCTCAACGAAATCAGCGTACAAATGCATAATCATTTCAGCTTCCTCAACGGCCTCCTTTTTTGTGGCATGGGCCGTATGCCCTTCTTGCCAAAGAAACTCCGCCGTTCTAAGAAAGAGTCGGGTGCGCATCTCCCACCGGACCACATTGGCCCATTGGTTCAATAACAAGGGGAGATCCCTATAGGACTGTATCCATTTTCTATACGTATCCCAAATAATGGTCTCCGAAGTAGGACGCACAATAAGTTCCTCTTCCAATTTTGCATCTTCATCCACTACGATACCACTCCCATCCTCTGCATTTTTCAATCGGTAATGGGTCACAACGGCACACTCTTTGGCAAATCCTTCCACGTGACTCGCTTCCTTGCTCAAATAGGATTTTGGTATAAAAATGGGGAAATAGGCATTTTGATGCCCGGTATCCTTAAACATTTTGTCCAGACCCGCTTGCATCTTTTCCCAAATGGCAAACCCATAGGGTTTGATTACCATACAGCCTCGAACTCCAGAATTCTCGGCAAGGTCCGCTTTTATGACCAGTTCGTTATACCATTTGGAGTAGTCCTCTGCCCTACTCGTCAAATTTTTTCCCATCCAATAAAGTTTGGCACAAAACTTGTGACTAGATTAACAAAAATTGAACGGTAAAACTACCATTTTTTTAGTATGTTGAACAATAAAAATCGAGATATGAATCCAAAGCTACCCCGCACTAAATTCTATTCTTCCCTAGTTTTAACAATTCTTGTACTTTCCCTAGTTTCCTGTGGTTCCTACCAACAGGCGTCCTATTATGAAGACGATGGTATTTATTCTTCTGGAAACCGCGTGGTTTCAGTAGAAAAGAAAAATCCGCAAGCCGTTCGGGTACAAGAAACCGAGAACAATCTTTATGGTGAGTATTTTGGTCAAAAAGCTGCAGAATATGGAGAGATTTTGGATTCTGAAATATTCACGGATGTGGATGATTACTACAGCGGAGTAGAAAATGATTCGATTCAACTGGGAGCACAAGTAGATTATTTTGCCAATAACAACGATTATAATGGAAATGCCGGTTGGGGTGATAACCCTACCAACCTGTCCATCAATGTCTATGATAACAGCTGGGGCTGGGGTGGATTTGGTGGTCCCTTCTTTGGGGGCTTTGGAGGCTTCGGTTTCGGATATCCCTTTTACGGTGGTTTTGGATATCCCTTTTACGGTGGTTTTGGATTTGGTCGAGGTTTTTACGGTGGCTTCGGTTTTGGGTATCCTTTTTACGGTGGTTTTGGATTCGGAAACCCATTTTATGGTGGTTTTGGCTTTGGATATCCCTTTTACGGTAGGTTTGGAAACAGATATGGTGGATTTTATGGCAATAGAGGCCTTGCCTTTAATAGATCTAGAAGGGGATACACCAATCGTGCCGTAACCAGCAATGCGTTGCGTGGAAGGTCCAACCTCAGGGGTAGTTCAGGAATTAATTCCTCAAGATTGCGGAGCAATAGTGGACGTTCCAATGTCAATAGGGGAACAACTTCAAGAAGTTCTAGGAGCTATCGAGGTAACACCTCATCACGAAGGTCCATAAGTTCTGATGCAATTTCCAGAAATCAACGCTACCGTTCCAGTAGAAGTACAAGGTCCATACCCAGATATAGTGGTATCACCAGAAGCAATCCAAGATACAATGGAAGTGCAAGAAGCGGGGCTTACAGTCGCTCGGGAACTACGGCCAGAAGGTCGGGTACCTATAGCGGGGCAGGAAGAAGCACACGCGGTTATCAATCTTCAACACGCACCGCACCACGAAGCAGTGGTTATAGCCGGTCACGTCCAAGTTCCTCTAGAAGTAGTGGATATAGTAGATCGAGGTCCAGTTCCTCAAGAAGTAGTGGTTATCGTTCTTCTTCCAGAAGTTCAAGGAGTTATGGTAGAAGTTCTGGGGGATCAAGAAGCTATGGCAGAAGCTCCGGCGGAAGTTTTAGAAGTTCCGGTGGGCGTTCCTCTGGTGGACGTTCCTCTGGTGGACGTTCTTCGGGCGGCAGAAGCGGCGGCAGAAGGAACTAATTCCAAAAATCAAGTAACAAAAAAATATATGAAATGAGAAAGTTATGTACACTCATCGTGGGAGCCTTATGCCTAGGTGTCAATGCTCAAAACATAAATGACGTCCTTAGGTACAGCATTCAAGAAGGTCAAGGAACTGCCCGTTTTCAAGCTATGGGAGGTGCCTTTGGAGCACTCGGGGGCGATCTCTCTTCCCTTAATGCAAATCCGGCCGGGTCTTCCGTTTTTAACTACAGCCAGTTTGCCGTCACCGGTTCCAACTACAATCGGAACAATGATGCCCTTTATGGAAGCAGTACCCGTAATTCAGAAACAAATTCTTTGGAATTAAATCAGGTAGGGGGCGTATTTGTTTTCAAATCCTCCGATTCCCCATGGAAAAAAATTGCGCTAGCAATCAATTATGATATGGTTGAAAACTTTGATAATGAATTTATCGCCTCTGGGAATTCCACTGAAGGCATTGACAACTATTTTCTGAATTTCGCGCAAGGCGTGCCGTTTGGAAACCTACTTTTGAACGATAACGAATTTTTGGAAGAAGGCTATTTAAGGGTTGGGGAGCAACAGGGATTTGGAGACCAACAAGCATTTTTAGGTTTTTTTGGAGGATTGATCGATCCTGCTGATGTAACCGATGCCAATGGTACTGAATATCTGAGTAATGCCTTGTACAACAATGTAAACCAAACCTATATTCAGACCACTAACGGCTTCAACAACAAGTTCACCTTAAATTTTTCCGGTCAGTACCAAAAAAGTCTCCATATTGGGGCATCATTAAATTTCCACTCCATACTCTATGAGCGATTGACCACCTTAGATGAGAGTGGATACAATGTGGATTCCCCAATTCAGTTTACCACTTTCGATAACTTCTTAAGAACGGAAGGAGAAGGTTTTTCCTTTAGCGTTGGGGCCATTGCAAGATTAAATGAAAGCATTAGAATTGGGGGTAGTTATCAGTCGCCAACATGGTATCGCCTAAGGGATGACACCTCCCAACGCATAAATTCGGATCTGGCCGATAACGATATCAATTTTATTGATTTTAATATCGTCAACCTATTTGAAGAGTACCGCATACAAACACCTGGAAAGGTAACGGGAAGTGCGGCCATTGTCTTTGGAAAAGACGGTCTTTTAAGCTTTGACTATGGTTACCAGGATTTTTCGCAAGCAGAACTAAGACCTACCTCAGACCCCGCATTTGCCGCTGAAAATGATTTTATAGCGAGCCAGTTGGGAGCAGTTAACTCCTATCGATTTGGAGGGGAATACCGCGTTGAACGGGTGAGTTTACGTGGTGGATATCGCATAGAGGAAAGCCCTTATGAGGATTCTGATTTAATTGGGGATTTGGAAGGATTCTCTGGAGGTATTGGATATGACTTTGGAGGAAGCCGATTGGATTTAGCCTTTAGCAGAACGGAACAAGATGTAAATGAATTATTTTTTGAGGCAGGGGCCAACAACAGTGCGTTGGTCAATAGGATAAATACAAACCTGGTTTTGTCCTATATATTGAAGTTCTAGAACAACTTAAAAAATATCGTATTGGAGAAAGTCGAACCCCAGGTTTGGCTTTTTTTTATCGCAATAGGGTAAAGTGGTTACGCACGGTTTTTGCAACCACTACGGCCTGTTCGTTCCGTTGGTAATCCAATCGAAACCAATAATCCGAAGATGGTAATTGCCTGCCATTAAAAGTGCCATCCCAACCTGTATCCGTTTCATCCAATTGCTTTAAAAGCTTGCCAAAGCGGTCAAAAATAAAGACATCAGGACCAATAAGTTGGTCAATTCCCAACACATTCCATATGTCATGGACCCCATCCCCGTTGGGGGTAAAAAATTTGGGATATCCAACGACCACAAATTCCTGTGGCTCGGTCGTCCCGCATCCATTTTTATCATTGATGATTACCGTATTCAAACCAGGGGGCACATCCCGAAATGAGGGATCATCTTGAAACTCTCCTCCATTAATGGCATATTCATAATCCCCATCGCCATCTACAACGATTTCCACAGCATACCTTTCGGGGTCATCAGCTGTCAATAAATCTTCCAAGATAATCACTTCCTGAAGTACCGGTATACCATAAAAAGTGATTACGATTTCATCTGTAATTGTTTCTCCAAAAGTGGTCTCGATCGTCACGACATAGCGACCTGAATTCGGGCTTGTTACGGTCAATTCCGTTACCCCGGCACCAGTGGCCAAAACAGCATCTACAATCCCGTCATTATCTGTATCCACTTCCCAGGTAATATTGGCTATATTGGGACCGGCTGGCGAGTTCAAAGCTGAAAGTACAATATCGGGGTCCCCTTCACAGGCTATAATGTCAAAGCCTAGAAATTCATCCCTTAAGGTACAATCCAAGGCGGTATTTTGATTGGCATTGACCGAGTTTCCCGTAAAGGTTAGTACAAAATTCTCTGCATCACCATCAAAATTGGTATTGAAATTATTGATCAGTAAAAAATATACTTCTCCGGCAATGACATCCAAAAATTCATCATAGGTATTCTGACTACCTGTAACATTGGGAGCTCCAACCTGCCCATTTTCGGGATTAACGCCCATCCCGGTAAAATTGGTATCATTGACTTCATAATTGCATCGAATGGGCTGTTCTGTTCCACCACTAATATTTCCACAGAAATTATCACCGGTGGTTTGGTCAAAGGGACCAAATAACGCAAAGTCATATTCAGCGGTCACTGGAGCACCCGGGGTAACGGGAAGCGCCTCAATATCAAATCCTATTTGTCCGTCAGTTCCGGCCCTAAAGACATACCAAGCCGTATTGTTCTCAATATTTGCCGAGACAACACTCCCTTTTTCAAGGCAACCAGTTTGTCTTATAACATCCGGGTCAAAATCGTCAATATCGCCTCCACCATCTGCAATACCACTAATAGGGGCATCGGCACACACCGGAATAGCGGTTCTACAATCAGGGGAATTCTGCGCTTTTAATTGAAAAACAAAAAAAAGCAGACACGGAATAGCGCAAAATAGTGTTCGCATAAGTTTGGGGCTATGCATATCTGAATAATATGCTTATAACTGGCGATAATGCCTTTTTAGTATATAAGTCCATTGAATTCTTTGAAAAATCGATAAACGGTAAAAAAGCAAGCAACTTCAAGTCTGTATTTCATTTGCCTAAGGAAAGATGGACAAATACATGCCTTCTCTATGGCATAGATATGATTTAATTAATTGTATAACAATAGATTAAATATGAAATCTAAAAAATTTCCTTAACAATACTTTATAGTTCCAAATAGCCGCCTATCCCTTTGAAATCCCCAGTAATCCCTATCTTTGTGCGCCTTATTGGAAGCTAAAATGAAATTGGAACAGACTTTGGAAGAACAGTTTGAAGAACGTGGCGACGATCACGTTGGCTCATCTGAGGATACCCCTTTACGGGAAGATGCTTTTTTATTGGACGATGATGAAAAGATCAAGCGAATTGAACAGAATGTCCGCGAAATCCTTTTGACCTTAGGCATGGATTTAGATGATGATAGCCTAAAGGGGACTCCTAAAAGGGTGGCAAAAATGTACGTTAAAGAGGTTTTTGGAGGATTACATCCCGATAGAAAGCCAAAGTCGTCCACTTTTGATAATAAGTACAAGTACGGTGAGATGTTGGTCGAAAAGAACATTGTCCTCTATTCTACCTGTGAGCATCATTTGCTTCCTATTATTGGAAAAGCCCACGTGGCTTATATCTCCAATGGAACGGTAGTAGGCCTTTCCAAAATGAACCGCATTGTGGATTATTACGCCAAACGCCCCCAGGTACAGGAACGGCTGAATATTCAAATCGTCAGGGAGCTTCAAAAAGTGTTAGGTACAGAGGATGTTGCCTGTGTGATTGATGCGAAGCACTTATGCGTCAACTCAAGGGGTATTCGTGACATTGAAAGTAGCACGGTGACAGCCGAATATGGAGGGAAATTCAAAAATGAATCCGTCAAAAAGGAGTTTTTGGAATACATCAACCTAGATACTGAGTTTTAACTTTCACTTCACCTATGCAACTTTACGCAAAATATCCACTCAAAATTCACAATTCCCTTGGCGGAAAAAAGGAAAAGTTTAAACCTATTAAAGAGGGTTACGTGGGTATGTATGTATGTGGCCCTACAGTATACAGTAATGTGCATTTAGGCAATTGCCGCACTTTTATGTCCTTTGATATGATGTTCCGATATTTTAAGCATTTGGGATATAAAGTAAGATACGTCCGTAACATAACGGATGTAGGGCACTTGGAAAATGATTCAGATGACGGTGAGGACAAGATAGCCAAAAAGGCCAAGTTAGAACAGATAGAACCTATGGAGGTGGTTCAGCGCTACACCGTAGATTTTCATAATATCATTAAAAAATTTAATATACTTCCTCCAAGTATAGAGCCTACAGCTACTGGGCATATTGTTGAACAGATTGAAATCATTAAACAGATCATTGAAAAGGGCTTTGCCTACGTAATCAACGGTTCCGTCTATTTTGATGTGCAGAAGTTTAATGAAAAATATGAATATGGTAAGTTAAGCGGAAGAAAGTTGGAGGACATGATGGCCAATACCCGCGAGCTTACCTCCCAAAGTGATAAAAGAAATCCTTATGACTTCGCTCTTTGGAAAAAGGCAGGTGATCAACACATTATGCGTTGGCCTTCCCCCTGGGGTGATGGTTTTCCAGGATGGCATATAGAATGTACCGTCATGAGTACAAAGTATCTAGGAAAAACGTTTGACATCCATGGTGGTGGAATGGACCTTAAATTTCCCCACCACGAATGTGAAATTGCCCAGGCCGAAGCGAGCTATGGAAAAGCTCCGGTAAACTATTGGGTTCATACCAATATGCTTACATTGAATGGAAAGAAAATGTCTAAATCCATTGGAAACAATGTTTTTCCCCATGAAATATTTAGTGGTGAAAACGAACTTTTGAGCAAAGCATATGCACCCGCAGTAGTTCGTTTCTTTATGATGCAAGCGCATTATTCAAGTATCTTGGACCTCAGCGATGATGCCCTACAAGCCTCAGAAAAGGGGTACTTTAGATTAATGGACGCTATGACTGCTTTAAAAAAGCTGGAAACTAGTTCCAAATCAGATTTTGATGTGGAGGCATGGAGGCAAAAGTGTTATGATGCCATGAGTGATGATTTTAATACACCCATTCTCATTGCGCATCTTTTCGATGCAGTCAAACACATCAATCAAATCAAGGAAGGTAATGAGTTGATAACCTCTTCTGATTTGGCGTTGCTTTCAAATTCCATAGGAGCTTTTGTTCATGACGTCCTGGGAATAACGCATGCTTCCCAGTCCAAAGACGACTCAAAAGATCTGGATGGAGTATTAAATTTGCTTATTGATTTACGCAACGAAGCACGCGACAATAAAGATTTTGATACCTCTGATAAAATTCGAGATGAGCTAATAGGTCTAGGTATCCAACTCAAAGATGGCAAGGAAGGAACTACGTATAGTCTAAATTGATTATACTTTTTTATTAATTTGCTATTAATTCCAAGGAAATGACCTTAAAAAAGGTACTCATCGCTCCATTTATTTTTCTAGTTAGGGCCTATCAACTTCTAATTTCGCCCTATACTCCGGCTACTTGTAGGTACTCTCCCACCTGTTCCCAATATACCCTTGAAGCTTTAAAAAAACATGGTCTTTTCAAAGGGGGTTGGTTGGCCATAAAACGAATTTCCAGCTGCCATCCATGGGGAGGGAAGGGTTATGATCCCGTACCTTAGGTAAAATTGCGACATTCCAATAATCCAACCATTCAAAACTACTATCTTCGTTAAAACCTTTAGCCACATGCACTTTTTGGGATTTATTTGGAATCCAGACGAGACCATTTTTCAGATAGGGGTCCTTCAAATAAAATATTACAACATGCTTTGGATAGTAGCCTTTGTTTTGGGCTGGTATGTTATGAAGCGTATCTTTAAAAATGAGGGTATACCCTTGCAGAGATTGGATTCACTTTTTATCTATAGTGTGGTTTCCATTATGCTGGGCGCGCGTTTGGGGCATGTATTATTTTATCAATCAGAGCTGTTTACAGAAGACCCATTATCCATTTTGCTACCTATTCAGACCACTCCCGAATTCAAATTTACGGGCTTCGCAGGTCTGGCTTCCCATGGCGCCACCTTCGGAGCTATTTTAGCCCTTTGGTTGTTCTCGAGGAAGCATAAGGATATGAGTCTCTTTTGGTTACTAGATCGCGTGGCAATAGCAGCTGGACTGGGGATGGCCAGTGTTCGCGTTGGAAATTTTTTCAACTCGGAAATCAATGGCAAAATCGTAGATAAGTCTTTTGCATTGGCTACTAAGTTCATTAGGGACTCTGATGATATGCCGGCGTATAAAGCCTTGCAATTAACCAAAGAAAAAACGGCTTCAGCGGCCTATAAGGCCATAGAAAACAATCCGGAATTTTCGTCAATTTTAGATGCAATACCTTACCGCCACCCCGTACAATTATACGAGGCCTTCGGTTATATCGTTGTCTTTCTAATTATGTTTTTTGGAATGTATTGGAGAACCGACCTAAGGAAAAAAGAAGGCTTTCTTTTTGGGTTTTGGCTGATAACCGTGTGGGGAATCGTTCGATTTTGTTTTGAATTTTTCAAAAAGAGCCAAGGTGGTTTCGAAGAAGCTTGGGGAACGTTTACTACGGGTCAATGGTTAAGCATTCCGTTGGCATTGCTAGGGTTGTACCTCATGTTCAGACCCAATAGTAGCAAACGGTAGCCCAATGAAAAAAGTTCTTTTTCTATATGCGTTTAGTTCAATTCTGTCCATTTTAGGATGCAAAGAAAAATCCAGTACGGAATCCATCAAGACAGAATCCATAGCCTTCACCAAAGAAGGGGAATTGCAGATCTTTAAAAAAGACTCCCTCTTACAAACATTGAATGTAGAATTTGCAGAAACGGATTACGAGGTGCAGACCGGATTGATGTACCGAAATTCAATGCAGGATAATCAGAGTATGCTTTTTATTTTTCCCGATGTGGCCATGCACTCTTTTTATATGAAGAACACTGAATTCCCTTTGGATATCTTGTTTATTACGGAAGATCAAAAAGTAGCCAGTTTTCAAAAAAACGCCCAGCCCCTGAATGAATCCAGTCTGTCTTCAAAAGTTCCTGTCAAATACGTGTTGGAAATCAATGCCGGACTTTCCAATCAATGGAACCTAGCCGAAGGGGATAGTATTGCTTTTAACAGAGTGCATTGATGTCCCTATCCATTTCGCGATTGGAATTGGAAGTTGGTAGAGCATATCCGCTTGGGTACACGCAATATCTTCCCGAGGTTAAGCCGGTTAAGGCCATGCTCATATCATCTGCCACAGCAGTTTATCAGGATTATTATAAGAAGTTTGCCCAGTATTTTGCTCAGCAGGGCTTGGTTACCTACACCTTTGATTATAGTGGTTTTGGGGCTTCGGGCAATACCATTGATCATTTAAAAACACATAGGGGCGGTATGATAAGTTGGGGGGCCATTGACCAAAAGGCCATGGTAGAATTGATACATAAAAATCATCCCAAACTAAAGTTAGTACTGGTCACGCATAGTATAGGAGGACAAATCATGGGCTTTAATCCATTAAATGGGCTATTCGAAAAAGTACTCATGGTAGCTTCACAAAGCGGTTACTGGAAGATTTACAGTGGACAGGACCGATTGAGATTATGGTTGTTTTGGCATTTTTTTATTCCAGTTTTCACCCCTTTTTTTGGGTACTATCCCGGGAAATCAATCGGCATAGTGGATAACCTGCCAAGCAGTGTAGTCACTGAATGGAGGAAATGGGGTCTCAAAAAAGAGTATTTCATGCATTTTTATAATGAAACGGAATATTATTTTGAGCAGTTAAGGGTGCCCATGCGTATGTATAGCTTTACAAATGATCAATTTGCCTCAAAAAAAGGGGTTGATTGGTTAGGAAAACAATATAAAAATGCCAAGGTCGAAAGAATCCATTTTGATAGGGGTTCCAATAACAAAAGGCCCGGCCATTTCGGATTCTTCAAAGAAGAATTTGAAGAAGCGCTATGGAAATCTACTTTAGATTGGTTAACCACATGAAATTTGACAACCATCTTTTATTGTATGGAAGGGAATCCGAAAGACTTTTCTTCAGAAATGTAGAAGCATCGGATTTTGAAGATTGGCTTCCATTTTATCATAACCCCCTAAGTACCCAATTTTGGGACGGACTCCCTGGAAATCCAATGGAAGCCTGTCAACAGCAGTTTGACCGTATCTTTGAACGCTATGAACAGCGCCTCGGGGGGATGAATGCCCTTATCCTCAAGGAAACCCATGAATTAATTGGTTTATGCGGGCTATTGGTTCAAGAAGTGGACGCACGGCCCGAACTGGAAATTGGCTACTCCGTGCTACCTGCGCATTGGCGACAGGGGTATGCTTTTGAGGCCGCGCATACCTGTAAATCCCATGCGATAGAACATAATTTAGCAAAAAGTCTCATCTCCATCATTCATATAGACAATGCTCCATCACAAAAAGTTGCGTTAAAAAACGGTATGTTTTTGGACAAGACAACGAGCTATAAGGACAATCCGGTCCATATTTTTAGAGTACTACTGTAATCCGTATATTTTCATATCCAATAGAAAACGTATGACCGGAGACCACACCGTAATTTTAGTGGATAATCAAGCAGATACCAAAAAATTGGTGGCTGATCTGGTCGCTGGAAAACATCCTGATTTTACCTGGTTGATCCAAAAAAAGGTTGAGGAATTTTCGCAAGAACGCATTGAACAATTCATAGAAGAAGAAGAACGGCACCACCAAAAAATACTGGCCGTAACAACTGGGCAATCTTTAAAATCCATGAGCAGCGGTGAACGAAAAAAAGCGCTACTTTATTTTTTACAACATCAGAATTCAGAGGTTTTGATTGTCATAAACCCTTATGATAGTTTGGATATCAAAACCCAAGACTTATTGAAAAAACATTTCGAAGAACTTGAGGAATATGCCACAATTATCCAAATAATACATCGAATTTCGGATGCCTTCGCTTTCGCAGAACGGTTCTATCAATTCAAAGATCTTCTTCTTGAACCCCTCAAAAGTTGGCAAGGACTTGAAGTTGACTCCCAAATAGATAGTGGAGGTATTATCCAAAAAGTTCCAAGGGCCTTAAAACCCTGTTCCCTTGCGCTTGAAAACTTGGTAGGATTCAAGGATGTATCAGTCAGTTTCAATGACAGGCCGGTTTTGTCAAAAATCAACTGGATAATTAAAAAAGGGGAGTTCTGGCAACTTGAGGGACCTAATGGTAGCGGAAAAAGTACCCTTCTGAGTTTAATTACTGGGGATAGCCATAAGGGATATGGTCAGGATTTGACTTTGTTTGGTCGTAAAAAAGGCAGTGGTGAAAGTGTTTGGGATCTAAAGGAAATGATTGGTTATTTTTCTCCTGCAATGGTCGATCGATTTAGAGGGTATCATACCCTGGAGCATATGCTTATTTCTGGACTGCACGATTCCGTTGGGCTTTACGTCATACCCTCGGAATCTGAAAAACAAAAAGCAGCAGAGTGGTTGGAACTACTAGGCTTAGAACATAGGAAAAAACACTACTTTCACCAATTGGGCGTTGGGGCCAAAAGGCTGGTGATGACAGCGAGGGCCATGATAAAGCATCCCCCCTTACTTATTTTGGACGAACCTACCGTAGGTTTGGATGATCGTTCCGCGGCTTTTTTTGTAAAACTTATCAATACCTATGCAAAAGAGAGTACCTCGGCCGTTGTCTTTGTATCCCATAGAAAGGAAAAAGGTTTACAGCCAAATGCCATTTTTGAGCTGGTCCCTAGCGCGGAAGGCTCCAAAGGTTTTCCAAATCCTTCCTGAAATTCTCCTAAACCCCTGAATTAAAACCTTCCAAAAGATAAAGGTAATCGAACCCCCCTCGGGGAGTTTTTAAATAGATTACTACGAATTGGGTGCGGAATGGAAAATCCAAATTGGTCCTTTCAGCTCCGGGTTTCAGATTCCAGATAGAACATCAAAAAGGGAAATGCTAAAAGACAATTCCGCAGCTGTTGAACCGCTTTGAAAAACAACAATTGAATTGAGGTTTTAAAAGGAGGTCGTCTAAAAATCCACTACATTTAGCTATGGATAAAGCACAAATAGGTCAAGAACTTGTTGTTCATCATCAGAACTTTATAGCCATGCTACGTTCGCTTTCTGATGAGGATTTCCAAAAAAAACCAGGAGTAAAGTGGACGGCCGGTCAGCAATTGGACCATATAGTAAAGTCGGTTAAACCCATTGATATGGCCTTTGGTCTGCCCATGTTTGTTTTGAAAATGAAATTTGGTCTATCCAACCGCCCAAGCAAAACCTATGAAGCCTTGGTTTCAAAATACCAAAAAGCCTTAGAGGACAAAGCAGGTTTCGAAATTCCCAGTGAATTTGCCCCTTCTAAGATTCCCCTGAAAAAAAGGGAAAAAGTGTTGGGGAAAATGGATGAACTTATCCATAAACTCCGCAATCGATTGGCAAAATTTTCGGAAGGGGAACTTGATACGTATATTTTGCCCCATCCGCTAATGGGAAAGCTCACGTTACGTGAAATGCTCTATTTTACCATATACCACGTTCAACATCATCATCGACAAATTCCAGAAAACTTGGCCCATGCAAATCCGAAAGGCTGATTCAAGGGACGCCGCATTTATTGCCTTGTTGGCTAGAATAACTTTTACCGAAACTTTTGGTCATTTATTTCGTGATAAGCAAGACCTGGCCAATTACCTAGCGCACACCTTTGGAGTTCAAAAAATAAGAACCGGACTTAAAAAAGAAAACAATGTATTTTGGCTAGCCTATGTGGACGGACTTCCGGTGGGCTATGCTAAACTCAAAAAGAACGCACCCTCACCGTTTTTGGATGGGAACGGCATTGGTCAATTGCAAAAAATCTATGTTTTAAAGGATTTCTTAGCGCAAAAAATTGGAAGGGCCCTTCAGGATGAACTACTCAACTACGCCAAGGATTCAGGGATGGAAAAAATATGGCTTTCCGTTTTAAAAAGTAATGAGAGGGCAATAGGGTTCTACCAGAAACATGGTTTTGTTTCCCTTGGGAATCATACCTTTCGCATAGGAAAGGAGACTTTTGAATTTCAAGCGATGTACAAGGAACTATAGCTTCCTAAATTCCCTTATTTTTAGTGCGGTAAATGTGCTATTGAACTAATCCACTATGAACTGAAAGTCCATAGGCTTTTTAACAACAATGAAATCGTTGTCATTCCTGCGAAGGCAGGAATCTAAAAAGCGCAATGGACTCCACATAAAGTGTGGAATGACAGCAATTTAAAATTTGGAGAAACTGAAAATAGTGCACTAACGGTGCATCGTTTCAACTAATATTTGAGATCAATGAATGAAACACTTGATTTTTCCCAAGAAGATTATAAAGATTTACTGGACCGAAGTACAGAATTGGTATTGCAACAATTTGAAAAGATTGACCAGCTTAGAGGCTACCACGATTTTCCCCAGAAAGAAGTGGAAAAATGGTTTGATGAGCCCCTCCCGAAAACGGGAATGGATGCATCTGAGCTCTTGGACGAAGTAAAGCGGAAGGTATTGCAAACAGCCACGGGGAACCTTGGTCCACATATGTATGCCTATGTGATGTCTGGTGGCAATCAAATGGCCATTGTCGCGGAAAAATTGGCTGCCACTATTAACCAAAACCAGACCAAATGGCACTTGGCCCCGGCCCTCAACGAGGTTGAAAAAAGGGTCATCAGATGGACCGCTGAGCTACTGGATTTTCCGATAGATTCAGGCGGCGTTTTGGTCAGCGGTGGCTCTGCTGCCAACCTTACGGGCCTAACCGTAGCCAGAAACATTTTCTTTGAAAAAGAAGGAATTCGAAAGAAAGGTCTTTTTGGACAAAAACCCTTTGTGGTCTATGCTTCGGAAGAAGTACATAGTTGTGTGGACAAAAGTGTGGAGCTTTTAGGAATAGGCACCAACCACCTTCGAAAAATAGCAACGGATGCCCATTACAGAATCCGCTTGGACATGCTCGAACAACGAATTCAAGAGGATATAAAAAACGGGTTACAGCCCTTTTGCCTTGTTGGGAATGCAGGTACCGTAAATACAGGTGCTATTGATGATTTGGATGCCCTAGCGGATTTAGCAGAGCAGTACCAATTGTGGTACCATGTTGATGGTGCCTATGGTGCCCTAGCCGGAATTTTAGATAGTCTTGGGCATGAATACCAAGGTATGGACCGCGCTGATTCCATTGCTTTGGATTTCCATAAATGGCTTTACGTACCTTTTGAAGCGGGCTGCACCTTGGTACGAAGCTGGGACAAGCTCAAGCGCACGTATTTTAAAAAGGCCGCCTATTTGGATACCGAACTGGCCAATGATGGCAATCGATTGGAGTATAACGAACATTATTTTCAGCTGTCTCGGAACGCCAAGGCCTTTAAAGTTTGGATGACCATCAAGGCATATGGCATGGAGTATATTAAGACCATGATCCAAAAGGATATTGATTTGACCTATTATTTAAACGATTTGGTCAGGGATGCTGAGGATTTTGAATTGATAGCGGCTTCCAAGCTGGCCGTATCCTGTTTTCGATATGTGGGAAAAATGACCTCAAAACAAGAAATTGTTGAGTTCAATCGAAGACTCATGCCCGAATTGGAAAAAGACGGGCGCGTATTTATCATGGGGACCACCCTAAAGGGCGACTATGCCATCCGAGCCTGTTTTATCAACCATAGAAAAACCAAAGCTACCACGGCCCATTTATTAGAGGTCATTCGGGAAGTGGCCCGTAAAATGGCGTCCAAACCAATAAGTGTACTATGACCAGGAAAGAACTCGAAAAGATCTACCAAGAAGCCATAACCTTAGCGGGACTCGAGCGCAAAGGAAAAACCATGCCCTATACCTCGTCCAATGGGCATATGTTTTCACTAATCAACAAAGCCAATGAATTAGGTATTCGACTCTCGAAGAAGGATACTACCGAATTCGATTCCAAATATGGTGCGCAACCCTTTCTTTCCTATGGTGCTACCATGCGGGAGTATGTTCTAATTCCCAAGGAATTGCTGCTTCAAAAAGAGGAATTAAGTAATTACTTGAAAAAAGGATTCGAATTTGTCAATTCAAAACCAGGTAAATAACATTTCTTGATGGGCTTCTATAGTTTATCCAAAGAGGAGCGTAAAACATTGGTCCGCAAGATTGATTCAGAGATCTTCATGGGGTTCACATCCGGAGACATCCAATACATCATTCCTTATTTTTCTGATAGGGATACGTATATCCGAAAAGCAGGGTACCTCGCTGTGGGAAAACTTAACAAAGGAAACCATATTGCCTTTCATAAGATTATAGGTTTGTTAAATCATCTCCTAGAATCAAAAGATGAAAAAATTAGACAAACTACAGTTAACGCAGCTGGAGAGCTTGGTAAAACTAATTTTGAGGAAGTAGCCCATTTCTTCGATATGGCTTTGTTTGATGACCATCATTCCGTACGAAACGCCGTTATTGGTTCCATAAAAAAAATGGGGGAGCGAAATCCAAAACCTGTACTTACTTGGGCCAAGAAATACTTACACCATCCTAATAAAGAGGTTAGAAGGGAAATCTGTCATGGGATAGAACTTCGTGGACGCAAATATCCTCAAGATATTCTTCCCCTATTAAGATCCTTACAACATGACAATACGGCAAGGGTCCAAAAAACGCTAATTCATGTAATCGGTCAAATATCGTACAAAAAGGGATGTTTAAAAATCGTTATAGAAGACTTAATTTCTTGGGATAATCCCATCCTGGTCAAAAAAGCTTTGGATGAAATTGTAGATGTTCATCACCGATACAAGAGTTTTGCAGCGCTGTCGTTAAAAGAAGCAACTGACTTTATTGAACGTCATTATATCCGATAATAGGAAGATAGTATTGGAAGAACTAGCCCCCTGGATGCATTCATAAAATCCCTAGATTGATTGTATAAAAAAACCGCTTCTCCAAAATTTTGGAAAAGCGGTTGCTATTCTTATGACGGGCTAATTACGCAACTGCAACTTTGCCGTCAGCAATTTTCTTTTTCAAAGAATCAAACATGATTGGAGTGGCTATAAATACGGAGGAGTACGTACCCACCAAAACACCAACAATCATGGCAAACATAAATCCACGTAGACTTTCGCCTCCAAATACAAAAATGGCCAAAAGTACAATCAAAGTGGTCAACGAAGTATTCAGGGTACGACTTAACGTACTGTTCAATGCCTGATTGATATGTTCTCCACCTTTCCAGCCCTTAAGGCCTACGACCTCCCGTATACGGTCAAACACCACTACGGTATCATTTAGGGAGTACCCGATAACCGTCAAAATCGCTGCTATAAAGGCTTGGTCAATTTCCATATTAAAAGGCATGATGTTACTTGTAAGGGAGAAAATACCCAATACGACCATGACATCATGGAATACGGCAATAACGGCACCCAAAGAGAATTGCCACTTTTTAAATCGTAATAAAATATACAAAAACACTACTGCCAAAGACCCTAGAATCGCATAGTATGCATTCTGTTTGATATCATCCGCGATTGTGGGTCCTACCTTGGTCGATTGTAAAATACCAATGGATTTTTCGGAGGCACCTACCGTAAAGTCTTCAAATGAAGTACCATCTGGTAAGTATTGCTGCAGTGCCGTGTAGAGTTTGGTTTGAATTTCATTGTCTACTTCAATACCTTCCACATCTACTTTATAAGGAGTAGTGACTTTAATCTGATTGGCTTCCCCAAAAGTTTTTACCTGGGTACCACTGCCAAAGACATCATTTAAGCCAGACTGAATTTCTGATTGGTTGACCGCATTTTCAAAGCGGATTTGATAGGAACGTCCTCCAATAAAATCAACACCCTGTTGTAGCCCGTTTACAAAAAACAAAGAAACCACACTTACCCCAACCAGGACAAAAGAAATGGCATACGCAACTTTCCTTTTAGAGAGGAAATTAATGCTCAGGTTGGTAAACAATTTCTTGGTCATGGATGTTGAGAAGGCCAACTCCCTACCACGCTTGGCGATATACCAGTCCACCATCAACCTCGTAACAAAAATTGCCGTAAATAAGGACGTTACGATACCTATAAGTAAGGTAGTAGCAAATCCTTTTATGGGACCAGAACCAAATACAAAGAGAATAATGGCCGTGAGTCCCGTTGTGATATTGGCATCCAAAATAGACGAAAGGGCATTGTTAAATCCATCGGCAACCGCTTGGGCCTTTCCTTTTCCCCTGGCCAACTCTTCCTTGATGCGCTCAAAAATCAGTACGTTGGCGTCTACAGACATACCTATGGTAAGGACAATACCGGCAATACCAGGCAGTGTCAATACCGCTCCAAGGCTTGTCAATACCCCAAAAATCAATAGGATATTGAATATTAAAGCGATATCGGCAAAAATCCCTGCCTTTCCGTAGTAGAAAATCATCCAAACCAGTACGAAGGCCATTGCAATTAAAAAGGACATAAATCCACTATCAATGGCTTCTTGCCCCAAGGAAGGCCCCACTACTTCTGATTGAATAATTTCAGCAGATGCGGGTAACTTACCAGCACGCAATACATTGGCAATATCCTTGGTTTCATTTACCGTGAAGGTTCCCGTAATTTCCGAACGTCCACCAGAAATAGGTCCCGAAGAAACCCCCGGGGCTGTGTATACTTTGTTATCCAAAACAATGGCAATTCCCGTTTGGTTGTTGAAGGCATCACCAGTCAACTTTTCCCATTCCCTTGCCCCGCGTGTATTCATACTCATGGTCACCGCGGGCTTATTGAACTGATCAAACGTATCTTGAGCGTCAGTAATCACGTCTCCACTGATTCGGGGAGTACGGTCCCTATTCGATTTTAAGGCATACAATTCCGCAATTTCAGAATCCTTCGGAGGTTTTTCAAAGACAAAACGGGTAAACTGTACCTCTGCAGGTAACAATCGTAAAATTTCGGGCATCCTAAGATAAGCTCCTACTTCGGCGGTATCAGAGACGGCCAGTCTTGCAATGGCATGACTTCCCGGTGCAGAAGGCAATAACTTACTGATCAATGGATTGGCCTGAGTAGACAAATCCAAGGTATCTTCTGCCACATCGGAAAGCAAGGAATCTATTTCGGACTCAGGGGTAGCCTCCGCTATAGTTTCTTCCTCAACAGGCTCCAGAATTTCACGAAGTTTCTCATTAGCGTTGACAAAAAACTGTCCGAGATTTTGGTTGCTTTGTTGGTAGGTTTCCCAAAATTCCAATTGCGCCGTACTGGACAACAGTTCTTGCGCGCGTTGTACATCCCTGGCTCCCGGTAATTCCACCAAAATACGACCTGAATTTCCTTCCCTTTGGATGTTGGGTTGGGTTACCCCAAAACCATCAATACGTTTACGCAACACTTCAAATGCCGAAATGACCGACTCATCAATCTTTCTTCTAATAATAGGTTTTACCTCATCATCAGTCATTTGAAAGTTGATTTCATCGCTTAAGGCCTTATTCGCAAAAATATCTGGAGATGCCAACTTAGTGTCTCCTTTAATAGCATCAAAAGCATCAAAAAAGAGTTCCAAATACGTATCATCACTACTTTTGGAAGCTTCATCAGCGTCCGCTAGTGCTCTATTAAAAACAGGATTTTTGGTATTGTTGGCCAGTCCCTTTAAAATATCATTTACGGAAATTTGGAGCGTCACATTGATTCCTCCTTTTAGGTCCAAACCTTTATTCAATTCTTTGGTTTTGGCATCATCGTAATTGGTATATCCCAAAATTGGATTTCCACCAATGGAATCCAAGTATGATGCTTCCAAGGCCTCTCGCTTTGCCACATAATCCTCTTCCGCTTCTGAAATCCCGTTGACGGCAAATGTTTCCGCATCATTTTCAACCTTACCGGTAATGAAGGTATAGGAAAGTTGATAGATGCTTACCAAACCGAAAAGAAGTGCAAAAAGCCTTACTAATCCCTTATTTTGCATTGATTTTGAATTTTTTGTAAACAGCGTGCAAATATATCATTTCAAATAGGATTAGCCAATAGAAACGAGGCAATTGTGATTTGGGAAGAAATAAAAAAATGTCATTTCGAAAGAGCTTCTGACTTAGAAATTCAGATTTCCCGCTCCGCTCGAAATGACATTATTACTGGGAAGCTGTTAGCGTCTTATAATTCCAAAAGCCCGTTGGTTTTGCTTACCCCTTCTGCACTTTCGGTCATTTTAGCCATTTCAGCATCTGATAACTTTATTTCAACGACTTCCTCGATACCGTTTTTACCCAAAATAACAGGTACACCGATACAGATGTCCTCTAAACCATATTCCCCTTCAAGATAGGTGGAACATGGGAACATTTTCTTTTGATCACATGCAATAGCCTGCACCAGACCAGAGACGGCAGCTCCGGGAGCATACCAGGCACTGGTGCCCAATAATTTGGTCAAGGTGGCCCCTCCTACTTTAGTCTCTTGAACGACCCAGTCCATTTTCCCTTCGTCAATAAATTCGGATACCTTAACACTATTACGTGTGGCATGCCCTATCAATGGCACCATTCCTTTGTCACTATGACCACCAATAACCATCCCATCAATATCTGAAATTGGAGCGCCTAAAGCCTCTGCCAATCGATATTTAAATCGAGCACTGTCCAAAGCACCGCCCATACCAATGATTCTATTTTTTGGTAAGTCGGTGGTCTTGTGTACGAGATAGGTCATGGTATCCATTGGATTACTTACTACGATAATAATAGCATTTGGTGAGTGCTCCAGAAGGCTTTTGGATACCGTTTTTACAATACCTGCGTTAATTCCTATCAATTCTTCACGAGTCATCCCAGGTTTTCTGGGAATCCCAGAAGTAATTACGGCAACGTCACTATTGGCGGTTTTGGAGTAGTCATTGGTGCTTCCCGTAATCTTGGTATCAAAACCGTTTAAGGATGCTGTTTGCATCAAATCCATGGCCTTACCCTCGGCGTACCCTTCCTTAATATCCAACAATACCACCTCCGATGCAAAATCTTTAATCGCAATGTACTCGGCGCAACTGGCCCCTACGGCACCTGCCCCTACAACTGTAACTTTCATGTGTTCTTATTTTTGTTTTATCGGTCATGTGCAACCTCTCACAATCCGGGAAATTATTTGTAAAATGGTTATGAATTCCCCCGATTATTTTGGCTTCATATTTCCGATGGTTTTTCGTTTCAAATCGCCCAAAAATACGGATTTTCAAGACCATTATTTTATGAAATATGTCATAGTTTTTGCAATTTCATCTTCCAAATCAAAATTGGATTATAGGGTTATTCGCACAGAAATGTTAAAGAAAGAGGGATTTTATCGAAGATAACGTCTTTAGCATGCCATACATCGAAATTTTGCAATACCACCTTTAGGGATACCGTTCTAAATATCCCAAACTTAACGAATACCTACTTATGAAAAGGTTCTTTTCAATGCTTGCCATTGCTGGCTTCATTGCAGTGAGCAATTGTAGCCGCATACCCGAAAATAACGATCCCGTTTTGGGCATTTGGGTAAAGGCAGAACTCCTGGATGGAGACGCGTCTAAAAACACCGCCATTCCCATAAGCGAAGAATGGATTTTTAATGATGTTTTTTTAGGTAGATATCACCGCTATTCAGATAACGAAGTTGTTTTCTACACCGATTTTAGATGGGAAGTGGTTGATGATGTATATACCATTTCTTATTCTGGGGAGGATATCCCACAAGTACAAGTCTCCTTAAAAAATGAATTGCTTGAATTAGAAAATGGTGATGTTTTCGCCACACGAAAATAAGCCTCTGACTGCTATATGAAAATAAAAAGTCCCGACTTTAGGTCGGGACTTTTTTGATTGGTTATAGTTAGTTGTGTTTAACGGAATCCAAAGCTCATTCCTGCGGTAAAGGTGCTAAACTCTGAAATGTTGTATTCGGCATTCAACCTAAAAAATCCAAGCTTGATTTTTGTGCCCAAACTAGCAACAACGCCACTTGCATCCTCGGAGACGGAAAAAGGATTTGTAAATGTTTCTTGAAAGGGTCCGGTAGTGACGACATAGGTTCCATTTAAATCAATATCCGATTTTCCAGTTATGTAGCCAAGACCTCCATAAAAATTAATTACAGGTATCTTACGAGTGGAAACCACAGCGCTAAAATTCCATGTGTTGATTGACGCATCAATACTCTGATTTTCCCCTTGAACGTCCGAAGATTCGGTAAAATCATATTCCCCATTGAGATTGGTATAGCCAATTACCGCAGAAATGGCAACTGGTAGTAATTTGTCAGCAGGTAACAACTTAGTGAACTCGTATTGGATTCCAGCACCAAACAAACCTATCTCGGCATCATCATCAAAATTTATTTTAGGTAAAAAACGGGCTTTGACCTCTAATCCTTTTATTAATCCAACACTGGCCTGTATGTAACCGGAAGGTATAAAATTAAAGTCCTCTGCCTCCAAGCCCGAAGGCAATTCAAAGGTTTCTACAACACCGCTTTCCTCTACAAAGACCACAACGCCTTCAATATCACCTAAGGCCGTGGACACTTGTCTTGCCTGTCCCGGATTATCGACAAAGTTCAGATTTTCATAATCGTTGGGATCCAGCAAAAATGATTTCTTATCATTTTTATTTCTGAACCCTGTAATATTTCCAATAATGGATATTTCGAACCCTCCCAAGGGCTTGGCATCCGCGGTGTTATACCACCCATTGGAAATACTATAAATACCTGCTTCCTGAACCGGTGCCAAGTATGCATTTGCAAAACGCTCGGCGTCCTCCAATCCAGAGATAAAAAGATCGTTTAAATCCTGTGCCTTTCCGAAAGAAAATGTGCACAATGCTATCAACAAGAATATTTTCTTCATTTTGTAGGAATTTATTTGTACGAAACTAAAAAACCCTGACCATATCGTCAGGGTTTTTGTTGTGAACTCTAGGTTATCGTTTATAAACTACACATCAATGTTGGCGTAAACCGCATTCTTTTCAATAAATTCCCGTCTTGGCGGAACTTCATCTCCCATAAGCATAGAGAAAATACGATCGGATTCTGTTGCATTTTCAATGGTTACCTGTCTTAGGGTCCTATTGTTTGGATTCATGGTCGTATCCCAAAGCTGCTCAGCATTCATTTCCCCAAGACCCTTATACCGTTGAATACCTGCTCCTCCTTTCATGGATTCCACAATTTCGTCGCGTTCCGCATCATTCCAAGCATAGCGTTTTTTGCTTCCCTTTTTTACCAAGTACAGGGGTGGAGTTGCAATATAAACATGACCACCTTCGATCAATTCGCGCATGTAACGGAAAAAGAAAGTCAAAATCAACGTTTCGATATGACTACCATCGACATCGGCATCGCACATGATTACTACCTTATGGTACCGCAGCTTTTCGAGGTTTAAGGCCTTACTGTCCTCTTCTGTTCCAATGGTCACTCCTAATGCCGTGTAAATATTTTTGATTTCTTCATTCTCAAACACTTTGTGCTGCATCGCCTTCTCTACATTCAAAATTTTACCCCGAAGCGGGAGAATCGCTTGGAAGGCCCTATCCCTTCCCATTTTAGCGGTTCCGCCTGCAGAATCTCCCTCAACAAGGAACAATTCGCAATTTTCTGGATCTTGATCGGCGCAATCCGAAAGTTTACCCGGCAATCCGCCACCACCCATTGGGTTTTTGCGCTGTACCATCTCACGGGCTTTGGCTGCAGCATGTCTGGCCTGAGCGGCCAACTTTACTTTTTCTACTATCTGCTTGGCATCATCTGGATGTTCCTCCAAGTAATTCGTCAACATTTCAGAAACGGCCTGACTAACCGCACTGGTCACTTCTCGGTTCCCTAGTTTCGTTTTGGTCTGCCCTTCAAATTGGGGCTCAGCTACTTTTACGGAAACTATGGCCGTTAGTCCTTCACGGAAATCATCCCCTGAGATTTCGAACTTCAACTTATCGAGAAGGCCAGAGTTATCCGCATACTTTTTTAAGGTGCTGGTCAATCCCCTTCTAAAACCGGAAAGATGGGTTCCTCCTTCATGGGTATTGATGTTGTTGACATAACTGTGAAGGTTTTCAGAGAAACCATTGTTGTATATCATAGCCACCTCAACAGGAGTCCCGTTCTTTTCCCCCTCCATGGAGATTACGTTGTGAATCAATGGCTCCCTAGTCGCGTCCAAAAACTTAATGAACTCCTTAAGCCCCTCTTCAGAGAAGAAAGTTTCGGCAATGAATTCCCCTTTCTCATCTTTATTTCGCCTATCGGTAAGACTTATCGTTACCCCTTTGTTCAAGTAGGCCAGTTCCCGCATACGGTTGGCCAAGGTATCATAACTGTATTCCGTGGTTTGGGTAAATATGGTCTTATCCGGATGAAAAGTTACGATAGTACCAGTTATATCACTGGTACCTACACTTTTTACAGGATACATGGTTTTACCCCTTTCATATTCTTGCTCCCAAATCTTGCCTTCACGATGTACGGTAGCCTTCAATTGTTCCGACAGTGCATTGACGCAAGACACCCCAACACCATGGAGACCTCCAGAAACTTTATAGGAATCCTTGTCAAACTTACCTCCAGCTCCAATCTTGGTCATAACGACCTCAAGGGCCGATACCCCTTCTTTTTTATGCAAGCCCACCGGTATCCCACGACCGTTGTCCTGTACTGTAATGGAATTGTCTTCATTGATGGTTACACTAATGGTATCACAGTGTCCTCCCATGGCCTCATCAATGGAATTATCCACTACTTCATAGACCAAATGGTGAAGTCCCCGGGTACCCACATCCCCAATGTACATGGAAGGGCGCATGCGCACGTGTTCCATACCCTCCAAAGCCTGAATACTATCGGCCGAATATTGGGGAGATTTTACTTCTTCGCTCATAACTATTTATCGGTTCTTTTATCTAAAAATCAAATCCTACAAATATACGAAATACCCAATGAAATTAGGGTCTAAGGTAATATTGGGGCTTTAGAGTTATCAACAAAGTCCTGTGGAAAAGTATCGCTGCTTTAGCGAGGTGAAAACGGCATCTTTTAAATAAAAAAAGAAGCACCAAAATTGGTGCTTCTTCCTGACTAAATTCACAAAGCAAAAATGCTTCACAAAATGAAAACTATTTCACATAAGCATCTTCATGGACCTGAGCTACCGCTCGACCAGAAGGATCGTTCATGTTTTTAAAAGCCTCATCCCACTCCAATGCAATTTTGGTACTACAAGCCACCGAAGGTTCTTGTGGAACGCTTAGAGCCGCCGCATTAGAAGGGAAGTGTCCTTCAAAAATGGAACGATAATAATATTCCTCTTTTGTGGTAGGGGTCTGTATGGGGAATTTAAAATGGGCATTCTTCATTTGCTCATCAGTAATCTCCTCTTCCACCAATGCCTTTAAGGTATCTATCCAACTATATCCTACCCCATCTGAAAATTGTTCTTTTTGTCGCCAGGCCACGCTTTCGGGCAAATAGGACTCAAAAGCTTTACGAACCGCCCATTTTTCCATTCGATCTTTAGTGATCATTTTATCCTTTGGGTTGATACGCATGGCAACATCCATAAATTCTTTATCCAAAAATGGAACACGGCCTTCAATACCCCATGCTGCCAAGGATTTATTGGCTCTAAGGCAGTCGTACATATGTAGTTTATCCAATTTGCGCACCGTTTCCTCATGAAAATCTTTTGGACTGGGTGCCTTATGGAAATAGAGGTAGCCCCCAAAGAGCTCATCAGCACCTTCACCGGAAAGCACCATTTTAATCCCCATGGATTTTATGACCCGAGCCATAAGGTACATCGGAGTACTGGCCCTAATAGTAGTAATATCATAAGTCTCCAAATTATAGATAACATCCCTAATGGCATCCAAACCTTCTTGTATGGTAAACTTAATTTCATGATGGATGGTGCCTATATGGTCCGCCACTTTTTGGGCAGCTGCTAAATCTGGGGAGCCTTCCAGTCCTACGGAGAAGGAATGCAACTGAGGCCACCAGGCTTCTTTCGTATCACCAGATTCTATGCGCATTTGGGAATACTTTTTAGCGATAGCCGAAGTCACGGAACTATCCAAGCCTCCTGAAAGGAGCACTCCATAAGGCACATCAGACATTAACTGTCTTTTCACTGCCGCAGAAAGTGCATCATGAAGGGCCTCGATACGTGTCTCATTTTCCTTTACCTGGTCATAGTCCATCCAATCCCTTTGGTACCAACGTACAAACTCGCCCGTTGAACTATGCATATAATGCCCGGGTGGGAACAATTCAATTTTTGAACAAGTACCTTCCAACGCCTTTAGTTCGGAAGCCACATAGAAGGTGCCATTTTTATCCCATCCAATGTAAAGGGGAATAATGCCCATATGATCCCGGGCAATAAAGTATTCATCTTTTTCCACGTCGTAAATCGCAAAACCAAAAATACCATTCATCTCATCCACAAAGTCCACCCCTTTCTCTTGATATAGTGCTAAAATGACTTCACAGTCCGATTGGGTTTGAAAGGTATAGCTGTTCTCAAACTGTCCGCGCAATTCGCGATGGTTATAAATTTCGCCGTTGGCTGCCAATACCAGTTTCCCGTCCGTACTGAACAATGGTTGTTTGCCAGAGGCAGGGTCTACGATTGCCAAACGCTCGTGAGCCAGGACCGCATTTTCATTGGCATAGATACCGCTCCAATCAGGTCCGCGGTGTCGCACCTTCTTCGACATTTCCAAAAGTTGGGGTCGTAACTTATCTGAAGGTTCTTTTAAATCAAACGCACATACAATTCCACACATGATATTTTTTTTACTATAAAATCTT
>JBCBZA010000193.1:0-6500 GCA_039815575.1 Bacteroidota bacterium | reverse complement strand
GAGCCGATAGAGGGACTCGAACCCACGACCTGCTGATTACAAATCAGCTGCTCTAGCCAGCTGAGCTATATCGGCTTTTTCGGTTCAATAAAACACAAAAAAAGCCCGCTATTTCTAACGGACTGCAAATGTAGCGTTTTTTTCGTTTGTTCAAAACAAACTGAAAAAAATTTTTAATTAGGCGTGCGCCCTTGTCTTCTCTTTTGTTTTCACCAGTTGACGCTCTAAAGAACTACATGCATTATCAATGGCTTCCTCAAAAGTTTTACACTGTTTTTTTACAATAAATTGGTTTCTGGGAACCTTCACTTTTATTTCTACAATCTTATTTTCTTTGGATCTTGTATTTTCTACTTTGAGGTAAACATCCGAACTTATGACTTTATCATAAAAAAGTTCCAATTTGTCCATTCTTACTTGAATGAAATCAATTAATTTTCCGTCGGCCACAAAATTTACAGATTGTGCATTAACCTTCATAAAATTTCTCTCTTTAGGTTCCACCATAGGTGGGAGGTTAAACAATACAAAGAAGCGGTCTACTCTTTGTTTCTTGGATGGGTTGTTGCGTGAACTTCCTTCAATTTGGCAATACTACTATGTGTATATACCTGTGTGGATGCCAAACTGGAATGACCCAACAATTCTTTTACAGCATTCAAATCCGCCCCGTGGTTTAATAAGTGCGTCGCAAAGGTATGCCGAAGCATATGTGGACTTTTTTTTACCTTGGGCGAAACCATACTAAGGTACTTATTTATAACCCTGTAAACAAGGGTTTCGTATATTTTGTGACCCGTAATTGTCAATAAAAGGTAATTGGCATCCACCACAACGGAAATCGACTTTCTTTCGTTTAGATAGGAACCTAGTGTGGACATAAGGTTGGGAATAATAGGAAGTATCCGTTCCTTATTGCGCTTGCCCAATACCTTTATCGTATTTCCAGAAAAGTTAATATCATTCATCTTAAGATTGACAAGCTCGGCCCTTCGGATTCCAGTGGTATATAAAAGTTCAATAATCAATTTATCCCTTAACCCAACAAAATCCAAGTTGTACTCGATCGCATTTAATACCTGCGTCATTTCCTGCTCTGAAAATGGTACTTGAATTTTCTTCTCGGTTTTTAGTGCTTTATGCTTGGCCAAAGGATTATGTTGAATATCACCTATTTTCACTAAGAACTTATAGTACGACTTCAATGAAGATAGTTTCCTGTTAATGGAACGATTGGAAACGCCTTGATCCACTAAAAGAACAATCCAATTGCGTATTAGGGGATAATCTATATTTTGTATTTCTTCAAGTTGATGGAGATCCAAACAATAGTCCTTGAAGTCACCAATATCTTTGGAATAGGCATTGACCGTGTGATGCGAGTAATTTTTTTCCAATTCAAGATAGGATGTAAAAGCTTCAAGGGCCATATCCTAAAGGTACTAAACCTATTTAAAACAGAAAGCCCACTATCAAGTGGGCTTTCTGTTTTTATTTGCTGTATCGTAAAGGTTAAAGCTCTTCTTTATCGCGTAAACCTTGTATATATTGGGCTTTTTGAATCTCTGCCCTTCTTCTAACGGAAGGCTTCGTATATTGTTGCCTAGACCTTAGCTGGCGCATCTTACCTGTTTTATCAAACTTGCGCTTAAAACGCTTTAGTGCCCTATCTATATTTTCTCCTTCTTTTACTGGTATTATTAACATTGGCTACAACCTCCTTTCTTTTAGTTTTATTCCGACAAATCGGGCTGCAAATATACAAATGTATTCCAAACCCTAAATATTATTTATAAATTTCTTGTTTGGTCTTGACCTTTTCCGAAGCTGGTCGGTATTCTTTTTTATCAATCACAATTTTCGCAAGGATTTCACGTAGAATTTCCGAGGTCCCACCACCAATGGGCCCAAGTCGACTATCCCGTAGCATTCTTGCCATGGGGTAATCTTCTATATACCCATACCCGCCTAGAAACTGGAGACAGTGGTAGATGACCTCATCTGCCATCTTGGTGGACTTAAGCTTTGATATAGTGGCTTCTTTCACTACGTAGGCCCCTTTTTCCATTTGTAGGGCAACCAAATAATTGTATTGCTTGCATACTTCCATTTCTGAATACAAATCAACCAGCCTATGACGCAGTGCCTGATATTGGTTAATTGATTTTCCAAACGTCTCCCGTTCCGACATGTATTGTAAAGCATAGTCCAAGGCATACTCTGCCCTAGCATGGGCGTTGATGCCCATTACCAAGCGTTCCAAGGCAAAGGCCTCCATAATAAATCCAAAGCCTGTACCTTCCTCTCCCATTAAATTTTTAGCTGGAACGATGACATTATCAAAGGCAAGTTCTGCGGTATCCGAGGCACGCCATCCCAATTTGTTCAGCTTATTCGCCGTTACCCCCTCACTTTTAAGGTCTACAATAAACATGCTTATTCCCTTATTCCCTTGGGATGGGTCCGTTTTAGCCGCTAAAACGACATAATCACCATAAACACCATTGGTGATAAATGTTTTTGACCCATTAATGATGTAATTGTCCCCTTTTCTTACGGCAGTAGTGCGCATTCCCGCAACATCACTTCCCCCAAAAGGTTCGGTCACTCCAAGGCATCCTATTTTGTTTCCTTGAACGCTGGGTGTCAGATATTTCCTTTTCTGTTCATCATTGGCATTCTTGTTCAAGTGGGTCATTGCCAAATAGGCATGGGCCCAAATGGCAGCGGCAAAACCTCCAGAATTTATTTTTTGAAGTTCTTCCAATAAGATGACCGTATAAAATAAATCTAACCCCAAACCCTCATACGCTTCGGAAGTGGCTAAACCGAAGTAACCCATATCTCCAAATTTCTTCCAGATGAATCGTTCAATGGTTCCAGTTTCTTCCCACCTACCAAGATGGGGAACGACTTCTTTCTGCAAAAAATCCCTTAAACTTTCCCTAAATAATTGGTGTTCTTCCGTGAAGTACATACCATTCATACCCCTGTTGTTTAATATGACAAATATAATCCTATTCTGTCAATTTTGTTTATTGGAAAGCCAGAAACGTTAAACAAATCATTTAGTGATGCAAACGCCCCATTTTTCTCTCTATAAATAACGATATTTTCTGCTACTTGGTATCGCAGATAGACCAAAGTGGCTATCTCTTCTACACTCGCCGTATTTATATTTACTTTTTTGACTTGAGGCGGGTTAAGCACTTGAAACTGTTGTAAGGCACTTTGCACTACCTCCGGTTTCAATCCATAGACATCATAAAGCTGCTCATTGACCAAAAAACCACCTAACCTATCCCTAAATTTTATAATTCTGACCGATAATTTTTCCCCAATACCTTGTATTTTCTTCAAATCATGAATAGAGGCCAAATTCAAATCCCTTATTTTTTTAATTGATCGCCCTTGCGGAGCCGTTCTCGTTGATTTACTTGTTTCTTTCGCCCAATCTGGGAACCTAAAAAAGGGGGAAATCATAGTAAGCAAAGAATCGGATACTTCAGTCACCTTTTGAAATTCTTCTGCAGAATTTACGAATTTACCTTGGGCCCGAAATTGATATAGTCTGTCAATTTCCGAAGGTGCTATTCCCAGGGTGTAGCCTTTATAATCAGATATGAAGTTTGGATTGAATGGCCTTTGGATGATGTTTTCAGGGTTCTTTGACACTATAACCAAGCTATCAAACTTCACTTGGTTTTCCATGTCCGGTTCAAATAAACCAGTGTTTCGGTGAACAGGATAATTGTTAAGCCCAAAATATCCTAATTGAAGGATAATTATCAATACCAACAAGAAGAAAATCCCACTTCTTTGTTGTTTATTAAAATTAAAGTGGGACCTCATATAGTATTTACAACTATCCTATTTGTTGGCCCTAATGGCCTCCATATACCGATTAAGTTGTTTTTTGACAATTGGGAACAAAAAGTATAGCCCAACCATATTGGGAAATACCATGGCAAAAATCATGGCATCTGAAAAGGCCCAGATGGAATCCATACTGGCAGCTGCTCCAATAATTACAAAAACACAGAACAACAGTTTATAGGTCAAGTCTGTTTTCTTGCCCCTTCCAAATAAATATTTCCAGGACTGCAAACCGTAGTAGGACCATGAAATCATGGTAGAAACGGCGAAAAGTACAACTGCAATGGTCAAGAATATGTTAGAGAAAGGAATGTACTCCCCAAATGCCTTTGAGGTAATACCTGCGCCCTCATAGGGCAAACCATCTATTAATACAACTCCACTGCCATCCCCTCCATAATCAAAGAATCCTCCAAAATTGAAAATTACAATCACCAAGGCGGTCATTGTACATATGACCACGGTATCAATAAACGGTTCCAATAGTGCTACCAAGCCTTCAGAAGCGGAATATTTTGTTTTTACCGCTGAGTGCGCGATGGATGCGGAACCCGCACCAGCTTCGTTGGAAAATGCCGCTCTTCTAAATCCGACCAGAAGTACGCCTATGACACCTCCAACTCCCATAGCCGTCGGATTAAAGGCTTCCTTTACAATCAGGCCTATGGCATCATCGATTAGGGAAAAGTTGCTTAATATGATATACAGACAGCATATAACATACATAACGGCCATAAATGGGACCACCTTTTCGGTTACAGAAGCAATTCTTTTAATACCTCCTATGATAATTATGGCCACTAAAACGGCAAGTACCAATCCTATTATGGTGCCGGCCATTGCACTCTCCCATCCAAATAGTTCTTTAACAACAATGGTCGCTTGGTTGGACTGCGCAGCATTTCCCCCTCCAAAAGATCCTCCAATACAAAAAACAGCGAACAATACAGCAGCAATTTTTCCCAAGGTTTTAAACCCCTTTTCCTTAAGGCCCTTACTGATATAGTACATTGGTCCGCCATAGACGGTACCTTCGCTGTCCACATCCCTATACTGCACCCCTAGGGTACATTCTACAAACTTTGTTGACATCCCCAAAAGTCCGCATATGATCATCCAGAATGTTGCACCAGGTCCTCCGAGTGCTATGGCCAAAGCTACCCCGGCAATATTTCCATTCCCCACGGTACCCGAAACTGCAGTAGCCAATGCCTGAAAGTGGCTCACTTCACCTTCTTGACTTTCATCCCTAATCGTATCAGGCAAATCGCCATCTACGACATTTACATTTGATTTTTCAACACCATGCCCTTCCGGAGATTCCAATTCATCATATTTTCCGCGTACCACATTGATGGCCGTCCAGAAATGACGGATGTTTGGAAAACCAAAATACAGTGTAAAAAACAGGGCGCTACCCACCAACAGTATCAATACAAAAGGCGTTCCCATAATTTCAAAAAAGATAACCGCATTGAAAAAATCGGAAACCGGCTTGAATGCCTGATCAATTTTCTTATCCAAACCAACCTCAGCTGTTTCCTGAGCGATTGAAAATATAGGTATGAATAGGGAAAGTAGGGTGAAAAGTCTATTTTTCATATTGGTTGCTTTGTTTTTGTTAGTCAGACGTTAGGCTGACAATATCCTAAAAAAATACAACCCAATCAAATTTCGTCGGTTTTTAGCTGATCGATGTGAAACATTTGGTTCAATCTCTGAATTTGTTCCGGCCTTCCTAGAACTATTACTTTTCCCTTGGATTGCAACTCCAAATCAGGTTCTGGATTAATGATATATTCCCCATCCGGTTTAATATAACCTATAATGGTACAGCCCGTTTTTTTTCGTAGGTTCAAATCCTTTATAGATCGGCCTTCAGCCTCCTTCATAAAATCAGAGATTTCCACTTCTTCCAAATTGGTTGTGCTTTCGCCCTCAATGGACAATTGGTCCATAAATGTTATCAAATCTGGCATCACTACTAAGGAGGCCATATGGTCCCCTCCAATCTTATCCGGCATGATTACTTTATTGGCGCCCGCAAACTCCAACTTCTTTATAGACGTGGCCTGTGAGGCCCTACTTATGATAAAAAGATCTTTGTTCAACTGTCTAGCGGATAATACAACAAAAAGGTTCAAGGCATCATCCGGTAGGGCGGTTACAAAGTACTGTGCCCGCTTAATGCCTGCCGAAAGTAATACCTCATCTTCATTGACATCCCCTTCCACGAACAGCACCTCATCCTCATAGGCTTCTATAATTTCCTTATTGCGCTCAATAACCACAAAAGGCTTTTTATAGGTTTTAAGTCTATGGGCGGCTTGCTGACCATTTCTACCATAACCGCAAACCACAACATGATCTTTGAGGTTACTTATAATATTTTTCACTTTTTTCTTTTTTAAAAGTTGCAACGAATTTCTGCTCAAAATATATTCTGACACCACGGAGATAGCAAACCCGAAAATAAAAACACTGCTTACAATGAGAAAAATAGTAAAAATTTGTGCATTTTGATCTAGCGGTCTCACTTCGGAAAAACCCACCGTAGTAACGGTAATTATGGTCATGTAAATTGCTTCAACCCAAGAATATGAGGCTACCATCCTATAACCTAG
>JBCBZA010000264.1:0-2921 GCA_039815575.1 Bacteroidota bacterium | reverse complement strand
CGATGTATTTAAGAAATGTCATCACTATTTTTTTTGATGACATTTCTAATTTCTTACTATATAGGTATGGAACGCCATTACTTCGGGGGAACTTTAATGGCCATTTCCAAAGGGGCCGGTCTGACCGGCCCTTTTTTGTTTGTAGCTTTGCAAGGATGAAAAAATCGCATAAATCAGGATTTGTAAATATCATTGGGAATCCCAATGTGGGTAAATCTACCTTGATGAATGCTTTTGTGGGTGAAAAGCTCTCCATTATTACGTCAAAGGCCCAAACAACACGGCATCGCATCTTTGGCATTGTCAACGGCGATGATTTTCAAGTGGTCTTTTCCGATACTCCAGGTATTATCAAACCTGCCTATGAACTTCAAAGTTCAATGATGGATTTTGTTAAGCTTGCCCTTGAAGATGCGGACATTTTGCTTTATATGGTGGAAGTGGGTGAAAAAGGCCTAAAAGATGAAGGTTTTTTTAAGAAAATCCAGAACAGTACCATTCCTGTTTTGCTATTGTTGAACAAAATTGATACCTCTGAACAGTCCATTTTAGAAGAGCAGGTAGGGCATTGGCAAGAACTACTTCCCAATGCCGAAATTCATCCCATATCGGCACTTGAAAATTTCAATGTTGAAGAAGTGTTCCTTCGAATTTTGGAGCTGCTCCCAGAAGGGCCCGCTTATTTTCCCAAAGATCAGTTTACGGACAAGCCAGAACGGTTTTTTGTGAATGAGGCCGTTCGCGAGAAAATTCTGTTGAATTACAAAAAGGAGATTCCATATGCTGTAGAAGTTACAACCGAGGAATTTTTGGAAGACGAAAAAATTATCAGAATCCGCTCGGTTATTATGGTCGAACGCGACTCACAAAAAGGAATTATAATTGGTCATAAGGGCACTGCCTTAAAAAAAGTTGGGGTGGAGGCCAGAAAAGAGTTGGAAAAATTCTTTGGCAAACAAGTACATATTGAGTTGTACGTTAAAGTGAATAAGAATTGGCGATCCAATGCCCATCAATTGAAACGTTTTGGATACAATAGTTGAGCCCAACCTGCCATTTTAAGAAGTATCTGTGCCATACTTCTTTTGTATGTTGATGAAGAGTTCATCTGCGTAGCGCCGTAATTGTTGCATTTGCGGTTTGCCTTTTTCCTTTCCCCATCTGCCCAGGGCGTAGAGCGCCAACCAAATCACTACCAAAAGCCCCATGCCAACCGCCCAAGAGGTCACCTCATGTCCCAAGGAATACTTGGAGTAGGCAAAAATTCCGAGGATAATAAAAAGGGTGGCTACCCCAAAGTGAGCGAACATGAAAAACGTCCATAAAGCCGGATTGGGTCCAAATACCCCATGAATGGTACTTTTCCCAGGACTGAATGAGCTAACTTCCAAATGCAATTGAGGGGTCCAAAAATTGGTGTGTTTTTTTCTGAAACGGATATAGATATGCTCATCAATTCGTTTTAACAAAAAAGGGGATTTGGCTTCTACATCAAAACCTTCTTTTAGGGTCTCAGGGTCGGTAAACAAGCGAATATCGAACCGTGGCCTGAGCACTATTTCGTTGACCAAATCGCTCATCAATGTACGGTTAGGAATAGAAAAGGTATCCAATTTTCTTTATAAATAACATTACTTTTGCCGAAAATTCATAGCCATGGGAGGTATTGTTGCCATTGTTGGAAGACCCAACGTGGGAAAGTCCACTTTTTTTAACCGCTTAATTCAAAAGCGCGAAGCGATTGTAGATGCGGTGAGTGGAGTTACCCGTGATCGGCATTATGGCAAAAGCGATTGGAACGGTAAAGAGTTTTCGGTCATTGATACTGGAGGTTATGTTGTGGGCAGTGAAGATGTTTTTGAACAAGAAATTGACAAACAGGTTGAACTGGCCATAGATGAAGCCGATGCCATTATTTTTATGGTTGACGTGGCATCTGGAGTAACGGGTATGGATGAAGATGTGGCCAATTTGTTGCGACGGGTTGACAAACCCACCTTTTTGGCCGTAAATAAAGTAGATAATGCCCAGAGGGCTTCAGATGCCGTAGAATTTTATGCTTTGGGACTTGGGGAATACTTTACCATATCGAGTATTAATGGTAGTGGTACAGGGGAGTTATTGGATGCTTTGGTGGAAGTACTTCCTGATACAGTGGAGGCCGCATCAGAGCTTCCTCGATTTGCCGTTGTAGGCCGCCCGAACGCTGGGAAGTCCTCTTTTATCAATGCATTGATTGGTGAGGATCGTTACATCGTTACAGACATCGCTGGAACCACCCGGGACAGTATTGATACCAGGTATAACCGTTTTGGCTTTGAATTCAATTTAGTGGATACCGCAGGCATTCGAAGAAAGGCAAAAGTCAAGGAAGATTTGGAGTTTTACTCGGTTATGCGCTCGGTGCGCTCCATTGAATATTGTGATGTCTGTATCTTGATGTTGGATGCCACAAGGGGATTTGATGGCCAGGTGCAGAATATTTTTTGGTTGGCGGAACGCAACAACAAAGGGGTAGTTGTACTGGTGAATAAATGGGATTTGGTGGAAAAGGAAACCAATTCGGTCAAGGAATACACCAAAAAAATTAAAGAAGCTTGTGAACCTTTTGATGATGTACCCGTTATTTTCATATCCGTCTTGAACAAACAACGGATTTTTAAGGCCATAGAAACGGCGGTTGCGGTGTATAAAAACCGAAGTAAAAAGGTGAAAACACGAGAGCTGAATGACATCATGCTTCCAATTATAGAAAAAAATCCGCCACCTGCCTATAAGGGGAAGTACGTTAAAATTAAGTTTTGCACCCAGTTGCCCACCCCTTATCCCCAATTACGGCGCCGCCCAATGTTCCGCTACGCGATCTTCCGGCTTCTGGGTGCGATCCCGACGCTGTTCGTCATCATCACGGTCGCCTTCTT
>JBCBZA010000010.1:0-42605 GCA_039815575.1 Bacteroidota bacterium | reverse complement strand
TTAATTTCTTAAAAGTCTTTATATAGGAATTTAAAAATTCGTTTTCCGGAGAAACCTTTCCTGAAGCACCTAAAATCAAAGGTTTTTTATTTAGGGTATCAATAACTATTTCGTCACCAGGGAGGACATAAACATAATGGTCTTCTGAGTTATTGGTAATCGTGAATATAGTCCCTTTTTCAATTTGTATCTGATGTGCGGAATCCTGAGCTGTATATTCTTGAAAGACATTTTCCGTTATTGCATAAAGTGTATATTTTTCGGATGTTTCGGCAAGAAAATTGAACTGAAGTGTAGTTTCTTGGTTGCAACTGGTCAAAATAATCACGAATACGGCCAAACCACAGCGTAAGAGAGTTTTTTTCATGTTTTTGAAGGATGAATGCTTCTCAAATTTACATTTTTTGAGATGGAAATATTCCAATTATTTTTTGGAAATATTCCAAATTACATATATTTGGGTATGGAAAATGAATTGACGCTTAAACGATTTTCTGAGGTACGAAGGGATTTGGGTCATACCCAGACTGAATTTGCCAAGCTCTTGGGGGTTTCCAATACCACTGCGGATATTGAGCGTGGAAAGACCAAACTGTCAGGAAAAGTGGTTTCTGAGCTGCTACGTCAGTTTAAAATCAACCCGCTTTGGTTATTCGGTGCAAGTGATGCCAAACATTTGGATACGGCAAAGACCAGTGTTATCCCCAAAGTAGTTACGGTGGACAGCCAAGACAAGGAAAATATGGTTTTGGTCAATGCCAAGGCTGCTGCGGGCTATCCACAAAATATTCAAGACACGGGCTGGTATGAACAATTGCCTGCCTTTGATTTACCCATTCCTGAATTTAGAAATGCTACCTATCGCGGTTTTCAAGTGGAAGGGGATAGTATGCTGCCCAATTTATACCCTGGGGATTGGGTGATGGCGCGTGCTATTGAACATATTGATCATGTGAGCGCCAATAGGATGTATGTGGTGGTGCTTCAGGATTCGGTCATGGTCAAAAAAATTGAAAAACGCCCCAATTCCAATAATATTACCTTGGTTTCTACCAATGAAAATTACCCGCCCTATGATATTAAACCCTTTCAGATTCAGGAAATCTGGGAGGTAAGCAGTAAACTGACTTTTGATTTAAATCCAACTGGCAACCATGGGTTGCTTAAGCAGCTTCAAGAATCCATGGAGGAATTAAAAAAACAATTGAGGAATTAGTGTTGAACTTCTCTAGATGGTCCCTACCAAAAAAAGATTGTATTACTCAATGCACATGTTTACGTCTTAGGATACTTTAAATGGAGCAGATTGAAATACGAAACCTTTCCCAAACTGGAAACGAGGAAATTTTAAACAGTTTTAACACCGCCTTTTCGGATTATTCGGTCCCACTTCAACTGGATCTGGAACAATTGGAATTTAAATTATATTCGGAAAGCGTAGATACGTCAATTTCTGTCGGGGCATTCAAAGAAAACAAACTTGTCGGGTTTGTGCTACATGGTAATCGAAAGATTAAGGGTGTTCCAGTGGCCTACAACGCAGGCACAGGGGTCATTCCAAAGGAAAGAGGGGAAAGACTCACACAAAGAATGTATCAATTTATAAGGCCCATTCTAAAAAGAGAGGGATTCAAAACTGTTTTTCTAGAGGTTATTTCGACCAATACGCCGGCCATTATCTCCTATAAAAAAATTGGATTTAAGGAAATTAGACCCTTAAGCTGTTATAAAGGGGAGCCCCATATACCCAAAATCAATGAAGGCATAACAATCAAAGAAATACACGAAATAAGTTTTGATAGTCTTCAGAAACTTGGCGAGTTACAACCTACCTGGCAAAATTCAAGGGAAACCATTTTGAAAATGGGAGATTCGGTACGAAACTTTCTGGCCTTCAAAGACAACTATATCCTTGGATATTGTATCCTCAATAGTAAGAACAATCGTATACTACAAATGGCGGTGAGGAACGAATTTAGAAATAGACTCATCGGAACCAGTTTATTAAATCATATAAAGCATAAAGTTTCAGAACCGATTTCCATTATCAATATCGATGCTCGAAGTACTCCTACTTTACATTTTTTCGAAAAAAGAAATATGAATAAGACATTGGGTCAAATAGAAATGAAGCTAGAAATAGTATACGATTAGTGCTAAGATATTTTGAAGGATACGAAAGCAGTATGACATTGGTCATAATCATTGTATTTGTTTGAAACTTTTGGGATTACCGTATATTTAGGATTCCAGAACCAACCGCATGAGACCATTAGTACTTTTTTTGTTGGGAGTTCAGTTATTGAGTGCACAAATGCCCACAGACACCTTAGTGGTGGCCTACTCCCCAGCGCCCCCCTTTATTATTCAGGAGGATGGTCTTTTAGAAGGTATCAATGTTTGGTTGTGGAAACAGGTAGCTGAAGACTTAGAACTACGGTATGAACTAAAAGAAATGAGTTTTTCCGAAATGTTGGATGCACTCAGGTTGGGAAAAGTGGATGTGTCCATAAATCCATTGACCATTACCGGGCATAGGAGTAAGGAAATGGAATTTACGCATTCTTTTTTTGCTTCGCACTCAACGATTGCGGTAGCACAAAAATCTTCTTTTCAGAAGGTAAAGGAGTTTGTAACCTCTTTTTTTAGGTTGAACTTTTTACGGGGATTTTTATTGCTTTTCATCATTTTGATGTTTTTTGGCATGCTTACCTGGTTTTTTGAACGCAAGGGAAACCCAGAATTTCGCAAGAACCACAAAGGTATTTGGGACGGTCTTTGGTGGTCCGCGGTGACCTTGACCACAGTGGGTTACGGAGATAAATCCCCTAAGACCCGGGGAGGTAAAATTGCTGCATTGGGACTTATGCTCAGTGGTTTACTTTTTGTGTCGGGGTTGACAGCGAGTATTGCTTCTAGCCTTACGGTCAATCAATTGGCCAATAACAGTGACAGTTTTAGTGCCTTTAAGGAACGAAAGGTAGGAACGGTAAAAAGTTCCGAGGCCAGGGAATTCCTCAAAATCCACTTTTTTAAGGATGTTATGGAATTTGAAGGGGTAATCTCAGGGTTGAAGTCTTTAAAAGCCCGTAAATTGGATGCCTTTATCTATGACGAACCCATTTTACAATATCGAATAAAAAAAAGCGAGGAATTCAAAAAATTGGAAGTCCTGCCCTTAAAGTTTGATGTTCAGTTTTATGCCTTCGGCATCAAAAAGGATGCAGTGCAACTGGAACAGGCCATATCCCAAAGAATATTGGAAATTGTGGAAACACAAAACTGGGAGATTATCCTATCAGAGTTTGGATTGACGGAATTGTAAACCTATTATTTCATGGTAAATTAAGGAAAATGGATGACCAACAAAATAGGTTTTGCTAACCGTAATTCAAATAATCGCCATCCTGCAGGGACTGTTTCTGGGATACGTCTTATTTAAGAAAAAACATGAACAACATACACCGGTGTACTGGCTTTTCATTGGATCAATTCTTTCTGTTGTCCTATTCTCTTTAGGAGATGATGATTACAATTTAATTCAGTCAAATACTAGATGGTTTTTCTTCCATGAGCCCTTAATGATCACTTTTTTATTTCTCCTGGTTCGCTATATTAACTCCGGCCGAAAAACCTTTCGCAATCTCGATGTTCTCTTTTCCCTTCCATATCTGCTATACGTGACCCTTGAAATCATTTCAACATTAGATAATTTTCAAGGAAACATGATGTTAGCATCGGCCAATACACTTGTTGAATGTTCTTTTCTTGGCCTGTTATGCTACAGCATCTATGATATTTTCAAACATCAAAAAGAAAACTGGCTGTTGCTTTTTATTTTTCCCTTTACCGTCATTTTTGCGTTAGATCAAGTCACGATTGTGTTTTCACGTCTTCATGGGTCTATTTTTGTTTTGGATAGTTATGGCATTTTTCTTCTTGCAATTCTTCTTTTTTTACTTTGTCACCTTCAAATTAATTACCGCTCCTCGTGATTTTTTATCCAATGCGGACAAAAAATATAGATGGTCCAAACTTGCCTCGTCCAAAATAGAATCAATAAAAATAGAACTCAAACGGCTAATGACCGAAGAGAAGCTCTTTAAAAACCAAAAGCTCAGCGCCAACGAGCTCGCTGTTTATTTGGGAATTTCCAGGCAAGAGCTTTCAGAAGTGTTGAATGTCCATATCGGGATGCGGTTTCAAGATTATCTTAACGAACATCGTGTTGAAGAATTTTAAGATGTCTTGATGTCGAAAAGTATAGGCATTATTCATTATTTGGCATAGCGACAGATGTGGGATTTAGCTCCAAATCATCCTTTAATTCCACATTTAAAAAAATTAAAGGAGTAACTCCCGGAAAATTTAAAAAGGAGCGGTTTTAGAAAAAACGTCCAGAAAGCGCATACTGCACTTCTTCACTCCCTTATTTTTTGTGCACTTTGCTATTTCTGCTTTTTTTTGGACTGTTCAATCCCTGGAGCTTTCAAGAATTAAACCATTTAAGGCATGAAACATTTTGTTGGTTTAGGGAAATAGTTTTTTGAAAATGGGTTTAAAGAAGTGATTTTACCATCAAAAAGTTTACCAATGACTACAAAGAAGACATTTTTCTTAGGAGGTTCAATACTTATTATTTTGATATTGTCTTGTTTTTTGCTTTTCAGTCCCTTGGGCGTTCACACCTATGGAGAGATTCTGTTTCCAGAAAAAGAGTATAAGGTTTATGAATCTCATAACTACCCAACTGCTATAGACGAGATGAAACCTATAGGCCAAATCTTTGATTTACCCTCAACCTTAAAACAGCCTTCTGGAGTTGATTTTAACGAGGATAAAAAAACGTTTCTTGTGGTCACAGATCAAGCTGAAATCATGGAACTTACCAATGAATTTAAGGAGATCAACTCTTCCGCTACTATTTCCAACAAACCATTGCTCTTTAGGCAAGGAAGTGTGGAATCAATTGATTTTTATGAAAATAAGGCATACATCGGGGGAGACCTCGGAAAAATCGAATTATGGGAAGAGCAATCAGGTGTTTGGAAAAGAACAGGTTCTATAACTCCTCGAGAGAGGACAGACGTGAATTACTCTGCGGAAGCTTTGGCAATTCATCCAGAAACGGGGGATATTTACTTAGGAAACAATGACAAAATTACCATAATTGATCAACAGGGCAACTACGTATCTGAAATAGCCTTAAAAGGAGAGGTCAAAGATGGAAGGTCCATATCTGAATACATTATCGCTGGTTTGGACTTTCATAAAAATACCTTGTACGTCTTAACGGAATATCACTCGGCTATATTAAGTGTTGATTATTCCACTGGGATCATAACAGAGATATATGGACTTGAAGGTATGGTTGAAGGAGCTGGACTAGCCGTTACCGATAGCGCTTACTTTGTGGTTGTAGATCATGAACTGGACGAAGTTTCGCCAGGGGTGAAAATGTACAAACGATAGTGCTGGTCAAGATGGGTTTTGTTCCTAGGCCAAATTATTTTAACTCAATGAAAAATAAAATGGCAGGCCACTAAAGACAGCAACAATCCAAGACCAAACCATTGGACTTTACGGTTCCCAAACCGAATGAATTCCCGCCATGGTTTTGGGCCATTTTTATACACGGTTGGAATGGCTACGATTAGAATACCCAATACTATGATAATAAGTGCGCGAGTTAAATAATTCAAGTCTGGGTAAAACCATCTTGAAAGTAGGTTAATGGGTATGGTGGCCACAAAACCAAGCAATGCCAATTTTCTGTTGGGAAATAAAAGTAAAGCAGCTACACAGATAATAACGACAAACCCTATATTGAAAACATAGCGAAGGTCATTCAGTGCATGGGTAAAGGCAGATTCAGAGTTTGATATTTTGTAAGAAATCAAGAAAATGGCGGTAACAATTCCTGTGAGTAATCCAACAACAATTGTTTTTCTACCAACGGCAACCACTTTTTGATCGGAAGCATCCTTGTTTAAGATACCCTTGTAAATATCTATGGAAAACAAAGTAGCTAGCGAATTAAATACGGAATCAATAGTGCTCATCAAAGAGGCAAAAATTGCGCAGAGCAAGATGCCCCTAAGGCCAGCCGGCAAAAAGTTGGTCACAATGTAAGAAAAGGCCTGATCGGGTTCTTCGGCCAATGCTTCAGGTCCTATTATTCCAGCTAAGGCGATACCAGGGACAATGACAATCAATGCCATTAGATATTTCATGATACCTCCGACCATCAATCCTGTTTGGGCATCTTTAAGGCTTCTTGCTGCTAGGCTTCGCTGAATAACGGCCTGATTGGCACACCAATAATTGATATTGAGAAAGAATAGGCCCAACATGCCAATCCATGGGAGTTGTGGATGATCAGCTGGTAAATGTAAATGCATCAATTCTGGGGTTTTTTCATATAATTCACCAAAGCCACCAAGTTTCTCGATGGAAACCACCAAAATCATGATTCCTCCAATGGTCAATATCAAAAACTGGATAATATCCGTTTTTACCACAGCAGCCAGTCCTCCAAAATAGGTGTAGACGGCAGAAAAAACTCCCAGGAAAACAATTAAAACAACCAAACGGGTCAATCGATTTTCACTTAGGAACAGCAATTCTTCTTGGAACACCAGTTCCGCTACATAGGCACCCCACATCAAGGCAATGCCAATACCCAGAAAGGCAAACATGATAATATTGGCAATTGAGTAGGTGAGGGAAACCGTTTTGCCCAATTTGTTTTTTATGAACTGCGAAATGGTGACTACCCTGTCTTTTAGGTAGAGCGGTACAAAAATGAAGGCCGCCATCCAAAGCCCTTGAATAGCGTTGATTTCAAAATTGGCCTGTGCCAATCCAAAAAGATAGGCGGACCCCATCATCCCTAAAAACTGATACCCATGTACATTGGTCGCAATCGTAGAGAAAGCTATAGAATACCATTTTAGGCTTCGGGACCCCAAAAAATAATCGTCAATTGTAGCATCGCTATCTTGCTTGCCACGCAATGCAACAAACATGACCAAAGCGAAGTAAAGGGCAACGATTGCAATATCCATTTAACTTCGTTTTCCAGCCCCTAAAGGCGTTAAGGGTTCGCTGTTGGGCTTTCGACCATAGACATCGGGTAAGGAGACCGTTTTCAATCTAGGCAGCACATATTTTGCAAAGTGTCTACATTCCTCCAAATGCGGATATCCGGAAAAAATAAAACTACGGATGCCCATGTCCATATATCGTTGAATCTTTTCATAAATCTGATCCGGATTTCCGACTAAAGCCGCTCCACAGCCTGAACGAGCCCGACCAATACCTGTCCAAAGATTTTCTTCCACAAATCCCTCTAAATCAGATTGTTTCCGCATTTCAGCCTGCCGTGCTACACCTAATGATTTGGCATCTAAAGCGCGTTCCCGAATTTCATTGCCCATTTCTACATCAATCTTTGACATGATTTTCTTGGCGTGTGCCCTGGCCTCGGCCTCTGTTTCTCGAACAATCATATGGATACGTAGTCCAAAATCCAAGGTCCGACCATTTTCGGCAGCCTTTGCAACCATATTTTTCATCGATTCCTGAAGCCTTTTTTCGGTTTCCGGCCACATGAGATAAACATCACAATGTTCGGCGCAAAGTGCCACTCCAGGTGGTGAGTAACCACCAAAATAGAGTAGGGGTCCCCCATTTTGCTGGTAGGGCCTTATGGGCTCCGTCTGGAGTCCTTCAATGGTATAAAAATCTCCCTTAAAATTAATTTCCTTCTGCGTCCACCCCTGTTTTAGTAGTTGAATGACCTCTCTCGATCTTTGGTACCGACTTTCAGAATCCAAGTCCTCGCCCGGTAAGTTGGAAGAGATGATATTTACCGTTAACCTTCCCTTCAACATATGGTCAATAGTTGCTAATGCCCGTGCCAACATAGGTGGATGGACTTCACCACAGCGCACTGCAGCCAATAAATTGATGTTTTGTGTTAAAGGTGCCATCCCCGAAACAAAACTCAAAGTATCTTGGCCTACCTGATAGGAGGAGGGACAAAGTACATTGCGATACCCCAGTTCATCGGCTGTTTTTACGATTTGTGAAGTATGGGGCCAATTACTTTTTAGATGGTCATCGAACTGCCCCATATATTCAAAGTCACCATTGCATAATGGGGCGAACCAAGAGATTTCCGCACCATCAAGATTCTTGGATGTAATGGATAGCTCAGTCATTATAGCCTTTTACATTTCCCATCGAGAGTGCTATCGGACCCAACTTGTGACTTTTTGGAAGAAAAGCCCCACTTTCAGCCACCATCCAATCGTCCCAAGAAGCTTCCAATCCACCAATGGGTAATATCTTGACCCACATTTGGTAACTTTTTGGAGACCCATCAGGATTTAGTTTCCATAGATAGCTATCTCCCGGCGTGGTGCCACCACTTAAATAGGTCACCAAAAGTCCCTGGCTACCATCTTTGAGTTCTATGATACTACGCGTGGTCCCTTTGTCGAATACCTTGTAAGGGGCCACCAACCAAAAAGAGTCATTATTGAAAAAGGCGCTGGCTTTTTCAATAGCCTCATTTTTCTCCGCCCCATTTAACAATTTGCCTCCTTTTAGTACAGTACTCCTTTCAGGGTTTGACAGATGTAATAGTACTTTATAATCTTCCCAATTGACGGTAGATTCCCCCATGGCTTTATCCCACTTATACTGGTTTTTCCCGCCTTGGTAGGACCATTCCAGGAAACGAGTGGTTTGATACGCTTCGTAATTCAATGCGGTAAGCATTTTTTGTGCCAGGGCATCCGCTTCGGCACCTTCCTTGCCCACTGGCAAGGATTCATTGTTAATCAATAGAAGTGCAATAATGATAAGGAGAACAAGGCCGATTCCAATACCTAAAATTTTCAATATTCGTTTCATGCGAAATATATATTTTTTATGTCTTTGGCCAACATTTGGGCGGATTCTGGTTGGAATCGAAACCAAAGTTCAGGTTCAAAGATTTCCAGTTCTGCCAAGACCAGCTTTCCTTTATTATCTTCCAAGACGTCTACCCTAGCATACACTGGAAGTTCATTGCAGGCCTCAACAACCCGTAAGGCGAAATCAATTTCTTTTGGGGATGCCTCGTGCAAGGCTACAGTGCCCCCATAATCATCCTGCACCCTAAAATCTCCTGACTTTGCCTTTTTGACTATAGCGTGGGAAAAGGTTGTTCCAAATAGGACCAAGGAAATCTCGCCTTGGGTCAAAATGTTTTCCTGAAATTCCTGAAGCATAAAATCGCCCTCAATGATCAACTGCTGAAATTTTTCCTCGAGAGTAGCGCTTTCAGAGCTTGTAAACCTGTAGGTGTGGAATGCACCGGCCGCTATACACGGTTTTAATACCCAGGAAGTGCAAGTTCGTTCAAAAGCTTCTTCTGCCAAGTTCAAGGCCTTTTTTAAGGTCATTTTAGAACCTTTGGAAATAAAATACGTTTTAGGAATTGCGATTCCCTTTTGTTCAAGTCCCCTTAAGTAGTTCTTATCAAAATTCCAGCGAATCAGTGCTGCACTGTTGATGAATACCGTTGTTTTCGAAGTGGCATTGAACCATTGTAAAAATTCGTCCGTGCGTTCAAAATAATCCCAAGGGGTTCGAATGAGGATATATTTAGTGGAGGTCCAATCAAACAAGGGATCCGCCCATGATTTTAGTGCAATTTTTAACCCCTCATTGCTCAATGCCTCTGCCACGAGACCGTCTTCCACTCTCACATTTTGAGCCAAAGGGCTCTGTTGTAGACTGTCCAGATAGTTATCTGCTGTAAGCAATACAACATCAAAAATTGACATTAAAATCCTACAGCTTTGTCGTCCCCTCGCTTGTCAGCGCCACCTTCTAAGGTGCCATCCGGTAATACGCGAATGGCATCTACTTTTCCTCCAATGCGTGATGGACCCTCGAAAATAACATAGCCCTTTTCCTTTAATGTTGATTTCAGTTCTTCAGAAAATCCTTCAGTCTCAAACATAATGATGTCTGGCATCCATTGGTGGTGAAATCTGGGTGCGTTTACAGCCTCTTGCATGCTAAGGTCAAACTCATACACATTTAAAATGGTCTGCGCGACAAAATTGATGATGGTAGAGCCCCCGGGCGTCCCTACAACCATAAACAGGGTACCTTCCTTTTCCACGATGGTCGGGGTCATACTGCTCAACATTCGTTTTTCTGGGGCGATGCTATTGGCTTCCGCACCAATAAGTCCAAACATATTGGGAACCCCAGGTTTAGAACTGAAGTCATCCATCTCATTATTCAAGAAAAAACCCAGTTCTGGGTGGTACAATTTTGACCCATATCCACCATTGAGGGTCGTTGTTGCAGAAATCGCATTGCCTTGCCTATCTACGATGGAGTAGTGGGTAGTTTCCATGCTTTCTACAATTTCCACTTTTCCATGGGAAACACTATCCGAAGGTGTAGCCATCTCAAATGAAAAATCAGCAAAACGTTCTTCCAAATAGGATTGGCTCAAGAGCACATCCAATGGGATATCTACAAAATCGGGGTCACCCAAAAAGTAGTTTCTGTCCGCATAGGCCCTTCTGGCAGCTTCTGTAAACAATTGTATGGATTCAGTTGAATTATGTTCGTATTGCCCAATATCATAGGGTTCTATCATTTTGAACATTTGGTTCATTGTCACGCCACCGCTGCTGGGAGGGCTCATGGAAATAATTTTAAGATCTTTATAATTAAAAATTACGGGTTGGCGCCATTTTGCCTCATACTTCGCCAAGTCTTCTTCCGTGATGAAGCCTCCGCTTTCCTGAATAAAAGAAGCTAACTTTTGGGCTACTTCCCCTTTGTAAAAACCATCTTTCCCATTTTCTTTAAGCGCAGTCAAGGTTTGGGCCAAAGCCGGATACTTTATGGTATCTCCAGTTTGAAAGTTCTGCGCAAATTTGGTGCTGTCACCATTGACCTCTATAAAGCGCTCCTTATACCCTTCCAATCGTTTTGCCTGTTTTTCTGTGACCATTACACCACGTTTCGCTAAGGCGATTACGGGCGCTAAAATCGTTTCCATAGGCAGGGAACCGAACTTGTTGTGCACTTCAAAGACTCCGGCTACGGTACCTGGTACGCCTACGGCAGTGGCACCCACTGTGCTCATATTTGGTATTACATTACCCAGGGAATCCAAATACATATCCTTATGCGCCGATAGCGGTGCTTTTTCACGGTAGTCGATTCCGCCTACTTCACCATTGTTCTTTCGGTATACCATAAAACCACCACCACCGAGGTTTCCTGCGAATGGGAAAGCCACCGCCAAAGCTAGTTCCGTAGCTACCATGGCATCAAAGGCATTACCACCTTGTTGCATAATTTCCACCCCGATTTTTGAGGCCTCTTCGCGAGCGGAGACCACCATGGCTTTTTCCGTGACCAGGCCCGTGGGGATTACAGGTGCCTTTTTGCAATGAACAAATAGGAATAGGGGGAGGAGTAGAATTAGTTTGCGCATAGTTCGTTATATTTTTGTCGCGAAAAGGTAATCAATTCTTTAAAGAAAGCCTTGAACTCATTTTCAAATTCACCATAATGTTCCTCTAAGTCCATAATGGCAAAATTCATTTTGGATTTGTTATTGGTCCTCCGGTTCATGCCATTGAGCACCCGTGCAATGCCTTCCATTTCGGCATAGTGGTAGAGCCAATTATCAGCTATCATATAGGGCATCATCCGTTGTGTTCCAAGGGGTAAAATATCATAATTCCTTTCCAATAAATCATAAAATTCATCCACAAAAAGAGCCAACGGTTTTTCCGAATAATCGGTCCAATTCTTCGCCAAAAAATGATCGTAATAAATATCTACGATAACCCGGCTGTAGTGGCTGTAATTCCCGTGTAACCGTTTGCTGCTCTTTCGGGGAACGGGATGCGCATCCGTGAACGAATCGATGGCCCTATGCAATAAAATCCCTTTTTGCACTTTATCAGGAAGGTGCTTGTACTTATTTGCCCGTATATGATCGGCAAAGAAATTACCCAAGGTAATTTTTGGATCATCGAATGAAAGATAAATATGGGCCAAAAAGTTCACTGTTCGAATTTACGAATTGGCAACATGGCCTAAAAAACATCACTATATATTTGCAAAAACTTTTTTAACATTATGACACTGATAAAATCCATTTCCGGCATACGTGGTACCATTGGAGGTTCAATTGGCCATAATCTCACCCCGATAGATGCCGTAAAATTTGCAGCCTCTTACGGAACTTGGTTAAAGGACTATTCCCAAAAAAATGATTTAAAGGTGGTCATTGGCAGGGACGCCCGTCTCTCTGGGGAAATGATTCAGAATCTGGTAGTTTCCACCTTGATAGGATTGGGCATTGACGTTATTGACTTGGGCCTCTCTACCACTCCGACAGTTGAAATAGCCGTTCCCCTGCAGGGAGCCGATGGAGGTATTATCTTAACGGCAAGTCATAATCCAAAGCAATGGAATGCTTTGAAATTACTAAATGAAAGCGGAGAATTCTTGGATGCAGTTGAAGGTGCCAAAATTTTAAAACTTGCCGAAAAAGAGGATTTTGATTTTGCGCAGGTGGACGATTTGGGTATCATAGTCAAGGACGAAACCTATATTGATAAGCATATTGAAGCAGTACTACAACTTTCCTTGGTGGATGCTGAAACCATTCGAAAACAAAAATTTAAAGTAGTAGTTGATGGGGTGAACTCTACAGGAGGTATCGCCATACCAAAATTGCTGGAGGCCCTTGGCGTTGAGGTAGTAAAACTCTATTGCGATCCCACGGGGCACTTTCCCCATAACCCAGAACCTCTAAAGGAACATTTGGGCGATATCTGCAAAAAAGTGGTTGGGGAAAAAGCTGATTTCGGTATTGTAGTCGACCCCGATGTTGATCGTTTGGCCTTTATTAGCGATGATGGTGAAATGTTCGGAGAAGAATATACTTTGGTGGCCTGTGCTGATTATGTCCTGGGCAAGACCCCAGGCAGCACGGTATCCAATCTTTCCTCATCCCGAGCGCTTCGGGACATTACGGAGCAACATGGTGGGACCTATGAGGCCGCAGCTGTAGGTGAGGTAAATGTGGTAACTAAAATGAAGGCTAACCATGCCATTATTGGAGGTGAGGGCAATGGCGGTATTATTTATCCAGAGAGCCATTATGGCCGTGATGCCCTGGTGGGAACAGCCTTGTTTTTAATGTTGATGTCCGAAAGAGGTGGCACTGTTGCTGATCTTAGGGCAAGTTATCCTGCCTATTTTATGAGTAAAAAGAAAATTCAATTGACACCGGATTTGGACGTGGATGAATTGTTGGCCGCGATGCACGAAAAATATAAAAATGAAGAAGTAAGTACCATCGATGGGGTCAAAATTGACTTTTCTGAAAATTGGGTACATTTAAGAAAATCCAATACCGAACCTATCATCCGTATCTATACCGAGGCAAAAACTCAGGCAGAGGCGGATGGTTTGGCGGATAGGATCATTTTAGAGATTAAGGAGGCAGCAGGAATATAGATTAATTATCCAGGCGATACACTATTTCTTGATTTTCAAATTCTTCCAAGGTAATATCGATTCGTTGATCAGCATCGAGGAATAATTTCCACAAACCTTCAGTTTTTTTAAGACCCACGCTGAAATGTCCATATCCCCGGACCACCAAATCCGAGTCGTCTTTTTCTTTGGAACTAAACTCATAATATCCGGTTTGATAGGCTAAATCTCCGGACGAATTGGTAGCTGTAGTCAATAGGGCAAACGCTATCCCCAATCCACCACCATTTTTACTGACCTGATTTAAATAACCGCCAAAATCATTCAAATAGGTTTGACCGGTTTTCACGGTGTTTTGGTCGATCATTACGCGAAAGATCTCAGGGTCATGAATTGATTTCAGTTTGTCATCATCTAACTGGGCATAGGCTTCCATAAAAGGAATCCAGACATCTTTTTTAATTTTTTCAACAAGTGCACCGGGTAGCTCTTTTTTTTGGGAAAATCCCAAAAAGGCCATAAAGAGTACCATTAGTATTATAAAATTCCTCATACCGATTATTCCGATTTATCTAAAAAGATATAAAACAAAATGATCGGCACAAAAAATGGAAGCAGGACCATGTCCAATTTAATTATTCTTGATACGCTAGGGCACGTATTGTAATATCTACAGTATCCCCTATGAAAAAACTTCCGTTATCCATTTTTTTGTTAAAGGAAATCCCATAATCAAATCGATTGATGGGGAACTCGGCCTGTATACCTATTGCTGTTTTCTGTGTAGGGTCTTTAAATGGCCCTAATAGGGTAGCGGGAAACTCCACAGTCTTAGTGACACCTTTAATGGTAAATTCCCCTTTTATGGTATACACATTTTCTTTTTTCTCGATTTTGGAGGTGACAAAATGAATTTCCGGATAATTTTCGGCATCTAACCATAGGGCGCCTTTTAAATGGCCATCACGTGTGGCATTATTACTATTGATGCTATTCACATCGATTGCGCACTTAAATTGTAATGCGGTAAGGTCATCACCTTGTATGGAAAATGAGGCTTCAAAAGTATCAAATCGCCCAACTACTTCGCCAACCAGAAATCGTTCCACACTAAACCCAAAATAGGTATGCCCTTGGTCCAGGGTATAGTTTTGTGAAAACAGTTGGGTGGAAAAACAAATAAAAAATAGGAAGGCCATTGTGTAAATCGCAGTATTTTTTTTCATGGGTTATGTCTTTTATACCGCGATGATAGGATATGCCCAGCGGGCAGTCGACAATCTTTATAAAGGTTGTCCTTTTTTTTCCTTCCTGTTTATCAAACTACGAACGATTTCCTTACGATAGTTTGAAGGGGTAGTACCTTCAAATTTCTTAAATGCATTTACAAAAGAGGTTTTGTTATTAAAACCAGCATCAAACGCAACTTTCAGCAAGGTGTATTTGGGATTATCCTTAATAATCTTTTTCGCTTCGGCGATGCGGAGTTTATTGATGTAATCAAAAAAAGAAGTGCCCTTACCTACATTGATTACCTGGGAAAGGTGATGCGGTGATGTTGAAAGTTCTTGGGCTAAATCATTTAACCGAAGTTCATTGTTTAAAAACAGCTTTTTTTGGACATGCGTTCTTCCAACGCCTTTTGTAATTTATTTTGCTGTTCAGGCTTCAAGTTCGAAGAACGATAACGCAGATCAACCCCTTGTGGCTTCTTCCATTCAAACCCCGAAAGCTTATAGGTCATAGCATAAATAAACAATCCCATTGGAACTACATATATATAGTCTAAAGCCCTTGAATAGATATCAGAAGCAAAAAGAATATATAGGAAGCTCAAGCTGAAAATTAAAATCAGGAATAATAGACCATTAAAAACGAAAAGCCAAACGATATTGCTGGTTTGCGCATAGCTGGACTTCATCTTTTTTGTATACCGTTTTAGGTTAAAGTGGTTGATGACCAGATAACCGACCAGATGTATAAATTGTAAGTAAAATATCGTGGAATATGAGTATTCAAAAAAGGTCACCGTCTTTGGACGATAGTCGAACACTGCCAGCATTCCATAATGGATCTGACGATTGCTTAATGATTCTCCACTTGCCAAAGGTATGATCAGCACAAACAAGGCAAACGGAATAACATGCAACAAATCTTTTCTCTTGAATTTCCAATGGGATGATATTGATTTTATAAAAAAGTAGGTCAAGGGGCCAAGTAACAGCCAAGACCCATATCGCGTGCCATAAAAAACATTGATTGGGATTTTTATCTTATTTCGAATGCAATAGAACTCCAATAAAAACCAGAATATGGTTAATAGGATCAGTAATAAGTGACGATTCTCATATTTCTTACGTCTTGCCGGAATTAATAGCAAAAGGGATAGTGCAAACAGGCCTTGGATCAATACGACAAGAATGATATTTGACCAAAGGTCGTTCATAAGAAGGTATCAAGTGATTATAATGAAATCTAGAAATTAAAACAATCCTGATATATTGCCCTTTTCATCAATATCAATATTTTCTGATGCGGGCTTGGCAGGTAAGCCCGGCATCCGCATTATATTCCCCGTTATGGGAATAACAAATCCTGCACCAGCGGCAATTTCAATTTCGCGTACGGTAATAATAAAGTCCTTTGGTCTTCCCAAAAGCTTTGGGTTGTCCGAAAGGGATTTTTGGGTTTTTGCGATGCAAACCGGCAAATGATCCAATCCTAGATTTTTTATTTTTCGTAAGTCCTTTTTGGCCTGTGCACTGTAATCCACGTGTTCAGCTCCGTAGATACAGGTGGCAATTTTCTCTATTTTACTGGTGATAGGGTCTTTCCAATGGTACATCGGTGTAAATGATGTCTTTGCTTTTTCACAGGCCCGTACCACTTTTTCTGCTAGGTCCAGGGCACCTTCCCCCCCTTTGGCCCAAACTTCCGCCAGGGCTACTTGAACTCCCAATTCCTCTGCTTTTGCTGTAATCGCCCCGATTTCCTCCTCAGTATCGGTTACAAATCGGTTGATCGCAATTACGGGTTCCACATTGAATTGTTGGATGTTTTCGATATGCTTTTCCAAATTGGACAAGCCCTTTTTAAGTGCAACCACATCGGGATCCGTCAAATCTGAAAGTGGTTTTCCCCCGTGATATTTCAATGCCCTAATGGTGGCCGTGAGCACCACTGCTTTTGGTGATAGTCCGGCACTTTGGCATTTAATGTCAAAGAATTTTTCTGCACCAAGGTCAAATCCAAATCCAGCTTCCGTAACGGTGTAATCCGAGAAGGTCATACCCATCCTTGTTGCAATGACCGAATTGGTTCCTTGGGCTATATTGGCAAAAGGTCCTCCGTGGATAATGGCGGGATTTCCCTCCATGGTTTGGACAAGATTCGGTTTTATCGCATCCTTTAAAAGCGCGGTCATGGCTCCTTCGGCCTTTAAATCCCTAGCGTAAATGGGTTCGCCAGTAAATGTGAAACCGATGAAAATAGAGCCCAATCGCTTTTTTAAATCAGATAGGTCATCCGCTAAGCAAAGAATCGCCATTATTTCCGAAGCTGCCGTGATATCAAATCCGGTTTCCCTTGGAATGCCAGAGGCCGTGCCTCCCAACCCAACAATAACCTGACGTAGGGAGCGATCGTTCATATCCAGTACCCGTTTCCATGAAATGGTCCTTGGATCTAAATTCAATGAACTTGTTTTGCTTTGAATGTTATTGTCGATTAAAGCGGATAAAAGATTGTGGGCCTTTTCAATAGCCGCAAAGTCCCCTGTAAAATGAAGGTTGATATCTTCCATGGGTAGTACCTGTGAATACCCACCGCCCGTGGCACCACCTTTAATACCAAATACTGGTCCTAATGAGGGCTCGCGAAGCACAACCGTAGCCTTTTTCCCCAATCGGTTCAATCCTTCGGTAAGACCAATGGACATAGTTGTTTTTCCTTCCCCTGCAGGAGTGGGTGATATTGCCGAGACCAAGATCAAATTGGATTTTTCAATGCCTTTCCTATCAATTAAATCGACTGGAATTTTGGCTTTATCCCTACCATAGGGTTCTAATTGTTCTATGGGAACACCTAATTTTTTGGAAATGGTGGATATGGGCTTTAGCTTTATTTGTCGAGCGATGGCTATATCTTGCATTTGGATAAATTAAGAAGTACCCCAAGATACATAATGTAACATGAACCAATTTTGGGAAAATGTCATGTTTTAATCTTCGAAAGCGTGTTATTAAGATGTAGGTGCCTTTATTTGGTGTTGTTTTTTTCAATTAGCTCTCCACCAACCCAAACTCCACTATTTATGGCAACCCCATAGGAATCAAAAGTTGTGCCTTTTCCATTTTTTTGATTGTTCTTCCATTTTCCACTCCACTTGGAACCGTCTTTTGCAACCAGTGTGCCTCTTCCATGACGCTGATGTCTTTTGAAGTTACCTAAATATTGGCTGCCGTTTGACCAAGTATAGGTCCCCCTTCCAGAAAGGTAAGTCCCATTCAGATCTCCTGAATAGGAGCTGCCATCAAACCAAGTGATGTTTCCTTTCTTATATTTCCCTTGCTTTAATTCTACATCAAATACCACCCCTTGCATCTTAAATTTGTACCAGCCATCTGGCAATTCCGAAATTTGTTTGTCAGTTGGGATGGCATTAAAATCTTGTGAAAATGTGATAACTGAGCCCGCCAAGCCCAAAATAAAGACCAATATTATTTTTCTCATGATAACTATTTTGGGTTAGGTCGTAAATATTCTTAAAAAACTTACGGCTGTAAAGGAAAGTATTTGGTGATATTCAATAATTTTTCCTTAATCAGTGCTTCCCTGTCCCAAACAATAAAATGACGTTCATTTTCCAGTGTGGTAACTTCTAAGGAGTCCACATTTACAAATTCCTTCTCCATAAAAGGAACATTGGAATAGGGTACTAATTTATCATTGGTACCATGTATAATGAATACCTTTTCTTTAAGTTGCTGCAGTTCGGGCTTTAAATCAATGAGGTCCTGTTTTAGCATCCATAACTCATCATTAGAAGGTTTAAGGGCGCCAGGGACAAGATACTTTAAGGGAAACCAGGTCAATGGTTTTCTCCAGCGCTCCTTTTTTTCCGCGTCGGGGTCCAATGCCCCAGCGAGAATAACCAAATTATCGTAGCCATTGGGATCGTCCAAAGCCATTTTGACAATCAACGGTCCTCCATAGGAATGACCGATTAGGGTTACCGGTTTACCATTGGAAAGTCCTTTAAGAAAGTTGTTCAGTAGTGCAGCTTGGTCAGACAAGTTCAAGCTTTTTCTAAAGTCGCTAAAGCCAAATCCGGGGCGGTCAGGAGCAATTACACGATATTCCTTCACGAACCTTTCTTCTGACAAATACCCTTGCCAGGCGCTCCACGCACCAGGCGACCCATGGATGAAAACCAAGGTTTGCGCATCTTTCCTTCCTGTTTGGATGTAATGGATGTTATGCCCGTTGACATGGACCGTAGCGTCAATATAGTCCACTCCTTTTGATTCAAAATAGTGTTTTGTTTTTTTTGAAGATGAACGCATGGTCATACAGGAGTGGGCAAATAACAGATAGACCAATAACAGAAACCCAAGGAGGTATCTTTTCTTAAACAAGCCTTTCCATTTGATTTTTTTAATTGTCATTTCTGTAGTTAGTCGGAACTTTATTTCTATGCTTCCATCGTTTATGGGTCCAGAAATAGAATTCGGGTGCCTCCTTAATGGACTTTTCCGTTTCCTTGAGAAAGAATTCGGTGATTTTGTAGTTCGGTAAATTCTTTGGATCATCGCAAAGCTTGATAAAAGTAGCTTCGTAATATCCCCGTCTTTTCTTCTTGACTTTCAAATAAAGGGGAACCAGGTTATGTTCTTTTGCTAACTCTTCGCCCCCAATGTGAACAGGCACCATGATGTCCATGAATTTAGACCAATGGCGCGCACGGCTCAACATGGGGGACTGATCGCTGATTATTCCCAAACAAAAAAGTTCTCTAGATACCTTGGCTTCTTTAGCAATTTTTCTGCTTTCACTGGTAACGATCAGTGTAGTGCCAAACTTACTTCGAATATCGCGCACAAGCTTATCAAAATGCTTATTCTGAATTTTTAAATAAATAGCGTATCCTCTGGAAACTATTTTTGTGTTAAGGCTAAAGACCCATTCCCAGCTGGCATAATGGGGAAGCATAAGCATGGTATTTCTTCCTTGGTTTTCCAATTGATGGAAAAGTTCAATATTGGTAAAAACATACCTTTCCTCAGCTTGCCTTGCTGAAATTCCCATAGTCTTTATCATTTCCAGGAACATATCACACATATGCTTAAAAAATTTTCTTTCAATGGAAAGGCGTTGAGATTCCGATTTATCGGGAAAAACCAAGGCCAGATTGTCTCTAACAACTTTTTTGCGATAGCCAATAACGTAGTAGAGCAACGGGAACAGAAGATCGGATAGAAAATAAAGTACTCGAAAGGGAAGTCTTGATACTAGCCATAATAGGGGGTAGGCCAAGAGGTAAACCAGTAATTGCATAGGTCTTTTGAATGTTCAAATATAGCTATATTTAACCCTAAATGGAGAACCATGTATGACTTACATATGGCTACCATAGCCATAATTGCAGCTAATGTTTTGGTATCCATTAGAGGCTTTAACGACCAGTTGTTTTTTGAGCGGTACAAATTTAGTATAGGGGGAATAAACGCTGGACAAAAGGAACGAACATTGACTTCTGGGTTTCTGCATGTGGATTTTGCTCATTTGTTGTTCAATATGTTCACCCTATTCTTCTTTGCGAATGTGGTCATTACTTGGTTTGGCTCCGTTAAGTTCGTTATCATCTACTTCATCAGTCTATTGGCTGGAAGTCTCCTCGCATTGTCCTTCCATAAGAGCGAACCCTTTTACAGTGCTGTAGGTGCTAGTGGTGCTGTAACAGGTATTCTATATTCAGCCATATTGCTGGAACCCGATATGCGATTGGGAATTATGTTCATACCCATTCCACTACCGGCTTATGTTTTGGGCATAGGCTATCTGTTTTATTCTATTTATGGAATGAAAAATAGGATCGGCAATATTGGCCATAGCGCCCATTTTGGAGGGGCCATTGGGGGGTACCTTACTACCTTATTGTTCAGACCCTCCCTTTTTATGACGGATACGCTCATGGTCATTCTTTTGGCCCTCCCAATTCTAATCCTATTCGCTTTGGAAAAAGCCGGAAAAATCTAATTCCTTGGAATATTTTGTAAAAAAATTCTTTTTTGTGGTACGTATTTCGGTAAAATCATGCGTTTCATCGAAAAACTAATCCATTTTATATAACATATAGGTTTAGGTTCGTTACTGCATAACCAAACTACAAAAGCCTACATGTTATGAAAAGAACAGTACTTCTTTATCTTTTCGCTTTTATCTTTTTTGCCTCTTGTTCAGATTCCACTACCGTTTTTCAAGATGGAGAGGATGACATTCAATTGGAAACCAGTACAGTTAATTTAGAAAACACGATCAATTACGATGATAGTGGTGTTTTGGATATTTACGAAGAAAACCAAGAAAACCAAAGCGGTGTTCAAGCCAGGTTTCTGGACGAACAAGCAGGAGATTATCCATTAACATTGGTAGCACAGGTGACTCCTCCATCCTTTAACGGAGGGGAAAATCTTACCGCTTCGCATGTTGATATTGTAGGTGACTATGCCTATGTTTCTTACAATACCATTGATTCTGATTATGCGGGGGGTATCGATATTGTTTATATCGCTGACCCTATGCGCCCAAGGGTTACTTCGCGATTGTATTATCTAAATGCAGATATCAATTCCTTAAAATTTGACAATGGCTTTTTATATGTGGCTGGAGGAGTAGATGCTGAGCGTTCCGTTACTGCTACGGCTAATTCCTTTATAGGCAAATTATCGGTATCCAATGGTAGGTTTAATCTTTCCAGTGGAATAACCTATGGTTTTCAAGAAGGCTTCAATGCCAACGATGTTTTGGTCGAAGGTAGTAAGGTGTTCATGACCAGTGGGCGTGATGGTTATATTACTGAGTTCGATAAACAATCTTTAGAGATAAGTCAGGAATCGCCCTATTCCGACTTACGCTCCTTAGCCATTGGCGATGGACGGATAGCCCTCCTGGACGCCAGTTTTGGTGTTCGGTTTTTGGACACCAGTTTTAACGAGACGGGTCAAATTGCAATCGATTCTGATTTTAGGCTCGCTGACAAAAGAACCTTGGATATTTCTAATGATAAGGTCGTTGTTGCGGAGGGGTCGAAAGGTGCAGGAATCTATAATGCTTCCACGGGAGTATTGATTGAGCATGTTCCCATACCGATCAATCCAGATCAAGTTGCTGAAGAAAATATTGTGACCAACGCGACTGCTTTTAATGAAGACGTATTGTTGATGGCCAATGGCGGGGCAGGACTTTGCTTGTCAGAAGATAATAATGGTGTTGATATTGTTGGAATCATTGAATTACAGGGATCCATCAATTATGTAGCCTCTAGGGGTGACTATATCTTTGCGGCTTCGGGAAAAAGGGGCTTGCAAATCATAAAAATGAACAAACCGGATAGCAGTTTGGAATCCAGATGTCAAGGAACACCAAACTACTCCGGTAGCTCTAGACTAACTGTTCCATCCAATGCGGATTTGTCCTATAGCGGATCAAGAAGGTTCAGAAATATTTCAATAGAGGGAAGTTTACTACTGTGCGGTACGTGGACAGTACGGGACGAAGTTGAAGTCGCTGCTGATGGCTTATTTGAAATGCGTGGTGTTTTAGTAGTGGCCCGAAACAGCAGAAGGAGGGATATGACCGTTGGAGCGAATGCTAGCTTACGCATTGAGGGCGATTTAACGGTTTATGGCGACTTAGTGCTAGAAGAAGGCGCCTCACTGGAATTCTTGGGCAATGACAGCAGGGTGAATATTTTTGGTGATGTCATTTTAGCCGATTCTGCCACCGTGATCGGAACCTTTGATGATGTTCAGGATAAGTTCTAAAAAGACAATTATCTAAAAATGGAAAGGCCCTGCTATAGCTGGGCCTTTCCGTTTTATAGGTTCCCGGATTTAAAAATCAATTAAGCAATTCCGCTACTTTTTGCTCCAACGCCGCACCACGAAGGTTTTTCGCAATAATGACGCCATTTTCATCCAATAAAAAAGCAGCTGGGATGGCGTTTACATTATATAACTGGGCGATAGGACCTTGAAAATACTGTAAGTTGGATATGTGGTTCCATTCCAGACCATCGCTTTCTATGGCACCTAACCAATCTTCTTTTTTTCTATCCAACGAAACGCCAACAACATGAAGGCCTTTGTCCTTGTACTTGTTGTAAACCGATACGATATTGGGGTTTTCCATACGACAGGGTTTGCACCAAGCTGCCCAAAAGTCAATTAGGGTTATTTTACCTTTAACATCACTTAAGGCAATTTGATTTCCATCTGGCGCGGGGCCTGAAAATTCTGGTGCTTGGGCTCCTATCGAAGTTGCCACTGCCGCCTTTAATAGCGTTGACAAACGCTTTCCAGGACGGCTTTGCTTTATCTCTGGAGTCAAGCCTTCATAAAGGGAATTGGCCTCATCAATGGACAACGTTTTGGCGGAAACAATTTTTTCCAATATCAAGGCAGAAATCAATGCATTGGGGTGCTCCTCCACAAAATCCCGTTCAAAAGCATTGCCCCTTTCCTGTAACTCCAGATATTCTTCCCTAAGCGCTTGGACAGCGGCCGTATCGCCAGCGTCATTGGCTTTCCTAAAATCATCGTTCATAGAGCGTGACATGGAAGATAGGGTTCTGGATTCCTCCAGATAATCCATAAAAAGGTCGTTTTGGATAGTACCCTTAAGGGCTACAAATGATAAGCTATCCTTTTGCGCTTTAAAATTGATTTTACCGTTTTCTAGAATAACGGGAGCACTTCCGCGTACACCATCAATAAAAATATAATTCAGTTGTGGTATGTTTGCCGTACCGCTAAAATGAAACTGTCCATTTTCAACAACAGTTGTATCCAACTCTACCATACTACGCCTCAAGGAATCAGTAGTTTTGAGGAAAATTTTTGTTCCGTTCTCTACATCACCCCGTAATTCACCAGTTAACACATACCCTTCAGGGCTACTGCTGCAGGCAAATAGGAGACCTGCCGCACATATCAATACAACAATTTTTTTCATCATTGCTTTCAAATTTGTCCAAAGGTAATCATATTCAAAAGCATAAAAAAAGCGCCACTAAGGGCACTCTTTTATACCGTGGAATAAGGTCTTTAGAACTGATACCGTAGGCCAAGGGCGATATCAAAATCAAGGTTGTCATCAAAACCATCAAAGCCCAAAATGCCCAATTCTGGCCTGAAATCAAGGGAAATGAGCAATGGAATATCAAAATCATACTCTACCCCGATGTTTCCTGCAACCAGGACAAATAGGCCGTCATTGTCCTCTCCATTGGGGATTGGCTCAAAATCCACACTACCTACACCGCCACCAAAACCATAATACCAATTGAATCCTCCGTCAAGATTATGAACCCATTGATAGAGACCGGTAAGTTTAAAGGCATCAAATTCCCTACTATCGCGCCATCCCAAATTAAATTCTGCCCTATTATACCTGCCAATGGATTTTTGATAGGATATTTCAGCACCAAAGCCATCACTGTCCCCCAATCGCAGTCCTAGGGTATGTTCCGAAATACTTTGGGCACTGACGGCCGTACCAATACATAAAAAAACAAGGGATAAAAATGTGCTGATCTTCATATAGTTTACTTTTAGTTGAAATTTATGGAATGTACTTGTCCATTCTTTGAGAAACAAAACTCATTTCCTAAACCAAAAATTGTTCCAAACAGCAAAAATCCGCAATTTTTCAAATTTACAAAGATGGTAAGAACAGCTAAAATTGGGGAATCGTTTTGTACTCAGTCAAACTCCAGGAGTGTACGAATTTATGGGTTGATTGACCTGTTGAAAATGGCTCGACCGCAAATACCTAATAGTATTTTTAGGAAATAGTGCATTTGAACGAAAAAAAAGAACAGTTCGTCGTGGTTAGGGGATGGCAGCTAAAATGTTCGAGCGGTATTTAAAACCGTTTGTTTTATTTCTTCCAATCATCACTGGCAGCGTCCGCCCCATGATCCTATGAAAATCAGGAATAATTATTGGATTATCCTCTGCTCGTAGCCCTTTGTGCCCATATCTAAATTTTGGGGTTTGAAAATAGTTTTGCCCAGTGGCCTTAAGACCGTATTTTTACTGTTTTAAGCATCTTGGGATGGCGCAGATATCAGAAAACAATATAATTCTTCAGGAATTTAAGGCCTTGGTCGGTAATAAATATGTCATTACTGATACGGCAAAAAAGATTCCATATTCCAAAGGCTATCGATACGGTTCCGGTGAGGTTCTGGCGGTAGTAAAACCTGGAAGTTTACTTGAGATTTGGAAAGTCATACAACGGTGTATCGATGCCGATATCATAGTAATTATGCAGGCTGCAAATACAGGACTAACGGGTGGATCTACACCATATGATCAAGGTTATGATCGCCCTATTGTAGCGATAAATACTATGCGGATAAATGATATCCACATTATTGATGGTGGAAAGCAGATTGTTGCTTTGCCAGGAAGTACACTGTTCGATTTAGAAAACAAATTAGCGCCCTTTAAAAGGGAGCCCCATTCCGTTATTGGTTCAACTTCCATTGGTGCGACGATTGTAGGGGGTATATGCAATAATTCCGGTGGGTCATTGATTCAACGGGGACCTGCTTACACAGAGTTAGCGCTTTATGCTGAGATAGATGGGAATGGGGAACTCAAGTTGGTTAATGATTTAGGTATTGACCTTGGCGAAACACCGGAAGAGATTTTAACCAATCTGCAGCAAAAAAAATACTCCAAAGATCAAGTACAATTTCCGGATAAACTGGCATCCGATAATGAATATCAGGAACGGTTGCGGGCAATAGATGAGGATACCCCGGCCAGGTTTAATTCTGATACTAGGCGTTTGCATGGTGCTTCGGGTTCGGCGGGCAAAGTTGTTGTTTTTGCCGTTCGTGTTGATACCTATCCCGCTGCAGAACGTTACAAAGTATTTTATGTGGGGACCAATGACCCTGATGTGCTTACCAAGATTCGTAGGGATATTTTATCCCAGTTTAAGAATTTACCGGTTACAGGGGATTATTTGCACCGTGCTTGTTACGATGCCACCAAAAAATACAGTAAGGACAATTTTATAGTCATCCACAAGCTCGGTACGGATTTTATCCCCAAGCTCTTTGCCCTTAAGCGAAAAGTGGACCTTTTTGCTGGAAGGTTTAAGTTTCTTCCCAATAAGTTTTCCGATCGTCTGATGCAGTTTTTAAGCAATTTCTGGCCCAATCATCTCCCGCGTCGCATGGAAGAATTTCGGAATCTGTACGAACATCACTGGATCATTGAAACCGCTGATGACGCTATTGATGAAGCCAGGGCCTATTTTGAGGAATTTTTCTCTAAACATGAAGGTGATTTTTTTGAATGTAGGGACAAAGAAGGGGAAAAAGCACTCTTACATCGATTTGTTGCAGGAAGTGCCATTGGTCGGTACCATGCCATTCATGAAAAACGGATTGGTCCCATGATGTCCATAGATGTGGCCTTTCCCCGTAATGAAAAAGATTGGTTTGAAAAATTACCTCCCGAAATAGATGATTTATTCGAAATAAAACTTCATTACGGCCATTTATTTTGTCACGTATTTCATCAAAACTACATTGTTAAAAAGGGTGTGGATGCCAAAGCGCTTAAAGATCAGCTATTAAAAACATTTGATGCCCGTGGTGCCGAGTATCCTGCCGAGCACAATGTAGGGCATGAATATGCGGCCAAACCCGTTTTGCAAGAATTCTATAAAGCACTGGACCCTACCAATGCCTTTAACCCTGGTATAGGCCAGACAAGCAAGAAAAAGCACTGGAACTAAGTCCCTTTGAAAATGGATTGACCTATCAAAACGAGAACTTGGTTGCGAAATAGGTGTCATGCGCCTTCATTATTCTCTGTGGATTCATGTTCCCCTAGGGGCTCTTCCTCTTGGACTTGGATATCATTTAAATCCACCTTATTTGTTATTGAGGCAATCAATTCGTTCATATCCATTTCCTTTACATCCTCATCGGCAAAGAATGGCGACAGTTTATCGTGATCATATCGATAAATACGCCACCGTTTAAAGGAATATTCCAATGCGGTCAGGTTTTCCACCCAATCTCCCGAATTTAAGTATATGGTTTTGCCTTGGCTATTTTCAATGATTTCTTTTTTAGGTTGATGGATATGCCCGCAAATTACATAGTCATAGTCATTTTCAATAGCCAATGTGGCTGCTGCATCTTCGAAATTGCCAATGAATTTAACGGCACCCTTCACGCTATTTTTAATTTTTTTGGAAAGGGAATACTTCTCCCTTCCCATTTTTGCCAGAAACCAGTTTACAAGGTAATTGATCAAAATAAGTAGGTCATAACCATAGCTCCCCAATTTGGCCAACCATTTTGCTTTTTGAATGGAGATATCAAAGACATCCCCGTGAAAAATCCAAGCTTTCTTCCCATCTAGGTTCAGGACCAGTTTGTTCAGTATCTTAAAGTTACCCATACGGGTTGGGGTAAATTTTCGCAGCATTTCATCATGGTTGCCGGTAATATAAAAAACTTCGGTCCCTCTGGAAGCCATACCAATAAGCTTCTTCAGGACCTTTAGGTGGGAAGGAGGGAAGTAGCGCTTACTAAATTGCCAGATGTCAATGATATCGCCATTGAGAACCAATTTTTTGGGTTGTATGCTGTTAAGATAGGCAATAAGCTCATCTGCATGACAACCATAGGTTCCTAGATGGACATCAGATATTACGGCCAGTTCAATCTTTCGCTTTTTCAATGCAAAATCGTTTGACCACAAAATAAAAGTGTAGGAATAAACTTAAAATGAAGTGGAAATGAAGTGTTTGTCAGCTTTGGGTTAAGAAAAGATGAACGATGATCCCCTATGTTTAGAAATCATTAACCGATTGGTATGTTTTTGTTTGATCGGTATAAAATTTACCTTTGGCAATTAACCTCATAGCTATGGCAGGCAATACCTTTGGAAATTTGTTTAGACTTACCACCTTTGGTGAATCCCATGGAAGGGCCATTGGTGGGGTGTTGGATGGATGTCCCGCTGGCGTAGAACTGAATGTTGAAGCTATTCAAAACGAACTCGACCGTCGTAGGCCTGGTCAATCTGCCATTGTGACCCAACGAAAAGAACCGGATACGGTAGAAATTTACTCTGGTATGTTCGAAGGGAAAACTACCGGTACCCCAATAGGTTTTGCCATACATAATACCAACCAAAAATCTAAGGACTACTCACATATTAAGGATTCGTACCGCCCCTCACATGCAGATTATGTGTATGACAAGAAATACGGATTTCGAGATTATCGAGGAGGGGGAAGAAGTTCAGCGCGCGAAACGGCCAGTAGGGTAGTGGGCGGCGCTATTGCCAAGCAGTTCCTTTCTGAAATTGAGATTCATGCATTTGTCTCCCAAGTTGGGGAATTAAAGCTAAAAAAGCCCTATCAAGAATTGGACTTATCCTTAATCGAATCCAATGCGGTTCGATGTCCAGATAAGGAAATGGCTCAGAAAATGGAAGAATATATCAAGGTCATTAAGAAGCAAGGGGATACGATTGGTGGAATTATAACTTGTGTTGCCCAAAATATACCGATTGGTTTAGGTGAACCTGTTTTTGATAAATTGCACGCGCAACTGGGGAAGGCCATGTTGTCCATCAATGCGGTTAAGGGCTTTGAATATGGAAGTGGCTTTGCAGGAATAACGCTTAAAGGAAGTGAGCATAATGACGCCTTTAATCAGGACGGCACTACAAAGACCAATAAAAGTGGCGGTGTTCAAGGCGGTATCTCCAACGGTATGGATATCTATTTTAATGTTGCTTTCAAACCGGTAGCTACTGTCCTCCAGGGATATGAGACTATAGATAAGGGGGGAAATACCGTACAAACCAAAGGAAAAGGCAGGCATGACCCTTGTGTAGTGCCAAGGGCTGTTCCTATCGTGGAGGCGATGACCGCACTGGTGTTGGCCGATTTTATGTTGTTGGCAAGGACCAACAAAATTTAAAAGGGTTATGGCATTTTCCGCCAAAACCTTATCTTGACTTCCAAAATTGATTGTATGCGCAAGCTTGAACTGCACTGGAAAATCCTCATCGGGATGGTTATTGGTATCCTATTTGGGTTTTTGATGACCGGTTTTGATTGGGGTAAGGATTTTGTTTCGGATTGGATCAGCCCATTTGGGACCATATTCATTAAACTCTTAAAGTTGATTGCCATTCCGCTGATTCTTGCTTCTTTGATTAAAGGAATTTCAGATTTACAGGATATTTCGAAGTTTAGGAATATCGGTTTGCGAACTATGGGCATTTATGTAGGTACTACAACGGTTGCCATTATTTTGGGATTGGTTTTGGTTAATATATTACAACCAGGAAATGGCATATCAGAAGAGACTATTGTTAAACTTACGGAAACCTATGCGAATGATAGTGGTGTAACTGAAAAGTTGGAGGAGGCCACACGGCAAAAGGAAAGCGGTCCTTTAAAATTTCTTGAGGATATGGTTCCGGATAACGCCGTGAGTGCCTTGGGGAACAATCAGCTTATGCTGCAGGTTATTTTCTTTACCATTTTTATGGGTATTTCACTATTACTGATAGGCGAGGAAAGAGCAAGGCCCTTAAAGAACTTTTTTGATTCCTTGAATGATGTGGTACTTAAAATGGTAGACTTGATCATGCTTACGGCACCTTATGCTGTATTTGCCCTTCTGGCCAATGTGGTGGTTTCTTCAAGTGACCCAGAAATTCTATTGGCGCTTCTAAAATATGCAGGAGTGGTGGTACTGGGATTGCTACTTATGATCGTTTTCTACTGCATTCTTGTATCCATTTTCGCCAAAAAGAATCCTTTTTGGTTTCTAAAGGAATTAAGTCCCGCACAGCTTTTGGCTTTTTCTACCAGTTCCAGTGCGGCTACCTTGCCCGTAACCATGGAGCGGGTAGAAGAACATATTGGAGTGGACAAGGAAGTGTCCAGTTTTGTGTTGCCGGTTGGGGCCACTATTAATATGGATGGTACCAGTTTGTATCAAGGGGTTGCTGCGGTTTTCATAGCACAAGCCCTAAGTTTTGACCTACCAATTGGGGCACAGCTGACCATTGTTCTAACGGCGCTTTTGGCTTCCATTGGGACGGCAGCGGTACCAGGAGCGGGCATGGTGATGTTGGTCATTGTTCTGGAATCTGTTGGTTTTCCAGCTGATAAATATGCCGTGGGCTTGGCATTGATTTTTGCTGTTGATCGACCTTTGGATATGTTGCGGACCGTGATTAACGTTACTGGCGATGCAACAGTTTCAAGCATAGTGGCCAAATCTGTTGGTAAATTAGGAGAGCCTAAAGTCAAAGAGTGGGACGACCACTATGAGGGTGTAAAATAAACCTTAAATCTACCCTGCTATACGACATCTACTTTGTTTTGTAATCTACATGCCTTAAATTAAGGCATTCAACCAATTGCAAAAACGATGAACATTTGTTTTTTGATGTATCCCTGGGAAGAAATCGACCCGGAAAACGATACCAGTTTGGCACTTATCCATGAATGTGTCAAGAGAAGGCACGGCGTTGCCCTTTGTACCCCTGCTAACCTCACCATACGGAACAGTGTAACGAGCGCATTCTGCACAGTGGTGGGCCGAATGGAAAAGATTCCTTCATCTTTGAAGTCTTTCTATAAGCAGGCCAATATTCGGGAAGAAATGTTGCCCTTGGCAGGATTTGACGTCATTTTTATGAGGGCCAACCCACCATTGGACCCCTTGATGCTTAATTTTTTGGATTCTGTAAAGGACGATGTCTTTATTATGAACTCGCTTCAAGGACTTCGAGAAGCCAATAATAAGCTTTACACGGCCGCCTTTGGGGATAGTCATAGCAATATCATTCCGGTTACCCATGTATCCAAAAACAAAAGATATTTGGTGCAACAGATAAAAGAATCTACCGCGGATAAAATGATTTTGAAGCCGCTAAATGGTTTTGGTGGCTCTGGGGTTATTCTCATTGAAAAGTCGGCCATGAGTAATATCAAATCCCTTCTTGATTTTTATGTAACTAACTCAGATGGAACATCTAATTATGTAATACTTCAAGAATACATTGAAGGTGCAGACCAGGGCGATGTACGTATCTTGATCTTAAATGGCGAACCTATTGGTGCCATGCGCAGGGTGCCTGGGAGTGATGACCATCGCTCCAATGTATCCGCGGGGGGGTCCGTAGCCAAGCACCATATGACCAAAGAGGAAAAGGCCCTGTGCAAGCAAATTGGTCCCAAGTTGGTTAAGGATGGTCTGTTCTTTGTTGGTATTGATGTTATTGGAGGAAAATTGGTTGAAGTCAATGTCATGTCACCAGGCGGGGTAACCTATATGAACAAGGTGTACAAGACTAAAATTCAATGCCAGGTCATCGATTTTATAGAAAGCAAGGTGACTGCGAAGCTTCAAGCCTTTGATAGAAGGTCAAGACTTCGTAAAGAAGTTGAGGATGCTTAGGCTATCAGTTGCGGAGATTATCACTTCCATTGAACAGGGAGTGACATTTGAGGCCGTCTGCGAGGACTATTCCTTCACTCTTAAAGTTACATCTTATGTGCCTTATGTGTGTGCAGCAGTTCATGATGGACATCAATTTCGAAAAGAACTTTGGGAAAATTGCCTCCATACCGAATACGAACGGTGGTATGAGGAGGATCCTTGTACCAAACAGATGGTACAATCCCACCCTATTGTTCTTACTGGATTGGACAGTCGTTTTGAATACGATTTAAATCGCGCTCCAGAGACGGCGGTCTTTGATACGGCATGGGGAAAACAACTTTGGAAGCATCCCCTTCCCAATGCACAAAAACAAAAGAGCTTATCAAAGCATGCAGTATTCTATAAAGTTGTAGGGGCTTTGATCAGAAAACTGGAGGAGCTTCACAACAGGGTTATCGTATTTGACATGCATAGCTACAATTGGAAACGTTGGGATAGGGAAGTGCCTGTCTGGAATTTGGGGACCCATAATATCGATAACGAACGATTTAGTGATATTGTAAACGCTTGGGCGTCTAAATTAGGCAGTATAAAATTGCCCAATAACATCAGTACAACCACGGGAATCAATGATACCTTTCAAGGAAATGGATATTTTTTAAAGTATATCACCCAAAATTTTGGGAACACCCTTGTGCTCGCCACCGAAATCTCCAAAATATACTGTGATGAGCTTACCGGCGTTATCTTTCCAGAAGTGGTCACCGCTGTAGAAAAACAATTAAAGGAATTAATACCTTTGCAGGCCAAAGAATTTGAGGAATATTTATGTTAGAAACGAAAGAACAGCTTGAGCTTCAAAGACGTTTCCCTGTACTTTTTGATATTGACTCCAACCTGAATCGCTTGATCAAGCGTATCGAGTTGCTGAGCTATGTCAACCCTTTAAATATTGAAAAAGAGAAACAACGCTTCTTTTCTTCAAAATACAGCGTTGAACCGGAATTTAAGTATCCCAAAGTTAAATTCAATCCGTATAAATTACAACGGCTCTTCTTTGCCCAACGATTGGAGCATATTAAGGATGATACCCTACGAACCATATATAAAGAGGTCATCAATTATTACTCCAATATGATCCAATGTATTGAAACCATTGGGGAAGGAAGGCACTTTTATTACAATTCGTTAAGCGTTTATGGGACACCAACAGAAAAAGATGTCCAAAATGCACTCTTTATTTTGCATCATCCTGACGAAGCCCCACGAAGTGATATGGATAAAATTCACTCGCCATTAGAGGCAAAGGACTATTTTGAGGCATTTGGAAGGCAATATGATTTTCCACTGGACATTCGGTTTTCCACTAATATTGCCGCAGATGCTATGGTGAGTAACACCTCAAGGACATTGATCATTAAAAAGAACGTCAAGTTCAGTAAAAACCAGTTATTGACTTTAGCCAACCACGAAATAGGGGTGCATCTCGTAACCACTTACAACGGTCTTTTGCAACCATTAAAAATCTTTTGCAATGGTTTGCCCAAAAATGTGGAAACCCAAGAAGGCCTTGCCGTTTTCAGTGAATACATGGGAGGGGCCTTGACCTTAAAACGGTTAAAGGAATTGGCATATCGGGTGATGGCCTCCGATAGCCTGATCAAGGGATATAGTTTTGCAGATACTTTTGATTTGATCCATGGCAAATACAAGTTAAATCGCGAGGAAGCCTTCTCCATTACCCTTAGGGCGCATCGTGGTGGAGGATTTACAAAAGATCGATTGTATTTGAGCGGCCTTCGCAAGGTTTATCAGCGGTACCGGCGGGAAGAACCTATGGATGTATTGCTTTCAGGAAAGGTTTCTTTGGATTATGAAAGGGAAATGAAATATTTACGCTCGAAGGGCCTATGGGAACCGATTGTACATAGAACCCATTCATTTGCACAGAAATTGAACACCAACAGCACTTTGGATTTTATTTTGAACAATTTGAAGTAATTATCCACTGGATTTGCTTTAATTTACACATTATTAACACCTTATAAAAATGGATAGCATCCATTTCTTTGAGTCTCATGTCCGTTTTGAGACCCATCCCCGATACTTGTAAACATCATTTAAGCCTTTAGTTATCTAGTTTAGGGTACACTTATTGGAGGAAAGGTGTTTAATTCAAAATTGTTGGCGCATTTTAAAGATGGCCACAACCAAAAAACCCTTCATAGTCATTTTTGATATTGACTTACATAATAACTGTCGTTATGAAAAAGCTAAACGTATTAATTGCTGCATTTTTGATGATGTCCTGTTCTGGGGATGATAACTCTTCTGGAGAAGACGAAATGGGTGGTTTGGATTTGACCGAAGTGTCTGGTATGTATTCTGGTTCATGGGTATGGGAATTTGGGACAGGTGCCATTTCCATGGAGATTATGCCATCAACTTCCAACCGCTATATCGCCAACCTTTATGGGACCTCCAATTTTCAGTCTATGTTCACTTCAGATGCCACTCCAGAAGGGGTTGGCGATATAATTGTGGAGGGTACAGACGCCTCTGTAACCATAGCCTGGAACGTAGATTTCCCGCCATGTTCGGATAACTATACGGGTTCAGGAACACGAATGAACGATGGTGTACTCGAATTGAATGTTGACATCCCTGGTAATGCTGCCTGTGGCCAAGGTGGAGTGGCCACATGGACCTTAAGAAAAATACGTAACTAGGGACTTGCAGGACTAAAACCGCCTAATAATAGTGCAACTACATTGGACCCATTGGGATACGCATCGCGATATTTTAATATCAAGGTATTTGCATTGGCTTTGTTGATTTTTTATAGAAATCCTTTTATAAACGAAAAGCATTCGCTACCTTTTTTTGCTTCATTCCAATATGAAGTTTTATGGATGACCACAAGCACACCAGTAATCCAACTTTGGTTTTTATAGTAAACAATCTAAAGTAAGGTCGATGATAAAAAAGAAGTTTTCCTTATTTATAGGCGGACTGTGCCTCTTTATATCTTTTATTTCCCATGGTCAAGAAAACAGTATCTGGTACTCCTTTAGTCTTCAAGGTGATAAAACCAAGATTACGGAGCTCAAGGATCTCATGTTATATGAACAGGTTAGAGAAGAGAAGAGCCCATATCCAGCTCGGGTCGATACCGTTGATATCTTAAAACGCTTAAATGATTCAACCTATATCATCTTCAAGCCAAATCGGGAAGGTGACTTCGCTTTAATGGCCAGTCGTAGACTACAAAAAGGAAGTATTAAGTCCATTGGGATTTATTATCCATCGGAGAATTTAGAAATGGCCGTATCCATGTATACTAAAAACGGCCTACCAAAATGGAAGGAATTGACTACGAGGTGGGTGTTCTCTGGAGAAAAAGTGAGTGAACTGGAAAAAGCCCCTGGTTATGATGAGGTGACCCGAGAGGCCATCCTGGATGCCTTAAGTATTCGCCAAAAAATCAGTCCGGTCTTAAAAGCGTACATGGAACAACACCCAGATACAAAACCTTTTCGCATGTATCGCCTTGTGGAGGTCAAGGCTCAACACAGGTTTATTGAACTGGGGTACAATCCGTATAAGCGGGTGCCCTATAATTTCGAAAAACAGTTTGAAGGGGATGCAGAAGTGATTAAGGCCTTGACAGAGCCCATGTCTTTTGAAAATGAATAAGAAAGGGAAGCTTTGTGGCTTCCCCTTTTGTCATAGCGATATGTTTTTTCCTCTTGGATACTTTACTTGAAACGAAAACTGTTCTGTTTGACTTTGTTGTGGCTGTAGCTTTAGCCTCCAGGTCAACAATCCTTTTTTGGAATCATGTTCCGCGTTGTTCAATACCAAATCGTCCACTTTAATTTCCTTGTTTTCAGACTTTGGTACCCTATCCAATACTTTTAGCTCTATAGCGATTCCTTTGTTGTTCTTCACTTCTAAATTATAGGTCCTATTTAGAATTCGGTTGCTGCCCGTAAAGGATTTGCTCTTGAAATTACGTTCTTGTTTTCGGGTCACCGTAATATTGGGGTCGATGCCTAAGGACAGCACTATCTCCTTTTTGGTAGTGTATGGGTCGAGTACTGTCTTACCGGCATAAGTCCCTTCAAAATAGATGTTGGCTTCGCCGGGTAAGAGTTGATGTTGTTCCCAATTGGTGAAACTCGCTGTCAAAAACACGTTCTCGTTGATAATGGGTGCTGCAAAATATTCATAGGTCGCCGGAAGTTTAAAGGTATTGATTTCAATGGCCGTAATATCGTTATCAGATGGAATGGAATGGGACTTTTTGATTACGAATTCCGTTTTTGTAGCTCCTTCCTTTGTGCTGCTTTTTTTTGTGGTTATGACGACGACGCTGGAAACGCCCCGATTTCCATATAGCGCTGAAGCATCTGCACCCTTTAAAATATCAATGGACTGGATTTCACTGGCGTCCAAATCCCCTTCAACAAAACCATCTGTTGGCACGCCATCTATAATATACAATGGTGTCTTGTTGGAAGAAATTGAATTTGTACCACGAATATTAACTCCAGCAGCGCGACCTTGAATTAATTGTGCTGGACTTATCGAGGAAACCGCTCCTGTAAAATCATTTCTTTTTGTCCCGTATCCAGCTATGACCACTTCCTCAAGCATTTGTGGGTCTTCTTCCATGCTTAAATTGATGATGGAGGAATACAAAGGAATGTCCTGGCTGTGCATCCCGATGTAGGAAAAGCTTAATTCTTGGCCAAAAGGCACCTCAAGTTCATAATTGCCGTTAAAATCGGTCTGCGTGCCCTTATTCGTACCCTTAATAACTACATTGACGCCAGGTAGAGGCTGTCCAGAAGCATCGGTGATCGTACCTGCGACCTTTTTAACCGCTGGATTAAAGGCATATCCCTTTTTCTTTTGCGCCGGGGCGTATTTTTTTGTGTATGCAGAAGTGAAATTCAAATAATGAGCTTGAAGTTCAGGTTTACTGATATTATAATCGGGATTACCCGTTGAAAGCACTACGGCAACATCATTCCAATCCTTCCCGGTATTTTGATATACATTGGCTTTATAGGCGAGGGTAAGGGGTGCATTCAGGCTTTTTGACTTGATATCGTAATTAGGCACCCAACCGGCATCCTTAACCAAGTATTTTAGGGTCAGTGAAAGTCGGGTGGCAATGGGAGCGTCAAATTTAATGGTGATTTCCCCCTGTTCCTGTGCTGGTGCGTTGTTCACTTCCGCCATTTGAAGTTGTATATCCTTCACCTCTTTTTTAAGGGTATTGATCTTGCGGTTATTTTCAAAAATTTCATTCTTGATGGCCGTAAGACGTATGCGATAGTATTGGCTAATCTCCTTTACTTTCTCCAAGTTGAGCGCTTGATTGTCCGTACTGACCATTCGATTGGTCGTAATGACCTTTTCTTCTTCTTCCAGCCCGTATATCGTATTCTTTAGTAATGTAATTTGATAGTCCAGGTCTTTGAGTTTTTCCTTCCACTCCTTGAGCAGGGGATTGCTTTCCGATTTTTCCAAGTAGTTAATATCATAGGCTATGGACAAAATGGAAACCCCATAGAGGCCGGAAACTTGGATGCTACTTTCATCAATTTTATGGGAAAGCCCTGTAAAGACCACCTCATGAGATCCTTCGGAGAGCTGGCATTGTGCAGTTCGCGTAATTTGCGCGCCACTTAAATACACGGTCACTTCCTCGATTTTGGAAGTCACTTTTTTGTCATTAGCTAGGCCAAAGCCGGAAACAAGAAATAATAAAACAATGAGATTTTTCATAACGGTCAGTTTTAAGAGTTGAAATCAAACTTCCGTTAAAAGGCGCAATTTTAAAATCAATCGTGTGGAACTGCACTAATTGGCTTAGGGAAGGGATGGTTTGGATGAGTTAACCCAAAAATTTGGCTTGGAGCTCAGGAGTGGGAATCATACATTGGTCTTTACGGCCAAACCATCGGTAGCGATTGCGCGCCACAAAATCATATACGACGTTGCGAATAGCTGTAGGAACCCATTTAAACATCTTAAAAATAGGCCATAGGCCATTGAGATCGCCTGCAATTTCCAATGCAGCATCCGATTTGATAAAATAGGCCTTACCAGGCTCAATGAGGACAAAGGAATCCACCTTTGAGGTGTCAATGCCACGCTCTTTGGTCAGTTGTTCTCCCAATTCACTTTGTAGTGCGGCATAGCGAAAAAGGTCTTTTTTATCCCGTTTAATTACAAACTGGATCACTCCATTGCAAAGGTTGCAAACTCCATCAAACAGTATGATTTTTTTGTTTTCTTCGCTCATCTTGTCATTCCCGCGAAGGCGGGAATCTTTTTCTTCCACAGTACAAAGATACGACAGGGTAAAATCCTTTCCTAGACTTTATAAGGTATTTAAGAAACCGGACAAATCTGTTTCCTTATTAAGACCCAACTTCTTTTTGAGTCGGTATTTGGACTTCAGAATACTATCGGGCAATACATTTAAGGTAGCGGCAATTTCTTTGGTGGTCAAATTCATCCGCAAAAAGGCGGCCAAGCGGATTTCCTTTTCCGAAATGTCGGCGTACCTAGTTTTGAGCTTTTGGTCAAAGTCGTTATGCACTTCAGAAAAGTAGCTTTTAAAGGTCTCCCAGTCCTTATCGGAGGCCTTTTCCTTTTTGAGCAGCATCACAATGCGCCGAAACTCCATTTTAAATTTTTCCGGTGAGTTCCTTAAGTTTTCAAGATTCTCCTTCAACTCTTCAAGGAAGGTGTTCTTTTGGACCAAATGCAGGGTTTGGCTAGCCAATTCCTTTTTCTTATGCTCGATTTCCCTTTTGTATATTTCTTCTTTCTTTTCCCGGGCGATACGATTTCGTTTGATACGCTGCCGGTACCCAAAAACGGAAAGTCCAAATAAGGCTAGGGCAGAGACCATACCTCCTGCAAACAATCCGTTCTTTAAATTGCTGATTTCGACTTCCTGGTTCAGCGTTTGGATTTCTTTTTCCTGTAGCGCGATTTCAGCCTCCCGTTGTTCCAATTCAAATAAGGTGCGCATTTCTTCGATCTGTTGCGATTTCTTAATGGAGTAGATGCTATCCTTTAACCTATTGTGCATTTCTAGGTCCTTTATGGATGCTTTATAGAGATTTAATGCCCTCAAGGATTTTGACCGCTGTAGGTAAGCGTTTGCTGCTTCGGGAAGGGCACCAATACTATCAGAAATAGCAATGGCTTTGTCAAAATAGGGAGTAGCTTCTTCATAGTTCCCTGATTCATTATAAAATTGACCTAAGTTGATATAGACCTCGTTGACCTCCGTAGGGTTTTCCATGATTTCATACACCTTAATAGCTTTATTGTAACCAGATAATGCTTCGTCTGTACGATTCAACAGGCTATAGGCCTTACCCAATATATTATGGGCACTGGCCTCGGTGAGTCGAAACTCATTTGCTTTTGCCACTTGGGTACAGCGAATCAAGTACCGTATAGCATCGTTTGGTTTATGCTGTAGCACAAGATTTTCTCCGATCAACTTCAATACGTCACTTTCCCAAAGCAAATCTTTAAAATCCTGGTATACCTGGAGGGCTTGCTTAAGATAACGCAAGCTTTGACCGTAATTTTCCAGTTTCATTTCTGTCTGCCCCAAGGCATTGTAGGCATCGGCAATGAATAGGGAATCTTTAGCTCTTGTTTTGTACAATTCAAGTGCTTGTAGTTGATTTTTTAAGGCGAGGTTATATTGCCCTTCTTTTACATTAATATCGCCAAGGGCATGATAGGTAGATCCCATATATTTGAAATCCACCTCCCTTGCGTTTTTAATAGTATCCCTGTGTTGGAAAATGTCAATATTGGTATAAAGAAAGTCCTTAGCCTTATCAAAATCATTTTTTTTGTTGTACAGGACGGCCAACCCCATATTTACGGTAAGAATACCCCTGATATTTTGGAGTCTCTTGGCGATGTCTAACGCCGCTTGCTTGTAGTAAAGCGAGGAATCGAGCGCATCTTTATTCAAGAAATAAAAGCTTAGGTTATTGTAGGCTTGCCCAAGGCCTTTATCATCCTTTATTTGTTTGGATATGACAACCGATTTATTGGCGTATTTGTAGGCTTCTTCTGGATTGGTGAAACTTAAATTCTGAAAGATAAGCGACCCAAGCGATATCTTGGTGGTGTCATTTGCTACCTGGTTGTACTCAACAATTAAACTATCGACGTTTTTATATTCTTGTGCTTTTAGAAGTTGGCTAAAAAGAAAACCAAGGAATAGGATAAGTTTTGAAATGGTTTTCATAATGCGTTTAAAAATTGGCCAAAACATGATAATCGTAAAAAGATGTATCTGTTTTTTCATGGAATGTGGATTGTTTTCCCAAGATACCGAATATATCTCTTGCTAAAACGCAAAATTCTATGGACTAAAAACTGCTTGTCCATAGAAAGTCCATGAAATCAAAATCGTTTTATTGATTATAAATTCTCCTAATGTCCTGAATTTATTGATATTAATGGAATTTTAGATTTATTTTCGATTGGGCCTTGTCCATAGGTCATTTTGTTAAAATCCATATACCGTGTCCATACTTTGTCCATGCCCAAAATTAGGTCAGGGTATAATCGGCCTCTAGTTTTGAGGTGTTGAATCCAAAAAACTAGAAATGATGAAAACAAATCAATCCCATACAAGGCTGCTCATTTTTATGGCAGTCTTTATGTTGCTCTTTATGTCCTGTAGCAGTGATAGTGATGACCCAGAAATGATGCTGGACGATGACCCCATTTCCCAGGATGATGATGGCCCTGCACCTACAAGCTTTAATGCAGTAGTGGAAAAGGGAGGGGAGTTTGAGGAGTTTCCCCAATCCCGAACGGATGACGTCCTGGAAGAAGGGGAACCCTATGCTGATGACTACACCAGTGGAACAGGTTCAGATTCCGAAACACTGCGTTTTATTTGTACGTCCAGAACAGTAAGTGTCACCGATGGTACCGGGGACTTCCAAACCCTTGGGGGCGTTGCCAGCGAAATCTTTCCAGGAGCCTTATTGCAGGGCAAGACCATCAATGATGTAAAGCCGCAAGGGATTCCGCTAAAAAGGGCAGGAGGTAGTATATCCTACAACCTAAATGATGGGAACCCAGAAGCTTCCCAAGACCTGGATGAAATGAGCGAGTCTAAAGTAAGACAGGCCATGAACGACATTATTGCAGGAAGTTCTGGGGTGGTGCCTGCAAACTTTGACCTGGACTACGAAAATGTCTTTTCAGAAAAACAGGTTGCCCTGCAAATGGGACTTTCGTTTGAAGGCTATGGGGTAAAGGCCGAAGGAAAACTATCCTTCAGTAAAGATCAGAGCTACAATCGCGTATTGGTGCGGCTTTACCAATCGTATTACGATGTTAGTTACGATTTTCCCACCAGTTATGATGACGTCTTTGATAGCAGTGTAACACCCGCCGATTTGGATCGCTTTATCCAACCAGATAATCCTGCCACCTACATCAAAAAGGTGACTTATGGCCGAATTTTCTATATGTTGATTGAATCCACCTCTTCCCTGGAGGTCATGAACACCCAAATTGATGCCTCCTACAAAAGCTTTGACAAGGAAATTGAAGGGAATTTGGAAACGGATAGTATGGAAAAAATGGAAAACATTAAAATTAAGGTGATTGCCTATGGCGGGGATTCCCAAAATACCTTTTCTGGACTTGGAGAAACCAATATCGGAGATCTTGCGGATATGTTAGCAGCAAGTACGGATATCAGAACGGGGTTGCCTTTATCCTATGAGGTTTACTCTTTAGAGGACCCTTCAAAACAAGTTGGCACCAATATCTCCACCGAAATGGAAGTGGTAGAGTGTCAATTAAAAGGGGTTTTGCCACCAGTACTCTATTCCAATCTTGTAGACCTCTTTGAAGATGGTATTGGGGCTGCCACCCAAATTCAAAATGAGTACACCGCCATATTTAATGGTGCGGGTACGGACTATGTCATATTTGATGCTTCCAGTGGCGCGGTCTCCGACCCGTATAGTATTAAAGATGCTAGTGCTCCTTTGGGCGTTACGACATTTGACAGCGTTGGTGCCGCTTTACGCCAGTTCTTGGATGAAATCTACATTTTTAATGAACAGGGAACAGAATTTGAAGTTTTGGAATACGATTACAATGGTGTTCAGAGCATGCCAATGGCACCGATTGGAACTTACCGGCAACGTAATGGAACAAACCGCAGATGGGTGGTGAATGATAATTTTTCCAGTGAAAATGAGGTCAACAGTAATTTTGCCGATGGATCCTTTATTGGTCCAGAAGGGCGGGATGTTGATTGCGTGTCTTTCCCACTCTTCGGCAAAGGAATCAAGGCTGCTGCAAGACTTGACAGGTATGAGCAACCTGTAGGAATTTATACGGAGAGCTTCTTTACTAGCCTCATTGGTGGAGAGGTGACTTCGTCTTACTTTTTCCCGATGGATACGAATGGGACCACTTATAGTAGAAGAAATTATTACAACCCGTATTCAGTAACAACACCAAGTGGACCCCTTGGTTTTGGGGATTTCAATTGTTGGGAGTCAGAGAAAGATTTAAGTGAAGTAAGAGGGTCGGTGGAAGCGGCTTGTAAAATGAATATCAATGGCAACTCCATACAACGCATCTTATATTTTACTACGGATGGACTAATGTCCATTCGTAATTTGGTTGGAGAAGATGAAGGACCCTATGCGCTTTAAATGATTTAGCTATGCAGTCGGCCGCTCAGCTTGTGGATTCAACAATCTGATGCCGGCTGTTATTTTAATAATCAATTTTAAAATCTATCAGAATCAGGCCAATATTCTGAAGTATATCTTACATTATTTTTTTTAAGGAAATTCTGTATTTCCAAATATGGGTTTTTGTCAGCACTTGTGAATTTCTGAGCCATCAATTGAAGAGTCCGCTCTCTACTAACGGGTTGCCCTACCAATTTATTAAACACCCACAGCCACCAATTCTTTGATCCTAATGCTTTTAATAAAGCAATTTCAGACTCATTGGAAATATACATCAGATGTTCTCCGCCAGAACTTGAGTCTCGGATACAGATTTTTTTACGGTGAAAAAAAATATCCGTGGAATTCGCCAGCCCATTTTGATATAGGGTGTAAGCGTTTTTCATGGTTTTCAAAGTAGGTATTATTTTTTAGCTTTCGAAAGCTCTAGTGAATCCAGCTGGTGTTAGAAGTAAGAAGGCAGTAGTTAACTACTGCCTTCTTACTTCTAACACCAGCTGGATTCACTAGAGCTTTCGAAAGCTAAAAAATAATACCTA
>JBCBZA010000225.1:0-4344 GCA_039815575.1 Bacteroidota bacterium | reverse complement strand
TCTATACTATGAATAGCATTTATTTCTATCAAGTTTTTGCGATAATCATTTATTGTATGCTATCGATTGCTTTATTTAAAAGTGCCATGGTAGCCTCAATACCATCCTCTTCCGAAAGGACACTGCCTTCATATTCGATGCCGATATACCCTTTAAAGCCCGAGTCTTTAACTATTTGTAGCATTTTGTAGAAATCGGTACTGGTTTCATTGCCCTTAGTATCAAAATCATGTGATTTGGCACTCACCCCTTTAGCATAAGGCATTAATTCGGCCATACCTTTATAGCGATCGTATTCCTTGGCACAACCCTCGGGCCCCCTTTCTATGCAGAAATTCCCATAATCGGGAAGTGTACCTACGTTGTCCATATTTACTTGGGCCATAACGTCGGACAACCACGATCCATCCGAAGAATACCCGCCGTGATTTTCCACAATAATGTTGATGTCTTGGGAAGCTCCATAAGTGCCCAATTGTGTGAGGCCATCAACGGCATTGGCAGCCACTTCCTCAGCAGTTCCTTCTCCTGCCGCATTTACGCGAATGGAATGTGCTCCTAAAAACTTGGCGATATCCACCCATTTATAATGGTTTTCCACGGCCTTCTTTCTCGCTTCCGAATCGGCGTCCCCAAGATTGCCCAGGGCATCACACATGATCAATCCGACAGAAACCCCGGCTTCTTCACATTGTTTTTTATAGGCATCCCAAAAAGCTTGGTCATTAACTTTTCCATAGTAAAAAGTGTTTACCAGTTCAATGGAGTTTACACCGAATTTGGCAGCCATTTTAGGGAAATCGTTTGGGTCGGCATCGCCCAATAAAATGTCATCAGGGGATTCTTGCAGCGTTTTAACAAACCATGCCCAATAGCCTTCTTTATCCCTTGGGCCTAAAAAGGCTTTGTGAAAGGACCATTGGGCCAATGAGATTTGAAAGTCAGGTGTCATTACTTCCTCCTTTTGGCTAACTTCTGCCGCGGTATTGGTCTCCGACTTTGTTTTACAGGAAACGATAACAAAGAGACTGACAGCGGCGATGATAATTCTTTTTTTCATTGGAAAATATTTTATAACTGGTAACGTAGTTTGGAATACGAATGCTCGTAGTTTCAGCTAAAAGTAATAAGTTCTGCAGTGAATCCTATTATGATTTAGGATGGAATTGTTGAAAAAGAAGAAAAGGTCATTTTTTGGGTGCCACCAGCTCTAGGAGATCTACACTGACATTGGTGGTAAACAATCCGTAGTTCACTATGGCCTTTCCCTTTTCCAAGGTATCTATACTTCCCACTGCTTTGCCATCGTGCATGCGCACTTGATCACCTACCTTGAAGATGGGTCTTGGTTTTGCTTTTTCCGCTTGGATCGCCTTTTTCTTTTTGAGTACCTTTTCCTTTCGAACCTTTACCATTTTTTGCTCCAACTCGTTGGCAGTCTGTTTCTTAACGGCTTTTTTGACTTTGGCTTCCTTAGCAGAGGATTTTTTACGTTTGCTATTTTCTGTTTCTACAATACGTAGGAGCTCTGAAATTAGGGGACGTTTCTTCTTGTCATGAAAATACCGTTCAGCAGTATCATTGACTTTGTTCCCCAAATGAATCATCCGTTGGTTGTGGTCGTAGAGTTCTTGGTAGTTCTCCAATTTTGATTTGATCTTGGCATTCAGCTTCTCCAATTTCGCCGCTTCCTCCTTGGCTTTGGTCTCCTCATCCTGTAACCTGGATTCCGTTCTGGACATTTTAGAACGTTCCTTTTGCAGTTTGGAGATAGTGGCGTCAAAACGCACCTTCCCGCGATCAATCTTCTTCTTCGCCTTATTGATCAGGGAGTAGGGGATACCGTTCTTTTGAGCCACTTCAAAGGTGAAAGAGCTTCCAGCTTCCCCCAACACCAATTTAAAAGTGGGTTCCAAGGTCTTGTTGTCGAACTGCATATTGGCATTGGCCATATGGGGCAGTTCATTCGCCAATAGCTTTAGATTGGCATAGTGGGTGGTAATAACACCAAAGGCTTCCCGTTCATAAAATACCTCTAAAAAGGCTTCTGCAAGTGCGCCTCCAAGCTCAGGGTCGGAGCCTGTACCGAACTCATCAATCAAAAACAAGGTATTGCCATTGCACCGCTTTAAAAACTGGTTCATGTTCTTTAGGCGATAGCTATAGGTGCTTAAATGGTTTTCAATGGATTGATTATCACCAATATCGGTCAATATCTTATCAAAAAAACATACTGAACTCCTTTCATGAATGGGAATTAGCATCCCTGATTGAAGCATTACTTGAAGTAACCCAATAGTCTTTAAAGTGATACTTTTACCGCCAGCATTGGGCCCTGAAATCACAATAATGCGATTATTCTGCTGTAATTCTATGGACTGGGGCCAGGTCTTTTCCTTCTTTGCCTTATTGGTCAGATAAAGCAAGGGATGGTAGGCATCCCTTAAATGAAGAGTACGCTCTTCATTGATTCTCGGAAGAAGTGCGTTCATCTCAGATGCGTACTTGGCTTTTGCTGCAGTAACATCGATATGGGTCAAAAAATACTGATAGGTATCCAGCAAGGGTGTTTCTGGCCGTATGTAATTGGTAAGTTCCACGAGAATACGCCGAATCTCCTCTTTTTCCTCAAACTCCAGATTACTGAGCTCCGTGCTGTATTGCAATGTGGTTTCAGGTACAATATAGACGATGCTCCCCGTCTTTGAATTGCCCATGACCGTGCCCTTGACCTTACGGCGGTACATGGCTTTGACGGCTAAAACCCTACGATTTTCAACAATGGATTCCTTAATGTCATCCAAAAAGTCGGCCGATTGATATTTTGAAAGGGCCGCTCCAAAACTTTGATTGATTTTACCCCGTACCGAATTGATATCCATCCGAATCCGTTTCAGGTCTACTGAGGCATTGTCCCGTATCTCCCCAAACTTATCGATGATACTGCCTATTTCATGGGGAATGACAGTATTCTCATGGATACCTTCCGTAGCTTTAAACAGTAGGGGATAGTACTCCTTAAATTTTTTAAAGAACTTCTTATGCAGGGAAATCGTGGTGCAGAGATGTGAGATCCTGCGAAAACCTGAAACCTCCAGTACCGTATTCTCTATTTGCAACAGCTTTAGCTCCTTTGTTATGGCATCAAACCCATGGTTGGGGATTAGGTTCTCGTTGGTAAAGGAAGCCAAGTACTCTGAAGTCTGCCCCAAATCATTTAAGAGGTTTTCTCTATGGATCAAGGGTTGTAATTGCAACGAAGCTGCTTTGCCCAGTTCGGTATTGCATCGCATGGAAAGTTGTTCCAATACCGTGGGAAACTCTAAATCTTGAAGTGTTTTTGAATGAATGGGCTGCATCTTCCTTTTTCAAGCGGGGCAAAGATAGGAATTGGTTTTAAGCTTAAAAGAATAACATATTGTCCGGAAATAGTGAAATCCCCTCAATTTAATTGAGGGGGATGAGCATTAATTATAAACGGTTCTTACAAGAAGTAACTGCTTAAATTAGTTTAATGTAAAATACTAGGAATGGGTCTTCATCGACATGGGCATACGAATTTGCTTTAGGAAACACCTTTTATCCTGATAGTTGCCTAAATGCAAAAAGGTTAGGACCTATATGTTCAACCTGGCTTTATCTTAGGTAGGGGAATTGCCAATTTTCACTTATTTTTTTGGAAAAACCAGTTTTGGCCCATGGCTTCTATTTGTTTTTATTGAAGGTATAGATCAAGGCTAAATTTACTCCAATACCTGATGCTACATCTGCGTCAAAAGACCGATCATTACCGGAATTATCAACAAAATCAAGATTGCCATCAGATAAATTATCCAAATCATTGCCAAAATCGAACCAATATCGTACTGATGCCTCTAACCCAAATCCAGTATTCTTCCCAAAGTAGAACCTGTAGAAGGTTCCTGGTCCTATTGTAAACTGTGTATATTCGATTTCCTGCTGTCCTTGGAGCAAATTTGCCTCTATCCTATGTGCTTTAAAATCCAAGCGAACATCTAAGTTATTCGTAATACGATAGCCTAAACCCGGTCCAGTGGTCCATGGAATTTCAATTTCTGCATTCAGGGCCTGTTGTTCATCCGTTTGGAAATTATCGTCTATTTCTAAACCTACACCATGGGAATAATCGAAAACCCATCTATTGGTCATATAGGTTCCATTGATATTGAATCCCCCCAGTAAAAAAGGTTGAAACAAATCACTCCCTAAAGAAAATTTATTGGAATATTTTAGAACGGTCCTGTCAGACTTATAAGTTGGGTCTTGAGAAAATAAATTTGTCCATGAAATCACAAGGATTGATGCTATGAGCGTAAGCTTTTT
>JBCBZA010000138.1:0-10587 GCA_039815575.1 Bacteroidota bacterium | reverse complement strand
GTAATCATCCACGGTGCTCGCCTAGATTTTTTTTAAAACCATAAATCATCATTCCATTCAACTCAAAATCAATATCCTCCCATCTGGTAAAACCTAACTTTTCGTACATCTTCCAAGCCACCTTCATTGAGGTAGTTGTATGGAGCATTAGCTGTGTATGCCCTAATGCCATTGTTCGTTGTATACAGTCCAAGGTGAGGGCTTTTGCTATACCCCTTTTCCTTACCTCTGGTTTTACCGCCAAAAGGCGAATCCCCGAGGTTTTTTTATAGTTGGTTTCGATAACTCCAGAACCATAGTATTTAGCTTGTCCATAAAACACCACACCTCCCAATATCCCTTCCCTTTTGTTTACAGTAACAAGGATTTCAGTATCCTTTTGTTGGGCCAACTTTTGCAAGTTGGAAAAGGTCTCATAATAATCAGGGTTGTCACTAACCGACGGAAAACCGTCAAGACTTGAGTAGACCTTAATGATTAGTTCTCCAAGAATAGCATACTCTTTGTCCTTAGCCTTTCTGATATAAAATTCTACACCCATATCAACAAAAATATGGATTACTAGACGACTGGTCAATTTTTTTGTTATATTTGTCAGGCCAAAATAACTATATGCCGAAGACACAGCGACACGAGGCAAAAGCGGACCATCTTATTGAAAAGGGGATGATGCTCCTTTGGAGCAAGGGGTACAACGCCACCAGTGTCAAGGATATTGTGGATGCAGCAGAGGTACCTAAGGGTTCCTTCTATTTTTATTTTGATAGCAAAGAGGATTTTGCTGTGAAGGCTATTGACAAGTATTTCAATCAAACGTTTCCGCCAGCCTTGGAAATCTTAGAGAATACCTCGATTGGTCCCAAGCAGCGTATTATTAATTTTTATGAGTTTCGTGCCCAAATCCTAAAAGACGAGTTCAATTGCAAAATGGGCTGTATGGGTTGTAATTTGGCAAATGAAATGGGTGAGCATAGCGAACCCATACGAAAAGCGATTGAGCAAAAAACGGATAAGGTCAAGGCCCACATTGTTGAAGTGATTGAGGAAGCCCAAGACTATGGCGAACTAGACAACTCCGTGCTTGCCTTGGACTTGGTAAATTTTATGGAAGATGCAGGGCGGGGAGCAATGGTGAGTATGAAGGAATTGGACAGTTGTTATCCCATTGACAATTTTGTGTTGATGATAAAATATTTAATGAAAAAATAATTTTTTTGACTTAGAATAGATGACTGGTCAAATATAAAGTAGTGACTATAATTAAGTATTGTGGAAACCTCTTGTATTTATATAGATGACCGGTCAACTAATATTATATAAACTAAATATATATGAATACTATAAAAAGAGCTGGCAATGCCAGCAATGCCTTTGCCAAAAAATGGGCAGAATTTGTTATACGGTTCAAATGGCCCGTGCTCATTGCTTCGATACTCTTAGCCATGGGTCTAGCCTCAAATGGAAAAATGCAGTTTGATGGCGATTACCATGTATTCTTCTCAGAGACCAATCCTGAATTGGAAGCCTTTGATGCCCTTCAAGAAAAGTATACCAAAGACGATAATATTGTTATTGTACTGGCGCCCAAAAATGGGGAAGTATTTACTAGGGAAAATCTCGTGGCCATTGAAGCGCTAACGGCAGAGGCTTGGAACACGCCTTACTCCTCACGAGTAGATGCCGTTACCAATTTTCAGCACACTCGCGCAGAGGGCGATGACCTCTATGTTGACGATCTCTCCTATGAATCTACCAACAAATCCGACGAGGAAATTGGCAAAATTAAAGCCATTGCCTTGAAAGAACCTCTTTTGGTTCACCGCCTCATCAATCCGGAAGGAAGTGTTACAGCCATCAATGTCACAGTGCGCTTACCTGGAGAGGACAGTGCTATCGAAATTCCAGAAGTGACCGCAGCTACACGTAAAATGATTGCCAATTTTCAGGGGAAATATCCTCAATTTGACGTGTACACCACAGGATTGGTACCCTTGAATACCGCCTTCTTTGAATATTCGGAGAAAGGTTTTGCCTTGGTAGGACTAATGGTACTTATTGTAATGATATTGACCTTGGTACTTACACGCAACTTCTTTGCAATGTTTTCAACGCTAATGGTCTTTATGTTCTCATTTATGAGTGCCTTTGGCTTTATTGGGTTGATGGGCATCAAACTTACCCCTCCATCTTCTGTTTTCCCTACCATGATCTTGACCTTAGCGGTAGCGGACAGTATCCACATCCTTATTACCTTCCTTCAAAAAGCACGTAAAGAAGGCTATGAAAAGAGGGCGGCCTTGGTGGAAAGTATGCGCCTCAATTTTATGCCCGTATTTATCACCAGTCTGACCACGGTTATTGGTTTCTTGACCATGAACTTTGGCGATGTGCCCCCATTTTGGGATTTGGGGAACATAGTAGCCTTTGGTATGGCAATGGCCTTTTTGTACTCTACCACTTTGTTACCCGCCTTGATGGCCATTTTCCCACTTTGGAAGAAAAAATCAAAGACCTTAGAAAACAAACGAGAGGTGATGAGCTGGTATACCAAAATGGGCTTTTGGGTAGCAAGGCAACCCATTCGCTTAACCGCTATTTCCCTTTTAATAATTGCTGGCCTGGCCTATCTGGCAACCTTTAATGTCTTTAACGATGAGTTCGTGGAGTATTTTGACACCTCGGTGAAATTTCGTCAAGACAGTGATTTTGTTAATGAGAACCTGACCGGTTTTTATAATGTGGAATTTTCTGTTGGAAGTGGTGAAAGTGGTGGCATCAATAATCCCGAATACTTAGACAAGTTAAACACTTTTGAGGACTGGTTGGAGGAACAGCCTGAAGTTGTTCATGTCAACGCCTTTAGCGAGGTAGCCCGTAGGGTCAACCGTTCAATGCATAGTGATAACCAGGCCTATTATAAGGTACCCAGTAACAGGGAGGAAGCCGCACAGTACTTGCTTCTCTATGAGCTTTCATTACCCTTTGGTTTGGATTTAAACAATCAAATCAACGTGGACAAATCTGAGACAAGGGTAACAGCCACTATAAAGAACAATTCAAGTGCGGAAATGATTGCCTTTGCAGAACGCTCTGAACAATGGTTAAAGGACAATACCCCAGAACCCATGCATTCCATTGGAGTGAGTCCAACATTGATGTTCTCAAAGCTGGGCTTTCGTCAGGCAGACAGTATGTTCACCGGGAATATTGTAGCACTTGTGCTGATTTCCTTGGTGCTCATGCTCGCCTTACGCAATTTCAAACTGGGCCTTTTAAGCGTCATTCCCAATGTGGCCCCTGTTCTGGTAGGTTTCGGCTTGTGGTGGCTATACAAGGGCACTATCAATACCGGTATGGTCATCGTTTTTGGGATGACACTAGGTATTATTGTGGACGATACCGTTCACTTTATGAGCAAGTTCTTGCGTGCCCGTAGGGAGTTGGGATACGATGCCAGAGCAGCCGTTATCTATGCCTTCGAAACTGTGGGCAGGGCTTTGGTCACTACAACATTGGTTTTAATAGCTGGGTTTGCCGTGTTGTCCACATCGCCATTTGCACTTAATAGTTATATGGCACGAATCACCTTCATTATCATCATTGCTGCCCTGGTCATTGACTTCGTTTTATTGCCCTCATTGCTCATTTTAGTGAGCAAGGACAACAAGGAAGCCGTTTCCACTAAAGAAAGGAAAACCCAATTACAATTAGACAAATAATGCAATTCATCATATATAAACCATTAGAAACAATGAGAAAGAAAATTTTAGTAGCAATAGCAGTTGTGTTTGGCTTCGCTTTCACGAAAGCACAAACTGCCGAAGAAAGAGGACTAGAAGTAGCGAAGGCCGCAGAAAAAGCTGATTTAGGCTTTGGCAGTTCCACAGTTGAACTTAAAATGACCCTCAAAAACAAAAATGGCCAAACCAGTGAAAGATATTTGGAAACCAAAACCTTGGAACAGACCGAAGATGGAGATAAGTCATTGATTGTCTTCAACAGTCCAAAAGATGTAAAGGGCACCGCTACACTTACCTTTACCCATAAAGTGGGCAGCGACGACCAGTGGTTATACCTGCCTTCCATTGCTAGGGTAAAGCGTATTTCTTCCAACAACAAATCGGGACCTTTTGTGGGCAGTGAATTTGCATATGAGGATTTATCTTCCCAGGAAGTTGAAAAGTACACCTACAAGTTCCTAAAGGGAGAAGGTCCCATGCTTATTGTTGAACAGGATCCCGTAGATCCAAAATCAGGATATACCAGAAGGGTCGTTACCTACAACCAGGACAAAGGATATCGTCTGGAAAAGATTGAATTTTACGACCGTAAAAATGCACTATTAAAGACCCTGACCTACAGTGATTATAAGCTTTACAAAAACAAATTTTGGCGGGCAAGCACCTTTACCATGGTGAACCACCAGAGCAATAAGGAAACCTTGTTGCAGTTCAGCGATTACAATTTTGATATCAACCTGGCGGACAAAGACTTTTCACAGGTGGCCTTAAAAAGAGCGGGCAGTTAATTTTCATTATTGATACCAGGTGTTTTTGGGTCAGCCCAATGAAGTTCTGCCCGGGCTGACCCTTTTTTTACGGATAAAATCATCTTTGATATGGATTATGTACGAAATAGCTTGTTATATCCCATTTTAGTGCTTTGGGTTGCAGGTACGGGCTTGTTATTATTTCCTGATACGATGCTAAAACTTCTTCAGAGCAACAGAACTTTTGACCCTATGTTATCAAGGCTTACCGGAATGTTCATCATTGGTTTGGCAATGTTTGTCACCTTGGTGTTTCGATTGCAGGTAAAACCACTGTATAAATGGACGGTTATCATACGCCTTTTCTTTCTAGTGATTTTATCTATTCTGGTGACCCTGTATGGCAACCCGCTTTTTACGGTTATTCTGATTATTCTGACTTTGGGTTTGCTGTTTACATTAATGGGATATTATGCCCAAGGATCCAGAAAAAATGTTGCGTAGCCTAACTTTTCTTTTTATTGGCCTACTCCTGTCTTTGGACCTCTTAGCCCAAGATTCCCAAAGGATTACAGAAAAGGCGTCCCATGAGTTTGAATTCGAGATTGAAAGCGAATACCGATACTTCTATAAGGACGCGCAGTTCGAGGATCAGAAAAATCATTACCCATCCCTTGCAATACGTCCAGAATATTCAATAGAATGGAAGAATGGTTATGAAAGCATTAATTTCAAAGGATTCTTCAGATGGGATAGGGATAATGAGCGTACACACTGGGACATTCGAGAACTTTACTATCAAAAAGCCAAAAACAATTGGGAACTCAGCATAGGCTTGAAAAAGATATTTTGGGGTGTGGTTGAAAGTAATCACCTAGTGGATGTCATCAACCAAACCGATGCGGTCGAGACTTTTGATGGCGAAGAAAAGTTGGGTCAACCTATGGTACAATACAGTTTGATTACGAATAACTGGGGCACTTTTGATTTTTTCTATCTTCCCTTTCACCGACAACGCACATTTCCCGGGCGTGAAGGCCGTCTTAGATTTGGAACGGTTGTGGACCAGGATGATTTGGGTTATGAAAGCAATGCCAACGAGTGGCGGCAAGATTTTGCTTTTCGTTGGAAACATTATATAGGGGCTTTTGATATAGGACTTTCCCATTTTTATGGTAACGGTCGAGAACCCTTGTTTGTATTTAAGCCAACAGGGGAAATCAATGCATTTTACCCGGTTATCCATCAAACAGGGGTTGATGTGCAGATTACCCATAACGCGTTCTTATGGAAACTGGAGTCCATTTATCGCGATGCGGATGCCCAGAGTTTCTTTGCCATGGCAGCAGGGCTTGAATATACATTTGGGAATATTGATGGCAATGGACTGGATATTGGGGTTTTGGGCGAGTATCTTTTTGATGAAAGGGATGAGCTAGCTCTTACGGCACTTCAAAACGATATTTTTCTAGGCAGCCGAGTAGCGTTCAATGATGTGCAGGACACCTCAATTTTAATTGGGGGGATTTTAGATTTGGAATCTTCCAGTAGCATTTTCAGTCTTGAAGCCTCTCGCAGATTTGGTAGTACTTGGACAGTGGAAATCGAAGGGCGGATTTTTTCAGATATCGATGAAGAGGAGCTTATACTTTCAAATTTTAGGGATGATGGTTTCCTCCGTATTACAATTTCAAGATTCTTTTGATTTCGCATAATAAAATTTGAAAACATAAAAATCTATATCTCGTTGGCAAGATGAGGTGTTTGTCTATTGAAAGAGAGGGAGGCCATAAAAAAGAGGGCTTTCGCCCTCTTTACTTTCTATCAGATTAGGAAAAACGTATCAATTTTAATCCCGTATGTCTCCTGTGATTTTTCCAAGTTTCATGACGGTCCAAAATACTATCCAGAATGTTGTTATCCTTCCTATTGTTTTTTTTAGATTTTTTCATAATTAGTGCCTTTCATTATTATCAAAATAGATGTTTCCACATCTCCTTTTTACACCACATTCGTCGAATTATATAACTGAATATTACACTCTTAAGAGAAGATTAACCCTACTTTAAGGATAATGTTAAAAGTGACTTTGAGCAGTAGCTTCGCACTTTATTTGGAGGTTATTATTTCCAATAAATCAACGACTGGATTCGATGAAGGTGAACACTTTGCTTTCCAAGGTAACCAAATCATCAACCATAAAATCAGGAGCAAGAAGTCCACAATCATGAACGGATTTTATGGTAATTGAATTGGTCACCGCAAAAACGGGCATATCGGCATTTTGTGCTGCACGTATACCATTTACGGAATCTTCAATAACCAAGCACTCTTCTGAGTCCAATCCCAAAATTGATTTTGCTTTAAGGTAAATATCCGGTTCAGGTTTCCCATTTTCTACGTCATCCCTAGTCAGCACCAAATTGAATTTGTCGTATATCCCCATGGTTTCAGTGACTTTCTTGGCCTCGGGTAAATGGGACATCGTAGCCAGTACAACCGTAAACTTATCATTGTATAATCGATGAAAAAGCCCAAGGGTAAAAGGGCAAAAATGTTTTGATAATAAATCGGTATCCTCAAGAATACTTCGGTAAATCTGCAATCGCTTTTCAATGAGTATTTCACCAATGAATTCCATTTTATCGGTATTCAAATGATTTCGAAGTGATTTTTTGAAATGTTTTGAAAGCCCGGCAACTACCTCTTGTCTTGACAGACCTACAAAAGTGTTGAAAATATTCAAGACCGCCTCTTTTGAAATGTCTGCTTTTGTCAATTCATGTATCGCAAAAGCATAGGAATTGGCTTTTAATACCTCCGTTTGAATAAGGGTGCCGTCCAAATCAAAAATTACTGCTTTGATCATATATCAAGTGCGAATTATATACTCTGCCAAAGGAATAAACTTGAATTACGAAATGCAAATGAACTTTCCAAAATTAAGGTACAATTACCATCGCATGAACAAATAATTTTGGCCCAACATTTTGAAATAATATCAAATTTTACGAATGGGTTACTGGTTGAACTTTATTCCGCTGTAAAAAGCGTCCGGCCATTAATAAGGTAATTGCTAAAAACACCAGTGCCCCAATAACAAAAACCGTGGTAGCAACGGACTCAAAGAGCACCCCTCCCAAAATAAGACCAAGCATGCTGGCAATACTTCCCATGCTGTTGCCATAACCTTGAATAGCCCCTTGGTTTTGTTTGGTCCCTTTACTCGAAAGCAAAGCCAGAAAACTGGGCCACATAATTCCATTTCCAATTGAAAAAATGGTATTTGCTAAATAAATTGTACTATCGTTATTTGATGAAAGCAAATAGAATCCCATAGCCAACAGTAAGGATCCAAATAAAATTAGGGCTTCGTTCGAAACAACTTTGGACAATTTTGTCAGCAATGGTCCTTGCGCCAAAATCATGATTAGGCTTGAATAGGCTAAAAATATCCCTAAATCCGTGGCTGCCCATCCCAATAAGGTGTTTGCATAAATAGGCAAGCCAGCATAAAACAAACTGAATGCCAAAAAAGTAAGAAAGTAAACCGCATACAACAGGGGAATATCCTTTATGGCCAAAATGTTTCTCCATGAGTTCTTTTTTGCTTCCTTTTCCTCTTTTATATCGTAACAATTCCTGTGCTCGACCTGGAAAAACCTTCGAAATGATTTAAGCTTAAGTGTGCCGGTATCCACTGTACAAGGATTACTTTCTTCCAACTTGGTATTGATGACGAATATTGCTACTAATGATATAACCGCTGCAAGTAGTAAGGGTAATGCCTCCCCTAAAATCGTAGAAGCTAAAATACCGGCCACAGCAGGTCCCAACACAAAACCCAAACTAGTAGAAGCCCCCATTTTCCCAAAATTGGTATTCCGGTCCTCATCGGTCGAGATATCAGAGAGATAGGCATTAGCAACAGAAACATTGCCTCCAGTGAAGCCATCGAAAATCCGGGCTATAAAAATGATTAGAAGTGGTAAGGTCATGGTATATTTTCCAGTGAATGCATTGCCTTGCGACCAAAGCGCAGTTTCTGGAAGTAAAAAAGCCAATAGGAACAATGTCCAGGCCACAAAAGTTCCCAATTGACTTATGACCAAAACCCTTTTTCTACCAATTTTGTCGGAAAGTTTACCCAGGATCGGTGCTCCAATAAACTGAAAAAAGGGGTACATAGCGCCCAATATCCCATAGATAAATCCATTACCTCCGTAATCCGTAACAATAAAAATTAGGATGGGAATCACAATACTGTATCCTAAAATACCAATGAAATTCACCAATAGGATAGGAAATATTTTGGCCGGTATAATTTTGGAAAGATTCACCGATTCATCATTACTACTTACTAAAGGTAGCTAATAATCTCCATCGTTTAATCGAATCCATCCAACAAAAAAACCGTTCAAATCGAAAGGTTTTAAGGCCAAAAAGGCCCAAGTGATACAAAAATAAACTTTGTTTAAAATAAAAAAGCGGTCAATTTAGTTGACCGCCTTTTTTTGGATATTGGTATCTTAATATCTAAAGATTATCTGGACAGAAGTCCAATAATTCCGATCCTACCGGCGGACTAGGTCCAACATCAACAACAACATTGCCGTTTGCCGAGGTTACCTGAAAGGTAATCTCCTCATCAAAGGCACCAGAATTGAAGACGATGGAAATGGTCTCACTGCCATCTGGTACATTGACAATGACCTGTGCCTCGCTGCCATCGGCCAGGCCAACGCTTGTTTCCTCACCATCAATGGTAACCGATATTGTAGCGTTATTAAACCCATCGCCAAAGGAATCCTGAAGGTCAAAGATCCAATCCCCCGCCGTTGGTACGGAAGGTGCGCACACCACTGTTGTAAAATACTGAAATGGCGAACTGAAAAAGGATCCGGTAAGGGTTCCTGAGTTATCGGCCATTGAAAATGTTCTACCATCCGTAAGGTTGGTGACAAACCGAACAACGAACTGATCTCCTCCAAGACCTATTGCGGCACTACTTAAGCCCAGTTGGGTCTGCATTTCCTGGGCCGTGATGGAGTACTCCACCCTTGGGAGCCCAAATTCCCCCGCGGAAAATTCACTAGCGGGAATGGTCCCAATTAATGTTTCGCCTATACTATTATCAACGTCATCATCCGTATTGTCAACAAAGGACAGGTACACTTCAATTTCCTGTAAAAGTGCTCCACCTTCGTTATCCTGGTGCTCCAGGATGACCCCAAAGGTCTCACCTTCCACCAGAACATTGGTGGCACTATTGATGGCCACGGAATTTGACAGTACGGAGATTGTCCGTAGTGCCGCCCCCCTGGATTCGGCCTCAAAGATCTGGTCAATGGTTTTGTCACTGTCCTCACAGGCTGCGAACAGTAACCCTACCATTCCAACCAAAAGCAATCTATATTTAAAATTGAGTTTTTTCATTGTTCCAATATATTTTAGTTAGCAGGTGGAAAAGTTGGGCTCGCCGGGTTGGTGTCCCAGAACACCTGGGTGGTCAGGTCAGCACGTTGGATAAGGTTCGGATTGTTGAGCACCTCGTTCTGTGGCAACAGGTAGGTCCTTGGGAAGGGCCCTGGATCGGGTTCCCAGTTGGGGAATACCGTTGTGGGATATCCCGTTTTCCTATAATAATTGTAGGACTCGAACCCACCACCGTACAATGTGGTAAAGTACTGCTCGGCAAAAATGTTCTCCTTATCATCCCCGGTCGCGGCATCAAAGGCCGCTACGATACCATCGATATAGGCGGTGACATCAGCTGCGGAGGGCTCAAAGGAGAGGTCGGCGGAACCATCTAGGGCTCCAAAGCTTTGCACCTTCTCAATCGATTTTTCCAATCCGTTCCTAAGGGCAGTGGACTTTTCGCCGTCCGATGCCGCCATCTCCCCTATCCAGAAGTCAATGTAGGAGGAAAGGATAATGGGCTCAATACCTGCGCCACCACCACCTTGGCCAAGGCCTACACCGGGCGCGGTGTTCACCCCGGTAACGGGGTCCACATCATTGAACTGGCTGTCATCAAAACGGCCGGCCGTTGGATAGACCCCTGGGGCCGTCTTTAGGAAGTTATCCGGTGGGCCACC
>JBCBZA010000247.1:0-3583 GCA_039815575.1 Bacteroidota bacterium | reverse complement strand
CTTTCGTCGGTAACCACAAGACCATATCCATCATTTTCCTCAATGGTACAATTCACTATTGAAGCTTTGGAATCTTCTCTCCTATTGAGTTGTATGGCCCCCTTTTCATTTGATTCACCTGATGTGGAACGGCCCGCATGCCTCACCGTAACATGTTCCAATCTGTTCTCCGGATGGTTTGAACCGAAGTAAATTCCCTTCCATACCCCCCTGTTCTCATTGACTCCTATAAAATGAATAGGATTTTCCTGCGTGCCAATTGCTTTAATCCCCCCACCTTCGCTTGTGAAAATGCCACTATCTTGACCTTCAAAGGCAATAATAACTCCGGGTTCAATGGTCAACAAGGCATTTCCAACCACCGAAATGGCGCAATCCACTACATAATCAATTTCATCCCCAGACGCCACATCTTCCCATGTGGTGTTTTCGCTAATTGTACTTTCATCACATAAGAAGGCATTGGCCGTGATGACCTCAAAGGATGGACCGTTTGCCAGCTCCCCATTAATTGTAACGGAAACGACACCAGAAGTGGCATTTTGTGGTACATCAACCACCAACCGGGAAGTGGTAGCTGACTTGGGAGCCGTTGTTGTGCCATTAAAGGAAATAACGTTTTCAGAATTCGTAGTGCTAAAGTTTGTTCCTGAAATAGTGACCTCGGTTCCAATGAAACCGCTGGTGGGTGAAATTGTGGAAATGGTTGGGACCATATTTATTGGCCCATCATCGACCATAGGTTCTTCTCCCCCATCTTCACTGCAGCCCATTGCCATTAAACATATCCCAAGTATTAGAACAGTCACTTGGTAATTACATCGTTTTTTAACTGCATTTCTCATTGTATTAGTTTTTGGATTACACTTCTGGGGGTACTTTAATATCAATCCAAAACTATACGCCCTAGAAAGCTAGTGCTGATAAGATAGTTTCATATTATGCCATAAGGGTTCCATTTTATGTAAAAATCAATAGGAAGAAGGGGATACGCCATACAATTCTTTAAAGCATTTGGCAAAGTAGGAGAGATTATTAAACCCTACTTGATAGGCTATTTGAGTAACGGTATCGGTCTTTTTGGATAATAAATGAGCCGCTCTTTTCAATCGAAAATTTCGAAGCAGCTCTCCTGGAGATTCATTGGTGAGCGCTTTTACTTTTCTGTGCAACTGTGTTTTGCTCAGGGCCATCGCTTTTTGCATTTGGGGAACACCAAAATCAGCTTCAGAATGTTCCCTCTCCAATAATTCCAGAAGTTGTTCCAAAAAACGTTTGTCAAGAGAGGTGGTCTCTATCTTGGATGCATCAAATGCAAATTGGTTTTTGGTAATATACTTTTTAAGATGTTGTTGTCGTTGAATTAGGTTTCTCACTCGAACGGATAGCTCATTGGCATCAAAGGGTTTGGTCAAATAATCATCAGCTCCTGTTTCCAAACCTTCAATTTTGTTCTCCACACCTGCCCGAGCAGTTAGCATGATTATAGGAATATGGCTTGTTTCAAAATTGGTCTTTAAATTTTTACACAGTTCAATACCATCCATTTTAGGCATCATCAAATCAGACAGGATTAAGTCAGGAGCATCGATTAAAGCTCTTTTTAATCCTTCTTCGCCATTCTTGGCTTCTATAATTCTATAATTATTGACCAATTGTGATTTAATGAAGTGCCTCATATCCTCGTTGTCCTCTACAAGTAATATTTGAGGTAAGTTTCGAGTGTCTGATTTTTGCAAATCAAATGTATGCCCTTTTGTTCTTTGTCCTGTATTTTCCGATTTCTTTTCTGGAGGAGATTTTTGTCTTGTTTTTATCTTTTCCATAGGAATTTGCACCGTAAAAAAGGTGCCCTTGCCCTCCTCACTAGAAACAGTTATGGTGCCATCCATAAGTTCCACCAGTTCTTTAGAAAGGGATAATCCAATTCCAGAACCTTCCCTTTGTTTTGTTGAGGCCCCATCAACTTGATAAAAACGGTCAAAAATAAAAGGAAGTTTTTCCTCAGAAATTCCCTTACCGGAATCTGAAACTTTAACCTCTAGAATCCCTTCATCATAATTGGCCACCAAAGCCACTTTTTCTTCGTTCTCGGTAAACTTAAACGCATTGCTCAATAAATTATACAGTACTTTTTCAAGTTTGGTACGGTCATATGCGGACCAAAGGATTCCGTTGGGAATATCAACGACGTAATCCATATTTCTCTGGGCAGCATGCGAATTAAAAGAGGCTGCTGCAGCTCTTAGACTTTTGTATATGTCTCCTTCCGTGGGGTGTAACTGTAATTTACCTTGGTCAATTCTAGACAAATCCAATAGTTGGTTCACAAGGCCAAGCACCTTATTGGCATTGCGACGTATCATTGTAACATCTTCAGGATGGAGTCTTTCATCAGGGTTCTGTTCCAGATGTTCTATTGGGCCTTTAATGAGTGTCAATGGTGTTCTGAACTCGTGTGAAATGTTGGCAAAAAAATTGGACTTGACCTCATTTAGTGCTTGAAGTTCTTTATTTGATTTTTGTTTAATACGATATTGATTATAAAATAACCCCGCTAAGAAAAGTACCAAAACGGCAAACCCAATAATGGCATTTCGTTCGTTCTCCCTTTTGTTCAATTGAAGTTCCTGTATCTCTTTTTCCGAGGCCAAAAGGGCAATCTCCTTTGTTTTTTGCTCATTTTGATACCTAGCTTCTATTTCTTCTGCTAGGTCGCGTTTTTCAATGGTATATAAACTATCGCGAAGTTGTTTATGCTCGTCAAGATGCCGATAGGCATTTTTATATTGTCGTTTATCATAATAAATCTCCGCTAGATTTTTATGCGCATCCATTGCCGTAAGATTTATTCCCAGTTTTTCGGAGAATGAAGCAGCCGATTGGGAATATATCAGTGCACTATCCAATTTTTTTAGTTTCAATAGGCCTTTCCCAAGCGCCTGACTTGCCATGGCAATACTAATTGAGTCGTTAATCATTTTGGCAATGCGCAGTGATTGATGGTAGTTCTTTACCGCCTCATCATATTCCTTTTTTTCAAAGAAAATATTCCCGATGTTATCATGTACCTGGCCCGCCTCACGACGTAGCCCCATTTTTTTATATGTTTCCAAAGCAGTATCGTAATATTCCAAAGCAGTATCGAGATCACCTTGATTTTTGGTGACAACACCGAGGTTTTTTAGGACAAAAACCCGTCCAGGGATAAAATTGAACTTTTTGAAAAGACTATCGCTATTTACGTAATATGTAATCGCTTCTTCGTAATTATTGAGCTTTTGATGTATCAAACCGATGTTAGCCATGGCTATCCCAGCATTTTTTTCGTTGCCCGCTTCTATGTTCTTTTTAGAAGCAAGTGTATACTGTTCCATGGCTTTGGCATATTCACCAGTCTCGTTATAAATATTTCCCAAATTGTTGTAGGAACTTGCAGCTCCATCCTTATCGCCAATTCCTTCTGCAAATTCGATGTTTCGCATATGATATTCCTTAGCCTTTTTGATGTTCCCCTTGCTTAAGTAGGTATTTCCTAAACCTATAAGAGAGACCCCTATACCATTATGATATTTGATCTTAG
>JBCBZA010000279.1:0-2217 GCA_039815575.1 Bacteroidota bacterium | reverse complement strand
ATTTGATTAATAATAAATTGTGTACCCCACGGGTCACTTTCAATTGTTTTTCTGTTTTGATAAGTTCATCGTCTTTCAGTTCCCAAAAGTCGATCCATCCTTCTTTAGGAAATTCTTCGTTGCGGTCGTGATAGACGGCCACGGCTATGGTATTGTTCTCAGAATCAAAGATTGCATCTTCTGGTAGTGCCCCCTCAAAGCCATAGTCCTTACCTAATTTGGTCAATTGACCCGTATCGGCATCAATTTTTATTAGTGAAAGTGATGATCTCTTTCGTGCCGGAACAAACCAAAAGCCCTTTTTTGGTGCCCAGGTCCGACGCATATTGGCCGTAACGGCATAATTTCCGTCAGGGCTGATATCAAATCCTTCCGGACTAAGCCCAACTTTCTCCTTATCCAATATGGTATGATTGCCAGTTTCGTCAAATCCAACGGAGACCAATTCGCCCTTACCGTGTGTAATTGCGCCCAATCCGTCCCCCCATCGCAAATCCGATAGTATGAAATAGTTACCAGAGGGGTGCCAGTTGCCAACGCTCCACCGTTTGGCCACTTCCAAGGGTTTCCCTAGTTGTTCAATACCTATTTTACCCCCATTGTTTACAATCTTGAAGAAAATTACATGGGTATTGTTGAGATTGGCTGCAATTACATCCTTGGAAGGATGAAATTCTATGGTGCGTATACCACCATTCCCGGTGTCCTTTGTTGCAATACTCTCATGGGTAAAGTAGCTGGTTTCCTGTACAAGCCCCTCTTTTAAGGTCATTACCAGTAGTTCCTTTCCCTTCTTCGTGGATCCAGATGCCAATAATGTACCCGAAGCGTTCATACTGACGCCCTGAATATTCTCACCTACCTCTTTTTCTTGAATAATGCGAGGAGAAGACGGATTCGTATAATCCACTACCGTAATTTTCTTTCCTTTGGGAAAATCGGTGAATACATTGCCCATTTCTTGGGTATCACCTTCATGAACCGCTCTGGTCTCGGCAATGTAAGCATAATGATAATCTGTGTTCCATTCTAAAATGGCGGGCCATGAGATGACCGAATTACTTACGTGCAATGAATTCCCGTTATTGGGCATTGCGCTTGCACCATCTACCAATACCAATTGATCTTCAATTTCAGGTACCTTGTTCAATTCGCCATTGGCATAGGCCCCTGCAATCATATCGGCGTCCGATATGGCTAAAAACTTTCCTTTGAAATTGGAGGCCATACGTTGCGTTGGTGCAATGGACTGCGCTTGGGATACGTGCCACACAGCAAAGAGCAACACCAAAGTGCCAATTCCTATTCCTGTAATTTTCATAACTTTTTTCATTTTAGTTTTTCTTTGTTGATAAATTGTTCCATTTCTTCATGTGCAATTGGCCCGCCGTGACCTGGATACCAATATTTTACATCATTTAATTGGGCAATACGTTCTATATTCTTTAAATTTTGAATCGGGTCACAAACAAATAAGTGTCTCGTAGGTTTTTTCTTGTTCAGGGTTTTTCCCCGAACTATGTCCCCTACGAAAACGGCATCACCAATGCTAACTACCAACGATCCTTTTGTGTGTCCGGGTAGGGGTAAAATGGTTCCATTAAACCCCAGCTCCTCTAAATTAAAAGAGCCTTCAACATTCAAATCGGGTATAAATGAAGGATACCGTTTTTGGGCAATAGTCCTTTTAACAATATGCCCTAAGAAACTTTTTGGGCATAGGTTGGCGTCCTCCCCTTGCATACGGATTATTTCTTTCTCTCCTTCACCAGCTACTAGCCGTACTCCGAATTTCTCTTTAAAATATTGTGCATTGCCCGCGTGATCGGGGTGCGCATGGGTTAATATCAAATAATCGATGTCCCTAGGGTTAATGCCAATATCAAGCAATTTAGTTTCCACCTTTTGCCCTTTATCCGGACTTCCGGAATCTATCATCAATAGTTTATCTTCTTGTTGAACTATATAGATATTGGCAAAGGACTGGTTAAGATGGTATACATTAAAACCTTTGTGAAAAGTGTAGCTTTTTTTTGTGCCAAAACTGCCGAAAGACCAAATTATTAGTATACCAATAAAGAGCTGGATTCCTACTGTCTTTACATATGTATATCGCCATTTAGATACCATTGGATTCATTTATTGTACAAAAGTGTCAAATGAATTACTAAAAAAAATATACAAAAGGCGGAAAGTCTAATACAAAAGGCGGGAAAT
>JBCBZA010000267.1:0-2802 GCA_039815575.1 Bacteroidota bacterium | reverse complement strand
GTGACCATTACCAATTTGGAAAACCCTAAAGCTACAATGGTGTTATCCAATGAAAAAGAGCTTTTTCGGGAAGCGTTTGCACTAAAAGATACCCTGGCTATTCAACTGGATGATAAACTTCGTGTTGAAGGCATCTTGAACAATGAAACGGACGAAGTCAATGGTTTTGTGAAACTTAATATTGATTTTTACCCTATTCAACTTCAAAAAAAAGGAAATCACTATGAAGGTAAATTCAACCTAGCTGCAAACAATTATTTACAATCTCAATCCCTGTATTTAGAGATAAGAAAATTGGACGGTCCCGAGGAAGCGTTTACAGCATATCCCTTATTGGGAACCTTTTGGGTAAACGATTTGACCTTGGAAAACAATACGATTGCATTTAAGGACTACAAGACCGGCTTACTTTTCGAAGGCGAACTGAAAAAATCCCAAATAGCACTAAATGTGCGTATTGGGACAACCGATTTGTGCAAAATAGCATATAGTAGGGTAGATAAAAAACCTAAAGTGAAGGTGGTAGAGAAAGCTACGGACTGGTCGTATACCAAAGAACCATTAGCCCTTTCCCAACTGGAAAACGATATTGAATCCAATACGTTAAAAGGCGTTGAAAGTGTTCTTGTAGCCCAAGATGGCAAAATCTATTATGAGAACTATTTTAGAGGCACCACGAATTCGTCAACCAATGATTTACGCTCCGCGGCAAAGAGTATTGGTTCCGCAATAATTGGCATTGCCATAGCCGATGGAATAATGACAAGTCCCCAAGAAAAGGTGTACGATTACATTCCCAAAGCCTATCAATACACCAAAGATGAACAAAAGAGGAATATCACCATTGAACATCTTTTGACCATGAGCTCTGGTATTGGTGTCTACGAAGACGACTATCAGGAATCTGCTGACTGGCTTAAAACCGTTTTGGAACCAGAACTTACATATAAGGCTGGTACGCACACCAATTATAGGTCTGCTGATCCCTTTTTGCTCAGTGTTAATCTGAGTGAGCGTTTAGTGTACCCATTAGAGTATTATATGCATCAAAAATTATTCGCCCCCTTGGGAATCGATGACTACATCTTAAATACGGATGATAAGGGAAATCCCTATTTCGGCGGTGGACTTTGTTTGCGACCAATTGACATGCTAAAATTTGGTCAGTTATACTTGAATAAAGGTACATGGCTCGGGGAACGTGTCCTCTCCGAAGAATGGGTCAATACTTCCCTTGCAAAACACACAAAATTAGAAAACACCTCTAAAAAGAACGCCTATGGATATTTTTGGTGGCACGATACCTATACGGTCAACGGAAAGGCAATATCAGCCATAGAAGCGAGGGGCAATGGAGGGCAATATATTAGTATAATCCCTGAATTAAATGCCGTAATTGTGGTTGCCACTGAGAATTACAATAAAAGGGGAGCGGCTGAACAAACAGAAAAAATTATCCAAGGGTACGTGCTTCCCAAATTGATAAAAAAGTGAAACCAGTTCACGGTAAATCGTTTTAATAACATTGCCTGGATTTGCGGTCTGTAACAATTTTGTTTTATAAATATCTATCATATAGAAGTTGGTTAACATGAAATTTAGAAAGCATATCATCGTATTAACTTTTTTAGTTGCCTCCAATGTTCAAACGCAAAGCATCCAGATTGATGCCTTGGAACCTTTCATTGGCCAACTGATGAAAGACTTTGAAGTTACCGGACTTTCCATCGGAATTGTTAAAAATGATTCCGTTTTATATGCCAAAGGATTTGGTACCAGACGCATCAACAAAAATTGGCCTGTTGATGAAAATACGCTCTTTGGAATTGGTTCTATCTCCAAATCGTTCACAGCCCTTACCTTAGGGATTCTGGTTGATGAAGATAAAATCCACTGGGATGACAAAGTAAAAAAATACCTGCCCTATTTTGAATTGTACGACCCCTACCTATCAAATAATTTTACCATTAGGGATTTACTGACCCGTAGGAGTGGACTCAACGAGATTAGTGGAGGTACGCTGTGGTACCATTCGGATTTATCTCGAAAAGAGGTCATAAAACGATTGAAATATCTAAAGCCCGTATCGGGTTTTCGGGAAAGACCTGCTTACCAAAATGTAATGTATATGGTAGCCGGGGAAATTGTTGCCGAGGTTACGGGAATTCCCTGGGATGATTTTCTAAAAGAAAGGGTGTTCAACAAGCTTGGTATGGAGGAGAGCACCTCTAAGTCGACAGTTAGGAATACCAAACAAAACATAGCGTTTCCCCACGTGTGGGATGAAAATTTTCACAAAACCTACGTAGAACAAGAAAAGGGGGACAATATGGCGGCAGCGGGGTTTATCTATTCTTCTGCCAACGAAATGATGAACTATATGAAACTCCTTCTCAATGATGGGGTTTATAAGGGCAATAGGCTGGTAAGTAGGGAAACGATCAGCATGATTTTTAGACCTCAAATCCTATACCCTATAGAAGGTTCGGCCTTTAGCAATGACTTCACTTCCTATGGTTTTGGTTGGTGGATCACCCCAAAAGGCAAGTATACTTTAATTGAGCATAATGGGGGTATAGATGGCATGGCGGCAAAACTCTTTATGATAAAAGAATTGAATATTGGCGTTGTTATTCTTACCAATGTTTCAAAAGAACCGGCTTCTTACCTATTAAAGGCCAAATTGCTTGAACAAGTACTTAATGATAGCGATCGCATTCTATTACTGCAAATTGGCTTGGGATTAATCATCGCATCTGTGACAACCACAATATTTACCGTAGCTCAGGGTCTTGCTTTGAT
>JBCBZA010000222.1:0-4501 GCA_039815575.1 Bacteroidota bacterium | reverse complement strand
TGAATAGAAAAAAATCTTGAAGAAAATAGAGCAGTAGACTTATAATCACATATACGGAGACTACAAGAACCAATATGTAGGACCAATTGGACATACAGAATATTTGTTTTAAAATACAAAAAAACAGTATAGCGGTATTCTCCAAACAAAAAGGACCCATGTATGTAACATGTTATGTATTTTGATGTCTAATGAGCAACATCAATCAAAAGCAACCTTCCATGACCCAAAAAATCCAAGCTACAAAGTCCTTTAAAAGGATTGAAATCATTGATGCCTTACGTGGTTTTGCCTTAGCAGGAATCGTGATTTGCCACGTAGTAGAGAACTATATTGCGTCCGCTACGCCAACAGCCTTTAACGAAGCAGTTCACCAAGGTCTCATTGATAATATTATCGATGGGGTCATAGGTATTTTTTTACGAGGAAAGTTTATTGCCCTGTTTTCTTTTCTGTTTGGGTTGAGCTTTTTTATACAAATGGATAATGCCAATCAACGTGGTGGGTACTTTGGAGGGCGATTTTTATGGCGTTTGATACTACTATTAGGCATCGGTTTTGTACATAGCCTTTTTTATAGGGGCGATATTTTAACCGTTTATGCCCTGTTGGGTATTTTTCTGATTCCCTTCTATAAGGTGAATAACAAATGGGTCTTGCTAATGGCCAGCCTATTGTTTTTTGGCCTTGCCCGTTTCATTCTCTTTTTGATTGCTGGTGGTGATGGGATATTTTCTGAAATGAATATGGATCCTGATAATAAAGAAGTCCTTGCGTATTACGATACACTCAAAAATGGAAGTCTTTGGGAGGTCTTCTCTACTAATGCCACGGACGGTCATATTGAAAAAGCTGAGGTTCAGTATGGTGTTTATGGTCGTGGTTACTTTACTTTTGCCTTCTTCCTAATAGGATTGGTTGTTGGACGGAGTGGCTTTTTTACTCGTTTTCGCCAGGAGCATAAGTTCATGAAAAAAGTGCTGATTTACGCTTCAATTGGCTTTGCAGTTGCTTTTGGAATCATGGCAGGTGGATTTGCCAGCATGGGCACCGAATTTAATATGAACAGTTGGAATGCAATGATCGGTCTTACTGGTATGGATTTGGTCAACGTTGCCATGACCATCATTTATATCGTTCTATTTGTCATGCTCTTTAAAAAGGTGAAAGGAGGACAATTTCTTGCAAAATTTGCCCCTTATGGTAGAATGGCACTGACCAATTACGTTGTCCAGAGCGTTGTCTTCACCTTTATCCTTTTTGGATGGGGTTTAGGATTATTGGGGGAACTTCGACAACTCTACACCTTCCTTTTGGCTCTAATATTCATTGCCCTCCAAATGTGGCTAAGCAAACTATGGCTTGACTATTTTAAATACGGACCTTTGGAATGGTTCTGGCGTAGCCTTACCTTTTTTAAGCTATTTCCCTTTAAAAAATAAGTTAAAGACCGCTAATGTAACTACCATACAAGTCCTTAAAGCGAACGCCATTTTGGAAACGGTATTTACTCAACTTTTTGTGGGATACAAGGCCCCATAGTAACAATTCCTTGAGGAAATAATGGTCAGATTCAGGAATATCAGCTCCATACTCCGTGACCAAGGCGTTTAATGGCGGAATGGAATCCAATTTCTTGAGATAGGTTTCGTCAACATCGTCATCATAAAGTTCAAACCCGTCGGAATCGAAAAACCAGGCAATTAGGTCATCATAAGCGGTGGGCTCCCCTTTCTTCTCCAACTTGCTAATTTTAGGGAAGTAATTGGGGAAAATATTTTTAATGGACGCTTCTAGCAAGGTCTCAGCGACAAAAGCAGCTCCCTCCTGCTCTCCTTCATAAACCAATTCTATCTTACCGGTAATAGCTGGGATAACTCCCATAAAGTCGCTAACGCGCACCTTTGTATTCTCGGCTCCGAATAATAACATACGTCGTTCTGCGGTACTTAACAGATTCTCAAACGCGGTGATACTCATTCGTGCACTCACCCCACTTTTTGCATCAACATATTCACTATCCCTCGCCTCAAAACCAATTTGCTCCAAGACATCCATTCCCAAATTAGGCACATGGATATGTTCACTCTGTCTGGCATCCAATTGAGCCTCTTGTTTGGTAATCTTTTTGGCGGTTTCCAAATCTTCCGGATAATGGGTCAAAATCTGGGAACCGATACGATCTTTTAGTGGTGTTACAATACTTCCACGATTGGTATAATCTTCGGGGTTTGCTGTGAACACAAACTGTACATCTAAAGGTAGGCGTAGTTTAAAACCTCTAATCTGGATATCGCCCTCCTGCAAAATATTGAATAGTGCCACTTGAATCCTAGCCTGTAAATCGGGCAATTCGTTAATCACAAAGATGCAACGATTGGCGCGTGGAATCATCCCAAAGTGAATGACCCGGTCATCGGCATAGCTTAATTTAAGGTTAGCCGCCTTAATCGGGTCTACATCACCAATTAAGTCAGCTACCGTAACATCTGGCGTAGCCAATTTTTCATAAAAACGTTCTTCTCGATGCAACCATGAAATTGGAGTGTCATCACCCTTTTCCGTAAGCAATTCTTTGGCAAAACGTGACATAGGGTTGAACGGGTCGTCGTGGATTTCGGAACCCTCAACATAGGGAATGTATTCGTCCAACAAATTCACCATTAAACGGGCCAATCTTGTTTTTGCTTGCCCTCGCAGCCCCAATAGGTTGATATTATGACGGGAAAGAATGGCACGTTCCAGTTCTGGGATTACGGAGTCTTCGTATCCCCATATTCCAACAAAAACATTTTCGCCTGCCTTTATTTTTTCCCGTAGGTTATCCCGCAGTTCGTTTTTAATTCCCTTTGGTTGATACCCTGCTTTTTTAAGTTCCCCAAAGGTTTTTATATTTTCTACTTTCATATTCTTTTTAAATTCTAAAAGGAGTCCTTTGTCCTGCTTTCTTATTAATGGTCTTCTGAATCATTAAACTGCCACAATACATTGATCAATTGCCATTTTCCGTTGAGTTTTACAATATGCATATAGTCAATCCATTCATCGGCCTCTAGTTTGACCGAGGCAGTTCTCTTGTAAATATCCAATATGGTAATTTTCTTCTTTGGATTTTCGGGAAATCCATTCCCATCTTTATTGTAGGTCTCAGCAAGTAGAACCATGGCATCCGTATAAGTTTCCCGTAAATATTCTTTCCCTGTTTTTTTATCCGTCCAAAAGGTCCTTTTGACCATTCTCGGATGGGCCGAACGTGCAAACTGCTCCGGCTTTATATTATGCTGGGATTCAATATAATCCAACGCTACCTGTTTTATCGCCAATGAGTCCTGGGCTGTCTGCCCCTTAAGTCCGGTAATAAACGACAGGAGCGTTGCAACAAGGCAAATGGTTTTTTGCCCGAAATTTAAATCCAGCATAATACCCTTATTTTATCCTTTTTTTTCTATTGTTCTCGTAATCCTCAAAAATCATCTCGCCCAATCCTTTTAATCCCGTATAAAAGGCCTTTCCTCTATTGGCTTGTGTGAACTCCCTAATAAACTGCATCAAATAGGGGTCTTGGGCAATCATGAATGTGGTAATGGGAATGTGTAACTTTCGTGCCTGCGAGGCCATATTATAACATTTCTCCACAATGTAATCGTCCAAACCCACACTATTCTTATAGTAATCCCCATTGGGCATACGCAAACAGCTGGGCTTACCATCGGTGATCATAAAAATTTGCTTATTGGTATTCCGTTTGCGGCGTAACATATCCATGGCCAATTGCAAACCAGCTACCGTATTGGTATGATAAGGTCCTACTTTTAAATAAGGAAGTTCTTTAATGGAAATGGGCCAAGCATCATTCCCAAAGACCAAAATATCAAGGGTATCCTTAGGGTAACGGGTTGTAATCAATTCTGCAAGGGCCATGGCCACTTTTTTCGCCGGTGTAATACGATCTTCCCCATATAAAATCATACTATGGCTAATATCAATCATAAGTACCGTGCTCATTTGGGCCTTGAATTCGGTGTCCTCGACGACTAAATCCCCTTCATCCAATGAAAAGTTGCCAATGCCATGATTGATTTGGGCATTTTTCAAACTCTCCGTCATAGAAATTCGGTCCAAAGCATCGCCAAATCGGTATTCACGAAATTCCCCGGAATGTTCGTCGCCTTGGCCCAACTTGCCTGTTTTGTGGTTACCGGAACCACTGCGCTTTATTTTTCCAAAAATTTGGTCTAAGGCCCGCTTGCGCAACATCTGCTCTAGTTTAGCGGTAATATTTATTTTTCCTCTGCCCTTTCCGTCTCCTTCTTCTCCATCTTCACTAGCCTCCCCCATTTCCCCGCCGCCATCTTCAAACTCCTCTCGGATGTACCCCTTGCGTTTCAAATCTTCAATAAAATCATCAATTGTATAGTCCTCATCGGTCAACTCATACTCCTTGTCCAACTGGCGTAGCCATTCAATAGCCTCATCGAAATCGCCAGAGGTATGGGTGATC